>NZ_JAIUZO010000002.1:2130000-2430000 GCF_020171365.1 Qipengyuania gaetbuli | reverse complement strand
ATATGCGGCAAACGGCATTCTCAGCTTCGCCATTACGCCCGGCTTCACCGACACGGCGATGGCGGGCGACTATCTTGCCAGCAGGGGCGGCGCAGGCCTGCTCGCCGACATCCCGCTGGGCCGCGTAGCCGAACCCCAAGAAATTGCCCGCATCGTCGAATTCTGCGCGCTCGACGCGCCGCCCAGCATGACGGGCGCGACGCTCGACGCAAACGGAGCAAGCTATGTCCGCTAGGTTCCTGCTCGCACCGGCGCTGATGGCCATCGCCGCCTGCGCGGCGGCTCCCACCATTGCGGACGCGCCTTCCCCGCGCGCCATCCCCGCCGACCAGCAGGCCTTTCTCGACGCCTGCGAAGACTGGGACGAGTGGGACAAGCCCGCCCCGCCCTTTCGCATATACGGCGGGACCTATTACGTCGGCACCTGCGGGATTTCCGCGATCCTCGTCACGCATAAGGACGGTCACTCGCTGATCGACACCGGGACCGAGGAAGGTGGAAAAATCGTCCTCGCGAACATAACGAAGCTGGGCTTCGACCCGAAGGACGTGGACACGATCACGCTGAGCCACGAGCATTTCGACCATGTCGGCGGGATTGCCAGCGTCCAGTATGCCACCGGCGCCACGGTCTATTCCTCTCCGGCGGCCACAAAGACGCTGCACTCGGGGCTTCCCTCTGCGGGCGACCCGCAGGCGGCATCGGACCACCCCGCGTTCCGTCCTCTCAGCACGCTCGTCTTCCTCCTCGAAGACGGCAAGAGCGATCCGGTCGGACCGAAGAAGCTGAAGCCGATCGTCACCCAGGGCCATACACCCGGCGCGCTCAGCTGGCAGTGGCGCGAATGCGAAGGCAGCGACTGCCGCTGGCTGGTCTATGCCGACAGCCTCTCGCCGATCAGCGCGGACGGTTACCGTTTCTCGGACCATCCCGAATACGTCGCCAGTTTCCGCGCCGGGCTCGACCGCTTGGCGAAGGCGCAATGCGATATCCTGATGACGCCTCACCCCAGCGCAAGCGACATGCTGGCGCGGATGAAGGGCGAGAGCGGCCTCCTGCTCGCCGACGGCTGCGCGTGGTATCCGGAGCGGATCGGCGAACGCCTCGACAAGCGGCTGGCGGAAGAAGCGGCAAAATGACCGCCTGGAGAATGTACGCAGAAGCGCCCAAGCGCGTGGTGCAGGCTGCCCTCCTCGCGCATGACGAGGCCTGGGATTTCCCGCCCGAACTCGTTGTATCGGGCCGCGAGATCGCCGAAGACAAGCCCGACGACTGGATCCTGGAAGTCTGGCTCGAACGCAAGCCGAACGCCGCCGACCGGAAGGCGGTTGCCGCGCTGTTCGAAGGCGCTGCCCCCGAACTCGATGCGGAAAAGCTGCCAGAACAGGACTGGGTGACGCTCAGCCAGCAGGGGGTGGAGCCGATCCGTGCCGGACGCTTCCACGTACGCACGCCTGATTTCCCGGCCGACCCCGAAATGGTCGATTTCGCCATTCCCGCCAGCCAGGCGTTCGGCACCGGCCAGCACGAAACCACCGCCGCCTGCCTCGCCATGCTCGACCTGATGAAGCGCGAGGGGCTTACGGTACGCAACCATGCCGACATCGGCACGGGCACCGGCCTCTTGACCTTTGCCGCCATGCACCTGTGGCCGCACGCCAAGGCGACCGCGTCCGACATCGATGCCGTCTGCGCGTGCGTGGTCGAGGATAATGCGCGCATGAACGGCGTGACCATGGGCGACGGCCCGGGTGCCCTGACCATGATCATCGCGCCTGGCATGGACGATGCCTTGCTGCAGGCGCGCGCGCCCTACGACTTGCTGATCGCCAATATCCTTGCCGGGCCGCTGGTCGAACTCGCACCCGATTTCGCGCCGGCGGTTGCGCCGGGCGGCAGCCTGCTGCTTGCAGGGCTGCTGCAGACGCAGGAACGCGAGGTGCGCCGCGCCTACCGTGCGCAGGGCTTCCGCCTCGCGCGGCGCGTGACTAATGGCGACTGGTCGATCCTGTGGCTGCGCCGGAGCCGTATCCGGTGACCACGCGCCGGGTCCTGAAGCTCGGCGGAGCCCTACTGGCCTTGCCGGTCGCGATCATCCTCCTGTTCATGCTCGCCGCGTGGATAGGCAGTTCCATCCCGCGCAACCCCGACTGGACAGAAGCCGATGAAGGCGTCGTCGTGATGATCGAGACGAACGGCATCCACACCGGCATCGTCATGCCAGTGGTGAGCGAGGTGAAGGACTGGCGCGAGACCTTCCCGTCCGCCGGACAGCCGCGCGACGACGGACGCATACCCACGCATATCGCCATCGGCTGGGGCGAGAAGGAAGTCTTCCTCAACACGCCCACCTGGGGCGACCTCAAGGCCAGCACGGCGCTGCGCATCGCCTTTTCGGGCGGCGACGGGCTGATGCGCGTCGGCCATTACGCCTGGCCGCAGCCGTCCGAATACCACCGTCCGCTGGTGCTTCGCCCGGATGAATACCGGCGGCTCGTCGCCGAGGTCGAGAAGGCCCTGCCCGCCCTGCCGCATGGCGAAGAGCGCTTCAGCTACGACAGCTTCGAGCAGGGCGCGCGCAATTACGACGCGCGCGGACGCTATACGCTGGCCAATACCTGTAACCAGTGGGTCGGCGATACGCTGGCCAAGGCCGGAGTGAAGATCGGCCACTGGACACCGCTCGCTGGCGGCGTGATGAAATGGGTACCGGTCCCCGCAGGGCGCTAGTTGCGCGACAGGTGATGGTCCGCCACGGCGCGGGTCACGGCCTGCATCATCTCGAAACGGCTCGAGAACGAACTCCGTGTGCGCCCGATCATCACGGCAATCGCATATTGCGAGCCGTCCGGCGCCCTGAGCACACCCACATCGTTATAGCCCGACTGCTCGCCGTCGAAGACCTGCCCCGTACCCGTCTTGTGCGCCATGACCCAGCCCGCAGGCGTGCCACCTTTCAGCCGGTTGGGGCCGCTCTTCGTCCTTTCCAGCGTCCCGAGGATGAAGCTGGTCGAAGCAGGCGACAGGATGTCACCCTTCGCTAGCCGCGCGAGCGCCTGCGCGATGCCGATGGCGCTGGCGCCGTCGACCGGGTCTGCCAGATATCTCTCGAAGGCCTGCCTGCGCCGCTCGGGCGACAGGCTGTCGCGCGCATCGTAGAAGCCGCGTCCCATCGAAAACGAGGGGTTCCATTCGAGACCCGCGATCGCGCTCTGCTTGGTCCGTTCGTCCGGCCCGAACTGGACGCCGGTAATCCCCTCGCGCCGCAGGAAACCGTCAACCGCTGTCGGGCCGCCTACCCGGCGCAGCAGACGGTCGTTCGCAGTGTTGTCGCTTTGGGTAAGCGCCCGTTCGAACAGATCGAAATAGTCGGTGTCGTAGCGTCCGCGCGTGCGCACGATTTCGCGGATGGGCTGGTGGAAGAGCGTGAGATCACGGCGCTCGATGCTGACCGGCTCGGCAAGGTCGAGCGCCCCCTGGTCGACCAGGTCGAGCGCGGTCATGGCGACCCACAGCTTGCTGACGCTCTGCTGCGGAAACGGCTTGCGCCCTTCGAAGTGCATCCGCGCGCCGCTGCTTACTTCGACCACGGCAATCCCGACCTCCCCCGGGAAAGCCTTGCCGATGGCGGCCAGCCGATCCTGCAGCGCCTTTTGCCGGTCATCCAGCGGCGGCGGGGCCTTGAAGCGGTTCGCCTGCGGCAGCCTGATACGGTCGCCGAATTGCGAGGCGCTTTCGCCCGGCTGGTAAACGCAGGTTCCCAGCAAGGCGAAGGTGCTGACCAGCAGCAGCGTAATTGTAACGAGGGTACGGGTCACAGGGCTTTCAGGCGGGAATCGGGTGGAATTTCAGGCGAGTTGGCGGCCTACTCGCCCGTTTTCGACAGCACGACAAGATAGTCATGGACGGCTGCCAACTCCTCGTCGGTGAATTGAGAGAAACGGCCACGCGCGACCGTGCTCATCAAGCCGATCTCGCGGTCTCCCGCCGCCTTGCCGGTCCGCATCAGCGTCTCGAAATCGGCGCGGTCATAGGACGCCGCGATCCGCAAATCCGGTCGCGGTACATCACCGGGAAAGGGCGAGGTCGCTCCGCTAAGGTCGATGCCATGACACTCCGCACAAGTGGCGCGCACGATATAGCGTCCCAGCGCGTGTTCTTCGCCGAGGTCGGGTGAATGCTCGCCCCCCATTTCGGCAACTTCCGCGGCCGAAGACTTGAGCGTGCCTTCCTCTAGCATCGCCAGAAGTTCCGGCCCGAAGGTCGGTTCGGGATGCACAGCGCCCGCAGGCGGCTTGCTGCGCAGGAAGGCAAGGATCGCTGCGAGATCTTCTGCGTGCATCATGGTGAAGACATGCGAGGGCATGCCATGAAGCTCGCGGTCCGCGCGCTGTCCGGTGAGGACCATCGCCAGCAATTCCTCGTCGGAATGTTTCTCGACGCTGCGCGTGAGGTTGGCGGTCCACAACGTGCCGAGCTCGTCGCTCCAGTCGCGGCCCTGCAGGTTCCGGTTATGGCAGCCGGTGCAGCCGACGATATCGGCAACGCGCTGCCCATGTTCGACCATGTCGGCGGACAGGCGCTGGAAGTGCGGCTCATCCGCGCGTTTGACGACACCCGGCCCGTCGCAGCCTGCAGCAAGGAGCGCCAGCAGGAGCAGGGCCGCGCGCATCGCTACCCGGCCGCCTTCACGATTTCGGCCCAGCCGGCCTCGTCGATGACTTCGATGCCAAGTTCCGCCGCTTTCTTGAGCTTGCTGCCCGCGCCCGGCCCGGCGACCAGCAGGTCGGTCTTGGCGCTGACCGAACCGCTTGCCTTGGCGCCCAGCCGTTCCGCCTGCGCCTTGGCCTCGTCGCGGCTCATGGTTTCGAGCTTGCCGGTAAAGACCACCGTCTTGCCTGCCACTGCGCTGTCCGTCGTTTCGACCACATAGGGCGGCGGTGAAACCTGCGAAAGCAGGTCGTCCCACACCTCGCGATTGTGCTCCTCGTGGAAGAAATCTCCAAGCGCTTCGACGACGGCCGAACCGATGCCATCGATGGAGACCAGCGCGGCGGCTGCATCCTCGTCCCCCGCCCTCGCCTTTTCGGCCGCATCGCGCAGCGCGGGCAATTCGTGGAAATTCTTCATCAGGTCGCGGGCCGTCACTGCGCCCACGTGGCGGATGCCGAGGCCGAACAGCAGGCGCGCCGCATCGGGCTGCCGCCGCGCCTCGATGCCGGCGAGGAGGTTGTCGACCGACTTTTCCTGCCATCCTTCAAGCGCGAGGATATCCTCCCGCCGTTCGCGCAGGCGGAAGATGTCCGCCGGGCTTTCCAGCCAGCCGAGCGCAAAGAACTGGTCGATGGTCTTCTCGCCCAGCCCGTCGATATCGAGCGCGGCGCGGCTGACGAAATGCTTCAGCCGCTCTGTCCGCTGAGCGGGACAGATGAGGCCGCCGGTGCAGCGAACGTCGACCTCGCCTTCTTCCGCCACCGCTTCGCTATCGCATTCAGGGCAATGGTCGGGGAAGATAAACGGTTCGCGTTCCACCTTGCGGGTGAGGTTTTCGACCACCTGCGGAATGACATCGCCGGCGCGCTGGATGACGATCCGGTCGCCCGGACGCACCCCGAGGCGCGCGATTTCGTCGCGGTTGTGCAGCGTGACATTGGTAACGGTGACACCGCCGACCAGTACAGGCGCGAGGCGGCCCACGGGCGTCAGCTTGCCGGTGCGTCCGACCTGGATGTCGATCGCTTCGAGCGTGGTCTCGGCACGCTCTGCCGGGAACTTGTGCGCCAGTGCCCAGCGCGGTGCCTTGGCAACGAAACCGAGGCGTTGCTGGTAGTCCAGCCGGTCGACCTTGTAGACGACCCCGTCGATTTCATATGGCAGGTCCGGCCGCGCCTTGCCGATGGCGGCATAATGCGAAAGCAGGCCTTCCACGCTATCGACCCGCGCAAACAGCGGCGAGATCGGGAAACCCCATTCGCGCAGCATTTCTACCACCTCTGCCTGGGTGTCGCCCGGCACCAGCGATGCTGCACCCCAGCCATGCGCCCAGAAGCGCAAGGGGCGCTGCGCGGTGACCTTCGCATCCTTCTGCCGCAGCGATCCTGCCGCAGCATTTCGCGGGTTGGCAAAGAGCTTTCCGCCTGCCTCTTGCTGCGCAGCATTGAGTGCAGCAAAGGCCTGTTTTTCCATGTAGACTTCGCCGCGAACCTCGAAAACCTCGGGCGCTTTGCTGCGCAGCATTTTCGGGATGTCGGGGATATGCTGCACGTTCGCCGTGACGTCCTCGCCCACCTGCCCGTCACCGCGTGTGGCCGCACGCACGAGCTGGCCGTTTTCGTACCGCAGCGAGCAGGACAGGCCGTCGATCTTGTCCTCTGCCGTGAAGGCGACGGGATCGCTTTCGCCGAGCGAGAGGAAGCGCCTGACGCGCGCGGCCCACTCCTCCACTTCGTCAGCTGAAAACGCATTGTCGAGGCTCATCATGCGGACCTCGTGCGCGACCTTGGACAGGGGCGAGGAGGCGATGGCGTGCCCGACCTTGCGCGAGGGAGAATCCTCGCGGACGAGATGCGGGAAAGCCGCCTCGATCGCGGCGTTGCGACGCACCAGCGCGTCGTATTCCGGATCGCTGATCTCGGGCGTATCCTCTGCATGGTAGAGCCGGTCGTGATGGGCGATCTGTTTCGCCAGCCGCATCAGTTCATTGGCCGCCTCGGCTTCGCTCATGTCCACAGGCGCGATTTGGTCGATTCCCATGCCCTGCGCTATGCATCACCCACGGCACGGGGAAAAGTGCCGCGAGGTCGCATCACCAGTTTGGGGGAGTTGGGATGATCGACCGCTATCTGAAAACAGCCTTTGTTGCCTCACTCGGGCTCATGGCGCTGCTCTATGTGATCCATAACATCATGAACATCGACCAGGCCTATGGCGCGGTCGGATACGTGCTCGGGATGGAAGGCAACGAGCTTTTCGACAACAATTTGCTGCCGGCCATTACCGGATCGGCGGTCTTTGTATTCGCGTGGATCATCTTCGCCTTCGAGATTGCGACAGGGCACATCTGCCTGTGGGGCGCATGGCAGTTGTGGTCTGCAAGAGGATCCGATGCTTCGGGCTTCGAGGCGGCCAAGGGCATGGCGAAACTCGGGGCCGGCCTGTCGGTCGTCACATGGTTCGGCCTGTTCGGCACCTTCGGCGGCGCGGGCTACCAGATGTGGCAGAACGAAATCGGTGCCGGGTCGCTGGGTGACGCCTTCAAGTTCAGCGTCTGGGGGCTGCTCGTGCTGATCTACCTCGGCCAGCGCGAGAGCGAAGTCGCCGTCTAGGAAATCACGCCGTTGCCGGTGCGCTCGGCGATCCATTGGCCTTCAATACGGCGCAGGCGTGTCCAGCAGGGGCGCGCCATACTGCTTCGGGGGCACGCTTTCCTGTGTGCCGGCGGTAAGGATGATATCCAGTTCCTCCGGCTCGATCCGCCACTGCCCGTCCACGAAGGTCATGCGGTAATAGCTCCAGCCGTGCCGGCCGTTGGCGTAATAGCCGGCGTAGCCGAGGCATTCGGTTGGGCGGTCGCACACGAAATCGTGCACGTCGAAGATCGCTGCCGTCTGACGCGTGTCCGAGGCCACGATGTCAAGCCCTTCCCGCTCGCAGCGCGATAGCGGAGAGAGGCCGGGAAATCGCTCGATCAGCTTCGACTCGACTTCGGAATCGAGCGGATGCGGGCGCGAGGTGGCGATGTGCGGGACCATCTTCTCGGCTGCCGCACAGACTACCGCATAGGGGCGGTCCCTTTGCGCGAGATATTTGCCCAGCCGGTATTCCAGCAACGCAAGGCGCGGGGTCTGGATGTTTTCGTAATAGCCGGTCTCGAAAGCCCCTTGCGCCGGCGCATAGCGCGGGAGATAGGCCGAGCAGGCCGACAAGGCGGTGAGCATAACCAGTGCGACCAGGCTGCGAAGGTGGGTCATGCGGCAGGAAACGCGTAACTCCCCGCCAAGTGCCTGCAATCAGGCTTTTTCCAGCAAGCGGTCCGCCTGCGCCCTTGCCTCGGGCGTGACTTCGGCGCCCGACAGCATCCGGGCGATTTCCTCCTGGCGCCCGGCATCGTCGAGCAGCGATACGCTGGTCTTGGTGACGGTGCCTTCGGACGACTTGGCGATCATGTAGTGCGTCACCCCGCGTGCCGCGACCTGCGGTGAGTGGGTCACGGCTAGCAATTGCCCGCCATCGGCAAGGCGCGCCAGCCGTTCGCCGATCGCGCTCGCCACCGCGCCGCCGACGCCGCGATCGATCTCGTCGAAAATCACGGTCGCCGCCCCGCCCTGCTCCGCCAGAGCGACTTTCAGCGCGAGAATGAAGCGCGACAGTTCCCCGCCGCTGGCGATCTTGTTGAGCGGGGCGAAATCGGCACCCGGATTGGTCGCGATCAGGAATTCGACGCTGTCCATGCCGTGCGCGCCCCAGCGTTCCTCGGGCAATTCGGCAACCGCCGTGTGAAAGCGCGCCGCGTCGAGCTTGAGCGGGGCGAGCTCGCGGGCCACCGCCTCGTCCAGCCGCATCGCGGCCGCCACGCGGTTCGCGTGCAAGGCCTCTGCCTCGGCGCGGTAGCGATTGCCCGCATCCTTCGCCGCCGCTTCGAGCGCGTCGAGTTCGGCCTCACCGCCTTCGATGGAATCGAGCTGGCTGCGCATCTCGCGCATCTTCTCGGGCAGTTCGTCCACCTCGCAGCGATGCTTGCGAGCGAGCGCGCGCAGTTCGAACAGGCGGGTTTCCGCGGCCTCCAGCGCCTGCGGATCGTGTTCCAGCGCATCGGCGGCGGCCTGCAGCTTGTCCTCCGCCTCTCCCGCCTCGATCACTGCACGGTCCAGCGCGGCAAGCGCATCGGCGAGCAAGGGATGCTCCGGCGCGATCCGGTCGAGCCGGCGCGCCGCCACGCGCAGGGCGGCGAGCGGCGAATCCGAGCCTTCCCAGATGTGGCGCAATTCCTCCAGATCGCCCGACAGCTTCTCGCCCTTCTGCATCGAGGCGCGGGTTTCGGCGAGGCGCGCCTCTTCCCCGGCCTGCGGTTCGAGCGAGGTAAGTTCGGCAAGATGGGCAAGCAGGAGGTCCTGGTCCAGCTTGGCCTGTTCGAGCGCGGCCCGCGCGCGAGCCAGCTGGTCTTCGGCCCCGCGCCACTTGGCCCAGGCTTGTTCGACCCGCGCGGTTTCCGCCCCTGCAAAACGGTCGAGCAGCGCGCGGTGGCCGCGCGGATTTACCAGCCCGCGATCATCGTGCTGGCCATGCAGTTCGACGAGGAACCCGGCGAGTTCGCGCAGCAGGCCAACGCTCACCGACTGGTCGTTTACGAAGGCCTTGCTCTTCCCGTCCGCCTTAAGCTGTCGGCGCAGGATGAGCGGTTCACCCTCCTCGATCTCGATATCGGCATCGTCCAGCAATTCGGCGATGCCCTGCGGCAGGACCGCGAAATCGAAACTGGCGGTGACGCTGGCCTTTTCCTCTCCGGCCCGCACCAGCCCGCTATCGGCGCGATTGCCGAGCACGAGGCCGAGCGAATCCAGCAGGATCGACTTGCCCGCCCCCGTCTCGCCCGTCAGCACGCCGAGACCACGCCCGAACTTGAGGTCGAGCGCGTCGATCAGGACGATATTGCGGATGGCCAGCCGGGTGAGCATCGGAAGCCGTTCCTAGCCCACCCGGCGGCCTGCGTCATCCACCCTTTGTTCCGTTAGCAACAGCTTCCGCAGGCGTGCTGCTTTCGGGGCCTGCAGGCCAGTTCGGCTCCTCCGCGCCGCGGGTCTTCCACAGCGAATAGAGGATGCCCGCCGCGATCAGGCCGAAGGTCACACCTAGGCTGATCCACGCAGGCATCTTGCCGCCGCCGAGCAGGAAGTCGGTCACGAAGATCTTGCTGCCGATGAACACCAGCACCGCTGCCAGGGCATACTTGAGGTAGTGGAAGCGGTGAACCATCGCGGCGAGCGCGAAATAGAGCGCGCGCAGCCCGAGGATGGCGAAGATGTTCGAGGTGTAGACGATGAAGGTGTCGGTCGTGATCGCGAAGATCGCCGGCACGCTGTCGAGCGCGAAGACGAGGTCGGCAAGGTTGATCACCACCAGCGCTAGGAACAGCGGCGTCGCCGCCGTCACCAGCTTGCCGGTCTTGCTGTCGGGCACTTTCACGAAGAAGTGCTGGTCGTGCAGTTCCTTGGTCACGCGCATATGCGTGCTGATCCAGCGGATCACCGGGTTCTTGCCGACATCCATCGGCTCGTCACCGGCGAAGAACATCTTGATACCGGTCACGATCAGGAAGGCTGCGAACAGGTAGAGCACCCAATAGGCTTCCGCCAGCAGGGCCGCCCCACCCGCGATCATCAGGCCGCGCAGCACGATGACTGCCATGATGCCCCACAGCAGCGCGCGATACTGGTATTTCGCCGGGATCGCGAAGTAGGTGAAGATCAGGCTGATTACGAAGACATTGTCGATCGATAGCGCCTTTTCGATGAAGAAGCCGGTGTAATATTCCATGCCCGCCGACGCGCCGCGTTCCACCCAGACCCAGGCGCCGAACAGCAGCGCCACGCCGATGTAGAAAGCGGACAGTTTCAGGCTTTCACCGATGCCCAGTTCCTTGTCCTCCTTGTGCAGGAAGCCGAGGTCGAAGGCGGTCAGGACGATGACGATGGTGATGAAGGCGGCCCAGAACCACACCGGGGTTCCGAGCCAGTCGGTAAACAGGAATTCCATCATTCAAGGCTTTCGGAATGCGCGTCATACGTGAGCGCGCGGCTGAGGAGGAGGTAACCGGCAATCGCGGCAGTGGTCGATCCGGACAGGACGCCGATCTTGACGGCGTCGATCAGGAGCGGATCCGCAAAGGCGAGATTGCCGATGAACAGGCTCATGGTGAAACCGATGGCGGCCAGGAGGCTCATGCCGTGGACCTGCCGCCAGCTGACGTCTTCGGGCAGGCTCGCGATGCGCAGTTTCACTGCAGCATAGGCGAAGCCGAAGATGCCGAGCTGCTTGCCCAGCAGCAGGCCCAGCGCGATGCCCAGCGGCAGCGGTTCGAGCAGCGCCGATGGCGACAGGCCGAACAGCGTCACGCCGGCATTGGCAAAGCCGAAGATCGGGATCACGAGGAAGGCGACCCACGGATGGAGCGCGTGCTCCATTGTTTCCAGCGGGCCGTGATCGCTCTTGGGATCGAGCGGCACCGTCATTGCGGCCGCAACACCCGCCAGCGTCGCATGGACGCCCGATTTGAGGACGAAAGCCCACATCAGGATCGCCAGCAGGATATAGGGGATGGTGGACTGTACCCGCGCCCTTCCGACCGCCAGCATGACCACGAATACGATGGCCGCTGCGCCGAGCATGCCGGTGTCGAGCTCACCCGAATAGAACAGGGCGATGATCGCGATGGCGCCGATGTCGTCGATCACCGCAATCGCCAGCAGCAGCGCTTTCAGTGCAACGGGAACACGCGGTCCGAGCAGCGAGAGGATACCCAGCGCAAAGGCGATGTCGGTCGCAGCGGGGATCGCCCAGCCATTGATCGTCTCGGGCGACCCGGCATTGAGCGAAAGGAAAATCAGGGCCGGCACGGCCATGCCGCCGATCGCGGCGACCAGCGGCAGCGATGCCTTGTCCCAGCTGGACAGCTGGCCTTCGAATATCTCGCGCTTCACCTCGAGACCGACGAGGAAGAAGAACACGGCCATCAGGCCGTCGTTGATCCACAGCAGCAGGGGCTTGTCGATGAGGAAGCTGCCGATGCCGACCACCACGCCCGTTTCGAGCAGGTTCTGGTAGCCACTCAACAGGGGCGAGTTGGCGACCACAAGCGCCAGTAGCGCTGCGAAAATCAATACGATGCCGCCAGCCGATTCCTTTTGCAGGAAGTCGCGCAGCAAGGGTGCAATGGCCTGGACCATGGTCGTCTCCGACGATCTCTGGGTGAAGTGGAAAATGGGCAGCCGCCGCGCACCGCTTATGGGGGGAGAAGCGCGCGACGGCCCCCGTTCGCTGCCGTCAGGCAGGCTTGGCGCGCTTGGCCAAGCGGTAGAGCGCGTCTTTGGCGCGCAACTTCATTTTCTTGAGGCGGGAGACCTCCAGCCAGTCGGGCACGCGCTTGCGCATTTCGCTGCGCAGGCGCTCGTCAATCCGCTGGTGGATCTGGGTCAGTCTGAAAGTACGGGCCGTCATCATAGTCTCCGAAATCGAGGCTTATGTCGATCGGACAGCCGATGGGCCGGTAGGCTGGGAGGGGAGGGGAAAGGGCCTGCCAGCACGCATCGGTTGTCCGATGCGGTCCGACATCACGTTCGCACAAGAGGCGCACGCCAGAGGGGCCCGGTCCGCATTGTCTAAATGCGACCAAAGCGATCCGGTTTCAAGGTCCGGAAAAAAATTTTCGCGAAATTGCGCTTTAGCTGGCGGTGACGCCGGCCGCGTGGTCCTGCACCAGCTCGTATGCCTTGTCGTACCATTCGCTGCCCGGGTAGTTGGCACCGAGGACGGCGGCATACTTCACCGCTTCCTGCGGGATTCCGAGCGCGAGGCTGGTTTCCGTGAGACGGTAAAGCGCTTCGGGCGCGTGGCTGGTGGTCTGGTAATTCTCGACCACGTTCTGGAAGCGGATCTGCGCGGCGATCCACTTGCCCGAACGTTCGTAATAGCGGCCGATTTCCATTTCCTTGCCTGCCAGGTGATCGCGCACGAGGTCGATCTTGAGACGCGCATCGGCAGCATACTCGGTCTGCGGGAAACGGCGGTCCAGTTCGCGCAGCGCCGTGAGCGCCTGCTCGGTAACCTTCTGGTCGCGCTGGATGTCGCTGATCTGCTCGTAATAGCTGAGCGCGATCAGGTAATAGGCGTAAGGCGCGTCCTTGTTACCCGGGTGGATCGACAGGAAACGCTGCGCCGAGGCGACCGACTTGTTGTAATCGCGCGCGACGTAATAGCTGAATGCGCTCATCAGCTGTGCGCGGCGGGCCCAGGGCGAATAGGGGTGCTGACGCTCCACCTCGTCGAACAGCGCGGCGGCAAGCTGCGGCTGGTTGCGGTCGAGCCGGCCCTTGGCTTCGGCATAGAGCGTTTCGACATCGCGAGCGACGTATGCGGTATCCTTCGGCCCATCCCCGCCGCGGCTGGCGCAGCCGGCAGTTACGAGCGTGGCACCGATCAGGGCACCGAGGGCGAGCTTGCGAGCGATACGCGAATGGGTCGTCATGGTGGCGAGCCTATAACCAGCCCCCCGCTGAACGCCAAGTGAAGTTGTCACGGCTTCCACCATATAGGTGTGCTTCCCCGCTTGTTTCGGGATTGGCAGCGCCATGGGGATATCCCTCTACACCGATATCAGGCCGGATCGCGGCGAGGAGCAAAAGGATTACCCCGCAAGCGAGATTTCATGACCAGCAGGCCACGTGCAGGGCCGCGCCGCGCTTATCGTTAACCTGCATCAAGCGCACTCGGGAAGGCTCGATTAAGCACCCTTGGCGCATATCGGCAGTGAGTGGGCCGGCCTTTCAGGGAGTCGCTTGCTATGCAGTTCTTCAAACGCCTGGGCCAGGATCGCAGCGGTGCGACGGCCATCGAATACGGCCTGATCGCCGCGCTTATCGCGGTCGCGTCGATCACCGCTCTCCAGTCGCTGGGCGGCGAGGTCTCGACGACCTTCAACACCGCAGACAGCGCCATGGCGAGCGCGAACGCAGCCGTCTGAGGCCTAGCCTTCGCTCAGCGCTGCGGGCGCGTCCCACAGGAGGTGGCGCGTGTCGAGCGCGACGAGGTTGTTGTCGCGAATGATCTCGCCCTTGGTGCGATAGCCGAGCAGCTGTTCGGCATCGGTATCGGGGTTGTTGATCATCACGCGTAGTTCTTCCGAGGTGAAATCGGACAGGCCGCGCGCGCGCTCTATGCCCTTGCTGTCGTAGACATGCAGCACGTCGCCGCGAGTAAAATCGCCGTCGGCGGATACCACGTCCGCCCGGCGGATCGGGCGGCCGCCCTGCGCCACTTCATCGGCTACTCGTTCGGAAACCACGATACTGCCTGCCATCTGCAGGCGGTTGGCAATCCAGCTGTCCCAGCCCGACAGGGGTTCGGGATTGGGCACGACCCTGGTCGCCCTGCCCTCGCCCGACAGCACGCGTGACAGCGGCCGGTCGACCTCGCCCTGCGCGATCCACGTCGTGACGCCCGCTTCCTGCGCCATGTTCGCCGCCTGCAGCTTGGTGGCCATCCCGCCCGTGCCAAGGGTGCTCTTGCCCCTGGTCGCGTCCATGTACTGCGACACATCCTCGACCTCTTCCACGAAGCGCGCGTCCGGATCGTCAGGGTTGCGATCATACAGCCCATCGACGCCGGTCAAGATGATGAAGTCGCTCGCCCCGACCATCTGGGCAACCTTGGCGGCAAGGCGGTCGTTGTCGCCGACGCGGATTTCCTCGGTCGTGATAGTGTCGTTCTCGTTCACGATCGGCATGACGCCCGCTTCGAGCAGGCGGTGAACGGTGTTGCGGGTGTTGAGGAAGCGCCGGTGATCCTCGAAATCGCCCAGCGTCAGCAGCACCTGCGCGATGTCGAAACCGAATTCGTGCCCGACCTGCTTGTAGGCGTTGAGCAACAGCGGCATTCCGCATGCCGCAGCCGCCTGCTTGTCCGACACGCCCGCGCTTTGCGGCGTTTCACCGATAATGCGCAGCCCCAAGGCGACCGAACCGGACGAGCAGACCAGCACGTTCCAGCCGTCCGCCCTCAAGGCGGCGATGTCTTCCATCAGGCGCTGAAGGAAACCGTAACGGGGGGTAAGCAAATCCTGATTTGCCAGCAGCGCGGATCCGATTTTAACGACGAGTGTCTTGCGTGAAGCCATAATAGAAAAATGATTCAACCTTGAAATAATTGGAAAGTGATATAGATACTCATGGTGCAGCGCACAATGGCAAATCCGATGAATTTCGAATGCATCGCGTAAAGATGTTTATCTAAAGAAATAAATTCATCTGAATTCCAAGTGCTCGAAGTATTTTGAAGTAATATTCATTTTGTGAAATCGCGATCTGACGCGGGAACAGGAAACAACCATTATCAATACGGTACTCATGGTCGGATGCGGAAAGATGGGATCCGCTCTATTGGGTCAATGGGCCAAGGGTCGGGAATCGATCACCGTGGTCGATCCCGGCCAGGAAAGCGTGCCCGGCGGCGCGCGGCTCCTGTCCGACCGTGCGCAAATCGAAGGCGAAGGCTTCGATTGCATCGTCGTCGCGGTGAAGCCGCAGATGATCGACGATATCATGCCTACCTATGCCGCAAACCTCGCGCCGGGCGGCTATGTCCTGTCCATCGCGGCAGGCTATTCCGCCGGCCGCCTCTCGCAGGCCATGAACGGCGCGCCGGTCGTGCGTGTCATGCCGAACCTTCCCGCAGCCATCGGGCGAGGCGTCAGCGGCATTTACCCCGCCGAAGGCGCTACCGAGGCTCAGATTGCGCACGTGCAGGACTTCATGGCCCGTGCCGGAACGACCGTAACCGTCGCCAGCGAGGACGAGCTCGACCGCGTGACGGCAGTTGCAGGTTCGGGCCCCGGCTACGTCTTCGAAATCGCCCGCGCCTATGCGCTGGCCGCGATGGAACAGGGCTTCACCGAACAGCAGGCGCGCGAAATGGTGCTGGGCACCATCGGCGGTGCAATCGCCATGGCGAGCGAGCCGGGCGCGCTGTCGTTGGAGGAGTTGCGCAACTCCGTCACCAGCAAGGGCGGCACTACCGCCGCCGGCCTCGCCGCACTCAACGGCGACGATGGCCTAACCGATCGCCTGCGTGCTACATTGCAGGCGGCTTACGACAGGGCGGTCGAGCTGCGCTGACCAGCGGCAGCACCCGCCCCGCACACGAACAGACAAGAGAATTCACATGACCGACCAGGCACTCGACCCCCAGATCCATATTCATGAGCTAGGCCAGCGCGCCCGCAAGGCTGCACGCGGTCTCGTATCCGCCAGCACCGATGCCAAGAACGCGGCCCTGCGCCAGGCCGCCAAGGCCCTCCGCAACGCGAGTGCCGAACTGATCGAAGCGAACGACCGCGACGTCGCCAGTGTCGCCGGCAAGAAACCCGACAGCTTCATCGACCGCCTGCGCCTCGACGAAGAGCGGATCGAGGGCATGGCAAAGGCGCTGGAGGAGATTGCCGAACTGCCCGATCCCGTCGGCCGCTCGCTCGCCACCTTCGAGAGGCCCAATGGCCTGAAAATCGAACGCGTAGCCGTCCCCATCGGGGTCATCGGCATGATTTACGAGAGCCGCCCGAATGTCGGCGCGGATGCATCGGCTCTGTGCCTCAAGAGCGGCAATGCCGTGATCCTGCGCGGCGGTAGCGAAAGCCGCCAATCCACGCGCGTGATCGTCGACTGCATGCAGGCCGGTCTCGAGGCTGCCGGATTACCGCGCGATGCGGTACAGACAGTGCAGACGACCGACCGTGCCGCAGTGGCCGCGCTATTGAAGGCCGACAAGTTCGTCGACCTCGTCATCCCGCGCGGCGGACGCGGCCTCGTCGAACTGGTGCGCGACCAGGCGAGCGTGCCCACGCTTCTCCACCTCGACGGCAATTGCCACAGCTACATCCATGAAGCCGCCGACGTCGCGAAGGCAGTGGACGTCATCCGCAACGCAAAGCTGCGCCGCACAGGCGTTTGCGGGGCGACCGAAAGCATCGTGATCGACCGCAGCATTGCGGGCAAGGCGGTCCCTGCCGTCGCCGACGCGATGGCAGCCGATTGCGAATTGCGCGGCGATGCGGAAGCCGTCGCCATCGACGCGCGCATCGCGGCCGCCGACGAGCAGGACTGGGACACCGAATACCTCGGCCCCATCGCCTCGGTGAAAATCGTGGACGGGCTCGATGAAGCAATCGCCTGGGTCGAAGACCATTCGAGCCATCATACCGACGCGATCCTGACCGAAGACGACGAGGCCGCTCGCCGCTTCCTGCTCGGCGTGGACAGCGCCGTCGTCATGCACAATGCCTCCACCCAGTTCTCCGACGGCGGCGAGTTCGGCATGGGCGCGGAAATCGGCATCGCTACCGGCAAGATGCACGCGCGCGGACCGGTCGGCCTGGAACAGCTGTGCAGCTTCAAATACCTGGTACACGGTACTGGCCAGACGCGGCCCTGATCCGCTCGCAAATGTGATCCGGCAAAGTAGTAACAAAAGACATTATATTAATTTCCAATCGGTTGGAACCGGCTCGGAACAAACCCGTTAGATGCCCAATGCTTCGACTGGCTCGCAAGAAGTCGGCGCCGGTAATCGGCTAGGCGCTAACGTCCGGATGAAAGGCCGGTAAACGCATTATCCGGGGGCGCGGTTAATCCGCATGAGGTGAAGACGGGACGCGAAATTCTGAACCGGCGGACCCGCCACGGCCATTCCGTGGTGGAAGAGGCATTCGACGTTTTCGATATGGAAAGCACAGATGGTATGCATGCCATCCTGTCGTCACATATCGCAGCAATCGGGCGTCTTCTGCCGGGCCTTTCCTCCACACCGGTCTACAAGAACGAAATCGAACGCCTGAGGGCTCTTGCCATGGCCTCCCGTCAAGCGCTCGATCTGCCCCAAGCTACGGAGGCGGTCAGACCTCACAGGCAACTTCACCCACTTGCCATCGCTTATGTCGTGCTCGGTTCACGTCTGGGTGCACGTGTGCTGTCCCGGCGCCTGGACCGACAAGAAAAACAATGGGATCCCGCTGTTCGCGGCTACTTTACCGACGAGAGTTCGGGACCTGCCTGGGCCCTCCTTTGCAGCGAACTTGAAGCGCTGACGCCCGACGACGAAATCGAAGTCATCGCAAATGATGCACAGCGGGTGTTCGCACTGTTCGGCGAAGAAGCGCGCGCACGGGCACCTGCCCGCTCACTAGCGAACGCGTGATGGAGGTCGACCTTACAAATTGCGAGCGTGAGCCGATCCACCAGCTCGGCCATGTGCAGAGCTTCGGCTGCCTCATCGCCCTGTCGCCCGACTGGCTAGTCCTGCATGCTTCGGCCAATACGGAAGAGCATCTGGGCATCGCCGGACAGGACATGATTGGCAATCCGCTGCGCAGTTATTTCGGCGACGCGGCGCTCCACGAAATCAGGACCGAGATTCAGACGCTCTCTTCGCCCGATGCGGTCGGCAGGTGTTACGATTTGCAGGTCCGCGACGGGGACGAGCGGCATTTCCATGTCGCCGTGCACCGGTCGGATCAATCGATCATCGTCGAGTTGGAACCGGTGCTGGAACCGGGCCGGCGCAAGGACGCATTGCCGCAGGTTCGCGGCATGGTGGAACGACTGAAGACCAGCCGCGACGTCACCGAACTCTGCAAGAATGCCGCGCGCTTCATGAAGGCGCTATGCGGCTTCGACCGGGTAATGGTCTATCGCTTCGCCCCCGACGATTCCGGCGAGGTGATCGCCGAGGCGCTCGCCCAAGGCATGGAGCCGTTTCTCGGCCTTCGCTATCCCGCCTCCGACATTCCGAAGCAGGCCCGCGCCCTGTACAAGCGTTCACCCATTCGCATCATCAGCGATGTCGACGACAGGGTCTCCCCGATCCTGCCCGAAACGGGCACCTCCGGTGAGCCGGTGGACCTGTCGCTGAGCACGTTGCGAGCCGTATCGCCCATCCACCTCGAATATTTGCGCAACATGGGTGTGGCAGCATCGATGTCGGTCAGCATCATGGACGGTGACCGGCTGTGGGGCCTGTTCGCCTGCCATCACAACACCCCGCGCAAGCTCGACTATGCGGCGCGTTCGGCCTGCGACCTCTTCGGCCAGATGTTCGGTTTCCTGCTGACGCAGGTGACCTCCCGCAGCGCGTTCGAGGAATCGGAAAGAGCGCGGGATTCGCACAATGCGCTGATGCGCAAACTGGCCGAGGGCGGGTCTATCGTCGACGACTTCGACGTCATCGTGGAGGAACTCCGCCGGCTGATCGAATTCGATGGCGCGATCGGCTGGGTCGACGGGGAATTCTGCCAGTTCGGCGTAACGCCCACGCGCGAGGAAACCATGGCGCTGGTGCGCTTCCTCAACACGACGCAGACCAGCAGCGTTTACGCGACCGACTGCCTCCAGCGCGCCTATCCCCCCGCCGCCGATTTCGTCGAGCGGGCAGCCGGGCTGATGGCCCTGCCTGTCTCGCGCAGCCCCCGCGACTACGTTATCCTGTTCCGCCGGGAAGTCGCCCGCACGGTCACCTGGGCGGGCAATCCCGAAAAGCCGGTCGAGGTCGGCCCCAACGGCGTGCGCCTGACCCCGCGCAAGAGTTTCGAGGCGTGGACCGACACCGTCTCGGGCCACAGCGCCGAATGGACCGCCGCCGAACGGCAGGTGGCGGAGGCAATCCGCATCACCTTGCTCGAAGTCGTGCTGCGCCTGTCGGACGCCGCCAATGCGGACCGCAAGCGGGCGCAGGAGAAGCAGGAACTGCTCGTCGCGGAACTGAATCACCGCGTGCGCAATATCCTCAACCTCATCCGCGGGCTGGTCGACCAGGGCAAGTCGGACTCCTCGACCGTATCGGAATTCACCCAGGTCGTCGGCGACCGCATCCACGCCCTCGCCCGCGCGCACGACCTCATCACCAGCGCGACATGGGAAGCGGCCTCGCTCGCCGGCATGATCGAGACAGAGGTCGCCGCCTATCTCGGCGACAAGCAGCACCGCGTCCACCTGCCCGATACCGATGCGATCATCCATCCCGACGCGCTTTCGACGCTCGCGCTGGTGTTCCACGAACTGACCACCAATTCCGCCAAATACGGCGCGCTCAGCGATTCCAGCGGCTCGATCGAGATCGGGCTGGAGAAGCAGCCGGACGGCGGCGCCGTGATCACCTGGAAGGAACGCGGCGGGCCGGTGGTGAGGCCGCCCATGCGCCGCGGCTTCGGCTCGACCGTGATCGAACGCTCGATCCCCTTCGAGCTGGGCGGCAAGGCCGACATCTCCTTCCCGCTGAAGGGCGTGGAGGCGGAATTCTACATCCCCGACCGCCATGTGAAAGGCTTCGAAAGCCGCGCGGCCAAGCCCGCCCCTGCCCCCTCGAGCACGGCCGCAAGGCCCTCCGCCAGCTTCGGCGGGACGGCGCTGCTGGTGGAAGACAACCTCATCATCGCGATGGATAGTGAACATTTCCTCATGGAACTGGGCGCGCAGAAGGTGCTCACCGCCTCCACCGTCCGGCAGGCGCTGGAATTCGTGGCGGAAGGAGCGCCCGATTACGCGGTGCTCGACGTCAATCTGGGCACGGAAACCAGCATCGAAGTGGCGCAGGAACTCGCCGCGCGCGGCATCCCCTTCGCCTTTGCGACCGGCTATGGCGAGGCATCGGGCCTGCTGGAACAATTCGCCGACGCCCCCGTCCTGACCAAGCCCTATGACAAGCGCGCCCTCGAAGGCGTGCTCGCCCGCATCCTCGGCTAGTTTCCTACTCTGCGCTTTTCTGCTCCATCCTCGCGGATGAGCACACCCAAACTCCTCCCCGCCTTCGCCCCCGTCCCGCGCCTGAAGGACCGCAGCAACGGATGGAAACCCGAAGTCCAGCGCGCCTTCATCGAGGCGCTGGCCGATACCGGCTCCGTCACCTCGGCCTGCCGCGCGGTGGGGCGCAGCACGCATGGCGCCTACCATCTGCGCCGCCAGCCGGGGGCGGAGGAATTCGCCGCCGCCTGGGAAGCCGCGCTCGATTTCGGCATGCGCCGGATCGAGGACGTCGCCATGGACCGCGCCTTGAACGGGGTGGAGGTGCCCGTGTACTCCTACGGCAAGCTCGTCGGCACGCGCATTTCGCATAACGACCGCCTGCTCATGTTCATGCTGAGGAACCGCTCACCCGATCGCTTTGCCGATGGCCGCAGCGCCCTGCGACAGGGCGGCGGGAACGCGATCGACAGGATGGAACTTACCCGCCTGCGCAAACAGTGGCGCAAGGAATGGGAGGCCGAACGCGCCGCCGAGCAGTTGAAGCAGGAGGCGGTGACCATGGAATCGATCAACGCCAAGATCGACGCGATCCGCGCGCGGGAGGAAGCCATCGAAAGCCCCCGCGTGCGCGCCGCGCGCGAGGCACTGGAAGCCGCAATCGCCGCCGACCGCGCCGAAGGCTACAACCCCCGGCGCGATCCCGAGCACGAAATGTACAACCCCAACCTCGCCCGCCGGACGCGCGAGGACGGCGAGGTCCAGCTACCCGAGTGGTGGGACGACGAGGTCGCGGAAATGGAAGCCGAGGAAGCGGAAAACCGCCTGCGCCTGCGGTCGCTTAAGGATGAGGAGTGGGATTAGGCCTTCACGGTTCGCGCGGGTCCGGTCCGCGACCAACGGACCGCAAGGCCGACCGGCCGCCCGAGCTTATGCGAGGAAGCCAAGGGGCGCGGATGCTAATGGTGATGGAGATGCGGGCTCAAGAGGCGGCATTTAATTTAATTGAGCGAGAAGCTGGTTAGGATGCGGTTGAATTGACTGAGTGATCCTTTTCATCTCTTTATTTGCATCATATTGTACAAGTGGATTTTTAATTGGGGACAAAATGTCAGAGCTTATCCATGTCGACGCAACACCGCAGAAGCGCCTTTTTCTATCCATCATTGCTGACTATGACATCAAGACAGCTATCTGCGAATTGGTAGACAACGCGATCGACCATTGGATCGATGGCGGACGTAGGAACATTCTCAAAATAGGCGTCCGCGTCAATTTAGACCGACAAACGATTGTTATCAGCGACAATGCAGGGGGTGTAAGCAAGGACGATTTGCAGCTCCTTGTCGCCCCCGGGGCAAGTCGAGAGAAGATCCAAGAAGGCCTCATTGGAAATTTCGGGGTCGGTGGGAAGCGTGCCGGAATTGCGCTTGGCGAACTCGTAGAGATTAAAACGAGGCATAAACAGGGCAAGACTTTCGAATTCGAACTGTCCGATAAATGGCTTAGTCAAAATGACTGGAATGTTGATGTTTATGAATCAGAAAACATTGCAGCCAATACTACAACTGTTCGTATTTCTAAGATGAGGCAAGGATTTGATGCCGATGGCGTAAAAAGTCTTCGCAAGCATCTTGCTGAAACATACGGGAAGTTCATTTCTGACAAGTGCCGCCTGGAATTCAATGGCGAACATGTAGAGGCCGTTGCGTTCGACCAATGGGCATTTCCACCTGATTATTCACCAGTTCAGCACACTGGCGAGATCGGACCTTTCGGCGTCGATGCCAAAAAGGTGAAAGTGAAAATCACAGGTGGTTTAACTTTTGACCGCGACCCCTCCGATCGAAACTATGGCGTATACTTCTACTGCAACGAGCGCTTGGTCCTCTCGCATGAGAAGAGTCACCATGTGGGTTTCATGCAGAAATTCGCTGGCGTCCCGCACCCAGATGCATCCCTTTGTCGTGTCATCGTTGAGCTGACAGGGATGCCAACGCAGATGCCATGGAATTCAAGCAAAAGCGGCATTAATTGGAGCCACCCGGCCTACTTAGAAATTCGAGAAGAGATATTTGCTCTCGCTACACGCTATTCGACGATATCTCGAAGGCTTAAGGGTGATCGCGAAGGTGAGGTTTACGCGTATAAGAGCGGAAACCTCTCAACCAAAAAACTCAAGCCAGGTTTGACCGGCAAAGAAATTGTAGCCCTACCTGTTCCACGGGGAAGGCAAAAAAACTACCCGGAGAGAATCTTAGATCAGAACGAAGCACTCTTCCGGAAAAAGCCTTGGGTCAGAGGCCTTATTGAGGCCGTCGGCCTTGCAGAAATCATATTTAGGCGGAGGTATCAGACAAAGAATCGCGTGGCCCTTATTGTCTTAGACAGTACACTTGAAATATCTTTGAAAGAGTACCTCGTCCATCAGAAGAAGAAGTATTTTTCTGACAGCCAGATCGCCGATCTCTTTAAAAGTAGAGACAAAGTACTGAAGGAAATTGAAGCCCTCACGAAAGTACCGAAGCGCGACCTCGACCTCGCCCGTCATTACGCGAACTTGCGCAATAAATTAATTCATGAACGCGCAACAGTTAACATTCTCGATGAAGACATAATAACGTATAAAGCCGTGACAGATCGCATCGTGGAAAGGCTATTCGGAGCAGATCTGGACTAATAGATCCTTACAAGCTCTAGAAGTACACGCCTTCTTCACTCCTCCCCCATCCGCAGCGCGGCGATAAACGCCTCCTGCGGGATGCTCACGTTTCCGTACTCGCGCATCCGGGCCTTGCCCTTCTTCTGCTTCTCCAGCAGCTTCTTCTTGCGCGTGATGTCGCCGCCGTAGCACTTGGCGGTGACGTCCTTGCGCAGGGCGGCGATAGTTTCGCGGGCGATAATCTTGCCGCCGATCGCGGCCTGGATCGGGATCTTGAACAAATGGCGCGGGATGAGGTCCTTCAGCCGTTCGCACATGCCGCGACCGCGTTCTTCCGCCACGGCGCGGTGGACGATCAGCGATAGCGCGTCGACCGGCTCGTTGTTGACGAGGATGTTCATCTTCACGAGGTCGCCTTCGCGCAGGCCGATCTGTTCATAGTCGAAGCTGGCATAGCCGCGGCTGATCGACTTCAGGCGGTCGTAGAAATCGAACACCACCTCGTTCAGCGGCAGCTCGTAGGTCACCTGCGCGCGGCCACCGACATAGGTGAGGTCGGTCTGGATGCCGCGGCGGTCCTGGCACAGCTTCAGGATCGGCCCAAGATAGTCGTCGGGCGTGTAGATCGTCGCCTTGATCCACGGTTCCTCCACCATGTCGATCCGGTTCACGTCCGGCCAGTCGGCGGGGTTGTGGATGTCGATGACCTTGGCATCTTCGGTCTTGGTATGGGCGAGGTGCACGCGGTAGACCACGGACGGGGCCGTGGTGATGAGGTCGAGGTCGTATTCGCGGCTGAGGCGTTCCTGGATGATCTCCAGGTGCAGCAGGCCGAGGAAGCCGGCGCGGAAGCCGAAGCCCAGCGCGGCGCTGCTTTCCATCTCGTAGCTGAAGCTGGCGTCGTTGAGGCGCAGCTTGCCGATGCTTTCGCGCAGCTTCTCGAACTCGGCCGCGTCGACCGGGAAGAGGCCGCAGAAGACCACCGGCTGCACTTCCTTGTAGCCGGGCAGCGCCTTGTCCGCCCCGCCCTTCACCGTGGTGATGGTGTCGCCGACGCGGGCCTGTTCGACTTCCTTGATCTGCGCGGTGATGAAGCCGATCTCGCCCGGCCCCAGTTCGGGCAGGTCGGTGCGCTTGGGGGTGAAGCAGCCGACGCGGTCGATCAGGTGCTGCGTGCCGCCCTGCATGAACTTGATGTTGAGGCCCTTTTTGATGACCCCGTCCATCACGCGCACGAGGATGACCACGCCGAGGTAGGGGTCGTACCATGAGTCGACCAGCATGGCCTTCAGCGGCGCGTCGCGGTCGCCCTGCGGCGGCGGGATGCGGGCGACGAGCGCCTCCAGCGTGTCCTCGATGCCGATGCCGGACTTGGCCGAGGTGAGGACGGCGTCCGATGCGTCGAGGCCGATGATGTCCTCGATCTCGGCGCGGACCTTGTCTGGTTCGGCGGCGGGCAGGTCGATCTTGTTGATGACGGGGACGATTTCGTGGTCGTGCTCGATCGACTGGTAGACGTTGGCGAGCGTCTGGGCTTCCACGCCCTGCGCGGCGTCGACAACCAGCAGAGCGCCCTCGCACGCGGCCAGGGAGCGCGAGACCTCGTAGGCGAAGTCGACGTGGCCGGGCGTGTCCATGAGGTTGAGCTCATAGGTCTCGCCATCCTTGGCGGTGTAGTTGAGGCGCACGGTCTGCGCCTTGATGGTGATGCCGCGTTCCTTCTCGATGTCCATGTTATCAAGGACTTGCTCGGACATCTCGCGGTCGGTCAGGCCGCCGGTGAACTGGATCAGCCGGTCGGCGAGCGTCGACTTTCCGTGATCGATATGGGCGATGATCGAGAAATTGCGGATCTTGGAAAGGTCAGTCATTACGCCAGCGCCTTTAGCGGCGCAAAACTGCGCTGTCAGCCGGAATTAGAGCGCTGCAACGCGCTCAGTTCTGGTTCTGGCTTGGCGCGTTGGGCGAGAGCTTGAACTTGGCGAAACCGGCATTGGCCGGCGCCTGGTCCGCCATGGCGTGTTTGCCGGCCGGAAGGGCCTGCAAGGGAGCACCGGCAACAGCAAGTTCGTACGGGCTGACACGGTGCCGGGTGCACAAGCCGCCTGCCCCGTCGTCGACCAGTTCCTGCTCGAATTCCAGACCTTGCGTATCCCCCATCGTCCGGCGCACGGTGCAGACAGCCAGCTGGCCGCCACCGAAATCGAGCACGAACATCGTGCCCACCGGCACGTCTTCAAGCCCTTCGATCATGGCGCCGGTGCGCGACAGATTGCGCAGCGTCACGTCGTAATAGTGGTCTTCGTGGATAAGGCCGATGCGACGGAAAACAGTGCGGCGATTGGCGCGTTGGCTTCCCTGGTCGGTGGGCTTGAGCACCCACTCGCCGCTCGTGATTTCCTGCATGACGGCTTCGTGGCCGATGGCGTCGGAGAAGACGAACCCCTGCACCTGGTTCACGCCGAGATGGTGCAGCTCTTCCATCAACGGCAGGGCGTGCACGCCCGAAGCGGCCGTTTCCATTCCCATCGCATTCGCCAGAGCCACTACCGCGCGCACGAGGTCCATGTCCCCGAGGTCGTTGCCGAGCACCGGCTCGAAGAACTTCGCTCCGATCTTGAGAGTATTGAACGGAGCCCGGCGCAGATAAGCGAGCGAGGACATGCCCGTGCCGAACTGGTCGAGAGTCAGACGAACGCCCAGCTTAAACAGCTGGCTGAGGACTGCATCGACCTTGGATGCATCGCCGAGCAGGACAGATTCGTTCAGTTCAAGTTCGAGCCGCGAAGGGTCGAGGCCGGTCTCTTCCAGGATCTGCCCGACAAGGTCGGCAAAGCCGTTGGCTTCGAACTGGACGGGAGAAATATTGAGCGAAAGGCGCAGGTCGCCCGGCCATTTCACCGCGTCCCCGCAAGCACGGCGCAGGGCCCATTCGCCGATCGGCACGATCAGGCGGCTGCCCTCTGCAATCGGGAGGAAAGTGTCTGGCGAGACACGGCCGCGATCCTCGTCTTCCCACGAATACTTGGCCTCAAGGCCCACCACCCGGTTCGAACCCAGTTCCACGATCGGCTGGTATTCGATGGTGAAATGGCCGTTCTCGATCGCGCTGGCGAGGTCCTCTTCCATGCGCTTGCGCAGATTGGCCTCGTGCTCGAGGTCTGCCGCATAGAAGCGGAACTGGCCGCGTCCGCCGTTCTTCGAGGCATAGAGCGCAAGGTCTGCCGCACGGGTCAGTTCCTCGCGCTTGACGCCGTCATAGGGGGCAATCGCCACCCCGACGGAGCAACCGATAGTGCAGCGGCCTTCTTCGACAGAATAAGGCTGCGAGAGCATCTGGATGATCTTCTTGGCGATCTCGCCCAGTTCACCGCGATCGTCCATGTCGGGGATCAGGACCTGGAATTCATCGCCGCCCAGACGCCCGATCTCGCCGCGGCTACCGACAGCGCTGCGGAGGCGATCGGCCACCTGCTGCAGGAGCTGGTCACCGGCGGCATGGCCGAGCGTATCGTTGACCTGCTTGAAGCGGTCGAGGTCGAGCATCATCAGCGCAGCCGTCCGCTTGGCAGCGCAGAAGGCATGCAACGTGGAATCTATGCGCTGCTCCATCCGGTGCCGGTTGGCGAGACCGGTCAGCGAATCGAACTTGGCGAGGCGATTTGCCTCTTCCTCGGCGCGGAATTCCTCGGTGACGTCGACCACGCTTCCGCGGAAACCGGCAAAATCCGTCTGCTCGTCATAAAGCGGACGGCCGGAAAGGCTAAGCACCGCATCATTGCCCGGCGCCTGGGCCTGTGTCGACAAATTCGCGAAGGATTTGCGGGTATTGAGCTTCAGGCCAAGCGAACGGCCATCCGTTTCTCCCTCGATGGGGATGAGGACTTGCTGCAGCTGGGTGCCGATGAGTTCATCCTGCGTCGAACCGAGGCGTGCAGCGATGGCAGGGGAGATGTAAGCGATGTTGCCCTGACGGTCGGTAGCCCAGAAGCCCAGCACGCCGCTTGCTTCGATTTCGTCGACGATCCGCGCCTTGTCGGAGACCGCAAATGTGCACTGGCCCACCACATCGCCCGCGTCCTTGCGCGAGGAAAACAGGTTGGAAAAGGGCATGGCCCCCATGGCGGGTCGACCTCGAAAACGTTGAACTCTCTTTACGAGGTCTAGGCTGGAATGGTTATTTTTAGCCTAACACCAAGCGTAAATGTCCCCGATCAACCGGCTTTTTTCTTGCGCGGCTTGTTGCTGGTATCGACTTCCAGGAACTGCCTGCGCGTCCCGTTGGCGATGTTTTCGGCCATGAGGACGGCATAGGGATCTTCCGGCAGGCTCGCCAAAGGCTGGTTTGCTGCTGCCGCAATCTCGTAAGGCGAGACGCGGTGGCGCGTACACAGCCCGTCCGAGCCGTCGCTGATGAGCGGCGTCTCGAATTCGAGCCCCTGCGTGAATTCGTCCGAACGGCGAACCGTCGCGACCGCCAGCTGGCCACCGCCGAGATCCAGCACCACATGAGTACCTACGGGGACGTTGAGCAGCCCCTCGACGCGCGCACCGGTCTTGGAAAGGTCGCGCATCATCACGTGGTAGCGGTGGTCTTCGTGGATCAGTCCGACGCGGCGATAGACGGTCCTGCGCTCGGCGCGGAAGCGTTCGGGTCCGCGCGGCTCATACTGCAATTGCTGGCTCTCCAGCCGTTCCAGCAATTCGAAGTTGCTGATGGCATGGGCGAAGATGAAACCCTGGATATGGCTAGCGCCGCGCGCTTCCACGAGGTCCAGTTCGTCCTTCGTTTCCACGCCCTCGGCAACGGTCTCCATTCCGAGAGATTCGGCAAGGTTCACGATCGCAGACATGATCGCCGGATTGTTGTTGCCCTTCTCGGTCGCGCCGCGAACGAACGCCTGGTCGATCTTGATCTTGTCGAACGGCGCTTTTTGCAGGTAGCTGAGCGATGAATAGCCGGTGCCGAAATCGTCGAGCGCAAGGCGAACGCCGATACGCTTCAATTCCTCGAACATGGTCTGCGTGCGGTCAGCATCGCCAACGAAAACGCTCTCGGTAATCTCGAGCTCGAGACGGCGTGCCGGCATTCCGGTCTCGCGCAGCACTTCCTTCAGCTTCTTGGGAAAGTCGTCATTGGCGAACTGGATTGCCGACACGTTGACTGCAACGCGCAGTTCGCACGGCCACTTGGCTGCATCGCGGCAGACCTCTTGCAAGGCCCAATCGCCCAGTTCCGTGATCATGCCGATTTCCTCGGCCACCGGAATGAATTGCGAGGGCGGGATAAAGCCCCGCTCCGGATGTTCCCAACGCATCAACGCCTCGAGGCAATGGAGCGTGTGATCCTTCGCCTTGACAATCGGCTGGTAGTACATGCGCAGGTCGCCGTCCTCGATCGCCTGCCGCAAATCCATCTCGATCCGGTTGCGTGTCTGCGCGCCGTCACGCATGTCGACATTGTAGAAGCGATAGCAGCCCTTGCCCTTGGCCTTGGCGCCGTAAAGCGCAAGGTCGGCTGCCTTGACCAGTTCTTCCGGCTCGACGCCATCGAACGGTGACACTGCCACGCCGACCGACGTACCGATCGACACGCGGGTGTTCTTGATCTGGTAAGGCTGCGAAATCATCTTGATCAGGCGGTCGGCGAGTTCGCCCAGTTCCGCACGGTCGTCGATATCCTGCAGCATGACCTGGAATTCGTCACCGCCAAGACGTGCAATTTCGCCCTTGTTGCCGATGATCCGCTCGATACGGTTCGCGACCTGCTTGAGCAGTTCGTCGCCTGCCGGATGGCCATGCGTATCGTTGACCTGCTTGAAGCGGTCGAGGTCGAGCATCAGCAGCGCACAGCTGCGTTGCGAGGCCTGGAACGCCTTGAGCGTCGATTCCAGCCGCTTGTTCATGCGATGGCGGTTCGCCAAACCGGTAAGGGAATCGAACTGGGCAAGACGCTCTGCATCGAGGCGCGATGCACGGGTCGAGGTAATGTCCTTGGCGCTGCCGCGATAGCCGAGAAAATTGCGATCGCTATCGTATTGGGGGACGCCCGACAGTTCCCAGTACTGCCCGCTTTCCTTGCCGCCACCAACAATTTGCACCGGATGGTGCGAGATGGAACCGCGCGCAGAAACGACGAATTTGAACGGACGGCCTTCGCGCGTGCATTCTTCGTCCTGCAGGAAGAATTCGGCCAGCGGTGTACCCACTACGTCATCCTCGGAGAAACCGAGTTCCTTGAGTGCGGCAGGCGAGAGATAGATGAGGCGGCCGTCGCTGTCGCTGGCCCAGAACCAGCCCAGCCCGGCATTCTCGAAACTGTCGAGCAGTTCGAGACGCGAGAGCATTTTGGGCGCTTCGGAATCATTGGCGGCGGCGACCTTGCCGCCTTTGCCCGATGCCCCGGCCTTGGCTTTCGACCGTTTCGAGAAAAATCCGCTCATTCCAATATCCGATTGCAATCCCGTTTCCCGATCCAGGCCGGGCGTTGCGCGTTTCCTAATCGAAAATACTTACCCAATGCATAACCATCGAACCGACCTGTGAGCGCGGCTTGGCGCATGCTTGCACAGTGCTGCTTACGGAGGCATTGTCGCTACTCATTCAGCGGGGGAGAGGACCGCAGATGCGTCACATCGCTATTATCGGCTCGGGTCCGTCAGGCTATTACGCTGCAGAAGCGGCAGGCAAGAAGTGGGGCGATGATGCCCGTATCGACGTTTTCGACAAGCTCCCGGTACCTTACGGACTGATCCGCACCGGCGTCGCTCCCGACCACCAGTCGATCAAGGCGGTTGCGCGGCGCTACGAAAAGACTGCACTCACGGAAAATGTGCGTTTCGTCGGGAATGTGACTGTCGGCACCGACGTGACCGTGCCGGAGCTGCAGGACCTCTACGATGCAGTCGTCTTTGCAACCGGCGCGCCACATGACCGCCAGCTGGGGCTCGAGGGGGAAGATCTCGGCAACATCTTCGGCAGCGCGGCCTTCGTCGGATGGTACAACGGGCATCCCGATTTCGCCGCGCTCGACCCTGATTTCTCGGGCAAGCACGCGGTTGTCATCGGCATGGGCAATGTCGCGCTCGACGTCGCCCGGATCCTGTCCAAGACAGAAGGAGAGATGGCGGGATCGGATATCGTCGAACACGCGCTGTCCGCCTTGCGTGGGTCGAAGCTTGAAACGGTGACGATCCTCGGCCGGCGCGGTCCCCACCAGATCATGATGACGCCCAAGGAACTTGGCGAACTGATGCATCTCGAACGGGCCAGCCCGATGGTCGACCCCGAAGACCTGCCGCCGGTGGACGACGATCTCATCCTCGAGCCGGGTCTGCGCAAATCGGTTACGTTGCTGCGCGATTTCGCGGCGATCCCGGCCAGTATCCATGGCGAAACGCCGATCGGGATCGAGTTCGATTTCTTCGCCAACCCCGTCAGCTTCGTCGGGAAGGACGGCAAGGTCAGCGCGGTCGAGGTCGAAAAGACCGTAATCGAAAAAGGCCGCGCCCTGGGCACCGGCGAGACATACCGTGTGCCCGCCGACCTGGTCATCAGCTGCATCGGCTATCGCAGTTCTTCGATCGAAGGTGTCCCGTTCGATGAACGGCAGGGCAAGTTCGCCAATGACGACGGCCGCATCCTTCCCGGCCTTTACTGCGTCGGCTGGGCCAAGCGCGGACCTACCGGCACCATCGGCACCAACCGGCCCGACGGCTATGGCGTCATCGACCTCGTGGCAGAGGACATCGGACAGGGCGGTCGTAAGCTCGGGCGCGAGGGGTTCGATGAACTGGCAGCGGCTCGCGGGCTCGACGTCGTGACTTTCCGCGACTGGCAAAAGATCGAGGAAGCCGAAGCCGCCGCAGCGCGCGAAGGCGCCCCGCGCGAGAAATTCGTCGATATCGCCGACATGATTGCAGCACGCGGATAATCGGAACGCTGGCGCAGCGGCACGTGTTGGCTTAGTGATACCGACATAAGAACGAACGAAAGGGACCCGGAATACCCATGGCACAGCTCGAAGACGAAGCCGCCCAGTCCACCAGCGCTCTTGGCCCGCTCATCGGCCTCACGCGCGAGGATATCTTCGGTGCGGTCGCCGTCATGCTGCGTGAAACGGCATCGGACCCCCAGCGGCTGATGAAGCACGGTCAGGACATGGGTCAGGACATGGTCAAGATCATGACCGGCCAGAGCGATCTTGCCCCCGATCCGAAAGACAAGCGGTTCCAGGACCCGGCCTGGCAGTACAACCCCTTCATGCGCGCCGGCATGCAGTACTACCTTGCTGTCCAGAAGGGCGCGTCCAAATGGCTCGAGGACCTCGAGCTCGACGAGCTCGAAAAGGACCGCGCCCGTTTCATCTCGAATATCATCATCGACGGGCTTGCCCCGACCAATACGCTGGTCGGCAACCCCACGGCGCAGAAAATGGCGATCACCAGCGGCGGTCTCAGCCTGATCAAGGGCCTCAAGAACGCCTACGATGACATGGTCCACAACAAGGGCATGGTCAGCCAGGTCGACAAGAAGCCGTTCAAGCTGGGCGAAAATATCGCGACATCGAAGGGTTCTGTCGTCCTGCGCACCGAGATGATGGAACTGGTGCAATATGCCCCGACCACGGACGAGGTCTACGAGATCCCGCAGCTCACCATCCCGCCGCAGATCAACAAGATGTATATCAACGATCTGTCGCCCGAAAAATCGGTGGTGAAGTACCAGCTCGACAACGGCATCCAGACCTTCGTGATCAGCTGGAAGAACCCCAGCAAGGAACAGGGCCACTGGGACATGACCGACTACGTCCGCTCCTGCCGCGAGGCGATGGAAGCGGTCAGCAAGATCACCGGTTCGAAGAAGGTGAACGTGTCCGCGGGCTGCTCGGGCGGCCAGACCGCATCGATGCTCGCCAGCAAGATGGCCTCGGACAAGGACGATCTACTCGGCGCGCTCACGCTCATGGTCTGCGTGCTGCACCCCAAGCAGAACGATATCGAGGCAGGTTCGCTCGTCAGCGAAAACGGCCTCGCGCTGGCAAAGCGCCGCGCTGCCAAGAAGGGCGTCATCAAGGGTGACGACCTCTCGCGCGGCTTCGCGTGGTTGCGCCCGAACGACCTGATCTGGAACTATGTGATCAACAACTACCTGCTCGGCCAGGACCCGCCCGCTTTCGACGTGCTGTTCTGGAATGCCGATGCTACAAATCTCTCGGCCGCACTGATGGGTGATTTCTTGCACGCCTTCGAAACGCTCGCCTTCACTAAGAAGGGCGAGGTGGAAATGGTCGGCCACAAGGTCGATTTGTCGAAGGTGACGAGCGACCTGTTCATCCTCGGCGGCGTGACCGACCACATCACCCCGTGGAAGGCCACTTACCGTTCGACGCAGCTCTTCGGCTCGAAGGACATTACCTATGTTCTTTCGCACTCGGGCCACATGCAGGCAATTCTCAACCCGCCCGGAAACCCCAAGGCGCGCTACTATGTGCAGAAGGACCCGAAAAAGAAGCTGCCCGACACTGCGGACGAGTGGTTGAAGGGAACCGAAGAAGTTTCAGGGTCTTGGTGGCCATACTGGATGGAATGGGTGCAGGCCCGCGCCGGCAAGCAGAAGAAAGCACCCGCGAAACTGGGGAACAAGGAATACGAACCGCTGGACCCCGCCCCCGGTCTCTACGTTATGGAGGCGTGCTGACATTTCCGTCGGCAGGTTGCAGGACACACACGTGAGCGCATCGAACAAGGGAAGCCTGACCGCGACGGTCGAGATGATCGAAGCAGGCGGCAGGTCGTTGCGCGTTGCGCACTGGCGACTGGACGAGAAATCGGACCACCCGCCAATCCTGTTCTTCAACGGCATCGGCGCCAATATCGAAGCGGTCGCCCCGCTCGCCGAAATGCTGACCGAGCGCGGCTTCGTCATGTTCGACATGCCCGGCACCGGCGAAAGCCCGGACCCGGTCATGCCCTACAACCCCTTCACCATGTGCTGGACCGCCTCGCAGGTCCTCGACCACCTCGGCGTAGAGCTGTGCGACGTGATGGGCGTGTCCTGGGGCGGCGCGATGGCGCAGCATTTCGCGCTCCAGCATCCCAAGCGCACCCGCAGGCTCGTGCTGGCCGCAACGACCCCGGGCATGCTGATGGTGCCCGGCAATCCGGCGGCTCTGTCCAAGATGGCGGACCCGCGCCGCTACATCGATCCCGAGTTCATGAACGAACACTTCGCCACGCTTTACGGCGGCGTGGACCGTGACGGTGCGGCACACCAGAAGGACAGCCATATCGGCCGCCTCAAGCCGCCTTCGCCGCGTGGCTATCTCTACCAGCTGCTCGCCATGCTCGGCTGGACCAGCCTTCCCGCCCTGCCCTTCCTTTCGAAGGAAGTGCTCATCATGATGGGTGACGACGACCAGATCGTCCCGCTGATCAACGGCAGGATCCTGACCTCGGCTATCCGCAATTCACAGCTCAAGGTGCTGAAAGGCGGCGGTCACCTGTTCCTGCTGACCCATGCCGACGAAAGCGTGGAGGCGCTGCGTGACTTCCTCGACGCGCCAGAGACACCCGAAGAACTAAGCCGCGCCGCCTGAACGGGGCAACGGGGTCGGGAGGGGAATGACGATAGCCACCGATCCCGCAGTTGCCGCCAATCCTCTGGCCAGCCAGCCGGTCCGCCACTCGACCGGCGAAGGCGGTGCGCTCGGCCGGACTGGCCTTGCGTGGGCCAGCTTCGAATGGGCTCGCAATCCCTATTACATCCTGATCGTCATCTACATTTTCGCACCCTATTTCGCGCGCGACATCATCGGGGCGGACCTGCTGGCAAGCGGTACGCTGGATGGCCTTCCGCCTGAAGAGGCCCGTGCCGCCGCCAATGCGCAGGGACAGGCGACGATCGCATCGGTCACGAAATGGGCAGGCCTGATTGCCGCGTTGACGGCCCCGTTTCTGGGGGCAGCGCTGGATCGCGGCGGGCGGTTGAAGCCGATCCTCGCCATTTTCCTCGGCCTGATTACGCTGTGTTCGGCAATGCTGTGGTTTGCCATGCCGGGCGGCGAAGGCCTGCCCGTCGGCATGATCATGGCGCTGCTGGTGATCGCCTATGTCAGCTATACCTATTCGGAAGTCACCCATAACGCGATGCTGAGCGTGTCGGGCGAACCGCGCAGGCTGGCGATGATTTCCGGCCTTGGCCTGGGCCTCGGCAATGGCGCGGCGACGCTGATCTTTGCAGCCATCGCCCTGCTGTTCGTCCTGCCCGCCATGGTCGGCTGGCCCTTTGCCGAGCCGCAATTCGGTCTCGACCTTACCAAGTTCGAGCACGCCCGGCTCGCAGGCCCGATCTGCGCCGTGTGGCTGGCGCTGTTTTCGATCCACTTCTTCCTCCATGCGAAGGATCCCGGCGTACCCGGCGCAAGCTGGCGAGCCGCGTTCCGTGACGGGGCGCGCAGCGTATGGCGCACGGTGCGCGAGGCGGCGACGTACCGCGAGCTGCTGAAATTCCTCGTCGCGCGGATGTTCTATGCCGACGCCATGGCCGCCCTGCTGGCGCTGGGTGCGGTCTATGTCGCGCTGTTCCTCGAATGGAACTTCCTCGAGATGCTCTGCTACGCGATCTTCGCCAGCGCCTGGGCCTTCGCAGGCGGCATTTTCGGCGGCTGGCTGGAAGAGAAAGTGGGCGTCAAACGCGCGCTCGCACTCGAAATCTTCGCGATGATCGTGGTCGGCCTGTTCCAGCTCAGCATCACGCGGGACAGCCTGCTGTTCGGCACGGTCGCGAACTTCACGGTCTGGGATGGTGTCGTCTTCCCGACGCTTTCCGACCTCGTTTATCTCTGCTCGATCAGCGTCATTGCCGTGACCGCCACTGCCAGCATCTCGTCCAGCCGGACCATGCTCGTCACCCTTGCTCCGGCCGGGCGCAGCGGCGAGTTCTTCGGGCTCTATGCCATCGCCGGCACCATCACAGTCTGGATGGGTCCGCTGCTGGTAGAACAGTTCACCCTGTGGTCGGGCGACCAGCGCATCGGCATGGCCGCCATCTCGCTGCTGTTCGTCGTCGGGCTCGGCATTCTGCTCGCGGTGCGGATGCCCGAGCGGACTCCCTAAAGCGCGCTAGACATATCGGTTGCAATGTGGAACCTTCTCTTCCGAGAGAGAGGATCACCACATGCCCACATTCGATACGATCATCCGCGGCGGCACCATCGTCGACGGGACCGGCGCAGCGCGTTTCACCGGCGACATTGCCATCAAGGACGGCCTGATTGCCCAGGTCGGCACAGTCTCCGGCGACGCGGCGGAAGAGATCGATGCGGCAGGCCTGCTGGTGACGCCGGGCTTCGTGGACATCCACACGCATTACGACGGCCAGGCAACCTGGGACCAGGAGATGGCTCCGTCCAGCTGGCATGGCGTCACCACGGTCGTCATGGGCAATTGCGGCGTCGGCTTCGCTCCGGCCAAGCCCGACAAGCACGAATGGCTGATTGGCCTGATGGAAGGGGTCGAGGATATCCCCGGCACCGCGCTGGCCGAAGGCATGAGCTGGGACTGGGAGACCTTCCCCGAATACCTCGATGCGCTCGAAAAACTGCCGCGCACGGTCGACGTGGGCACCCATGTCCCGCACGGCTCGGTCCGCGCCTACGTACTGGGCGACAGGGAGCGTCCGGGCGCCATTCCGACCGAGGATGACATCGCGAAGATGTCGGCCATCGTCGAAGAAGGCGTGCGCGCCGGCGCGCTCGGTTTCTCGACCTCGCGCACCGTGCTTCACCGCGATGTCGACGGGGAGGTCGTGCCCGGCACCACGGCCACTGCGGAAGAACTGGTCGAGATCGGCCGCGCCATGGGCCGCGCGGGTCACGGCGTGTTCGAAATGGCCAGCGACATGATGCGCGAATGGGACGAGTTCGGCTGGATGGGCAAGCTGAGCCGCGAAACCGGCCTTCCCGTCACTTTCGCCGCGCTCCAGTCCATCGCCAAGGAAATGCCGCTCGACGAGCAGATCGCTTCCATGCGCGCGGAGAACGACAATGGCGCGAACATCGTCGCCCAGATCGCGCTGCGCGGAAACGGCATCGTCATGGCGTGGCAGGGCACCGTCCACCCCTTCCGCCTCAAGCCAAGCTGGCAGGAAATCGCCGAGCTTCCGTGGGAGGAGCAGAAGGCGAAGCTGCTCGACCCGGAATTCAAGGCCAGGCTCCTTTCAGAGCAGCACGACTTTTCCGAGGTCAACCAGGACATCATCGGCCTGATCATGGTCGTGTGCGGCGGCTGGAACATGCAGTTCGAGATGGACCCGGACTTCAATTACGAGCCGACTGCCGAGGAAAGCATCATGGCCCGCGCTGCCAAGGCAGGCGTTTCGGGCGATGAATACGCCTATGACCTGCTCTGCCGCGACGATTGCAAGGGCTTCATCTATCTGCCCATCCTCAATTACGCGGACGGCAATCTCGACTTCCTCCACGATCTCCAGCACGCCGACGACACGGTCAATTCGCTGTCGGACGGCGGCGCGCATTGCGGGACGATCTGCGATGCCGCCTCGCCCACCTTCATGCTGCAGCACTGGGTTCGCGACCGTTCGCGCGGTACGATCGGGCTGGAAAACGCGATCAAGCGCCAGTGCGCCGATACCGCAAGGCTCTATGGCCTCGAGGATCGCGGCGTCCTTGCCCCCGGCTATCTCGCCGACATCAACATCATCGACATGGACCGGCTGAAGCTGGGCAAGCCGTGGCTTGCCTTCGACCTGCCTGCGGGCGGCAAGCGCCTGCTCCAGAAAGCCGAAGGCTATGTCGCCACGATCAAGAACGGCGTCGTGACCTTTCGTGAAGGCAAATGGACCGGCGAAGCGCCGGGCGGGCTGATCCGCGGTCCGCAACGCGCCGAACTGGCGGAGGCGGCAGAATGAAGGCGATCCGCACCGGCGCATCGCCCTCCACCCTCGAAGCCCTCGAATTCGTCGATATCGACGCCCCCGCCGCGCCGGGGCCCGGAGAGATCACGGTTGACCTGAAGGCCAGTTCGCTCAACTACCACGACTATGCCGTCGTAAAGGGCATGATCCCGACGCAGCAGGGCCGCATTCCCATGTCGGACGGCGCAGGCACGGTCAGCGCGGTCGGCGAAGGCGTTACCGAGTTTGCAGTCGGCGACCACGTGGTCAGCACTTTCTTCCCCGACTGGATAGACGGGGATCCGCCGCAGACCGCTTTCACCCGCGTGCCGGGCGACGGGATCGACGGCTATGCCTGCGAGAAGGTGACCGCGCCCACCCACTGGTTCACCCGCGCTCCCGCCGGCTACAGCCATGCCGAGGCAGCGACGCTGACCTGCGCGGCGCTGACCGCATGGCGCGCGCTGTTCGTGGACTATTCGCTCAAGCCTGGCGACACCGTGCTGGTCCAGGGGACCGGCGGCGTGTCGATCTTCGCCCTGCAGTTCGCCAAGGCGGCAGGCGCAACGGTCATCGCCACCAGCTCATCCGGCGAGAAGCTGGAGCGTGTGAAGGCGATGGGTGCCGACCACCTCATCAATTACCGCGAAACCGAAGCCTGGGGCGCACAGGCGCTGGCCATCACCCGTGGCCGCGGCGTCGACTGTGTAGTGGAAATCGGCGGCGCCGGCACGCTCGACCAATCGATGCTGGCGACCCGCGTAGGCGGCCATGTGGCGCTGATCGGTGTTCTCGCTGGCTTTGCCGGGCCGGTGCAGACCGCCCTGCTCTTCTCAAAGAACCTCAAGGTCCAGGGCCTGACGGTGGGCAGCCGCAAGATGCAGCAGGACATGATCGCCGCCATCGAGGCGAACGGCATCAGGCCGGTCATCAGCGACACATTCCCGCTGGAACGGCTCGCCGATGCGTTCCGCCACCAGGAAAGCGGCGGTCACTTCGGCAAGATTGCCATCGAAATCTAGGGTTCGATCACGATTCCCTTGGCGGGATCGACCTTGCCGCCAAGCATCTCGACGAAGACGTCGCGCGCCGCGCCGAGGCCCTGGTGACGCTCGATCTCGATCGAGCCGCCGGCGTCCTCAAGGAAGCCGTGCCAGCTTTCGGCGACCATAGCGCCAGCTTTTTCGGGGCCGTGTTCCTTGAACAGGGCGACGGCATGGTCAGGCGCAAAGAACAGCGTGGGCGTCGGTCCGGGAAGGCTCGTACCGCCGCCAAGGCCGCCGCCGCGCTCTTCGATATGGGTCGCGCCGACGAGGCAGGAGTATTTCAGCGCGTCGCCGAAATGGTGATGCAGCTGGCCGAGCAGTCCGGCATTGCCTGCGAAATCGACGGTAACGCTGGGCTCCGGCAGGATGCTGGAAACCTCGTCATAGGACAGCACCTCGTCATAGAGACCGCTGGCCTTCACGAAATCGACATTGCCGGCTGAAGTCAGGCCGATACGACGGACGGATGGCGAGCGGCGCTTGGCAACGCTGGCCAGCCCCATGGCGGTCTTGGACGAAGCGCTGGTCAGCACGACCTGCCCTGCCCCGAACCAGTCCTGCGAGCGCATGAAATACTCGATCAGGAAACCGGTCTTGAACAGCGGCCCGAAGATCATCCGCTCACCTTCGCGCGCCGGATCGTGTTCGGGATCGGCAGCGAGGCGCGAATACTGGTTGTAGATCGGGCTCATCGGCTGGCGGTGCGGCGCCATGTCGACGAAGCCCGACGCGCTTACCTTGCCCGGGATCACGTCGAGGTGGCTCGCCATGGGAAGGTAGCCGTAAACCCGCTCACCCACCGCGAAATCTGGGCTGTTGCTTTCGACGACGCGCGCATGGCCCCACATGGGCACGATGCCCTTGCCTTCGGGTGCGGGGAAGAAATTCCAGTAGCCGAAGCCGTCGCCGACCACGGCATAGGTCACGTTGTTAGCCGTGACCGAAAAGCTCTCGACCGCCAGACGCACGCCGCCATCGGCCAGCGCGCCCGCGTCCATATCGACCAGTTCGGCACTGGCCAGTTTAGACTTGTCGACGTGAACCTGCTGCATGGCGTCTCTCCTTCTTGCGGGGAGAGACGCTAGCGGCAGGAATTGGCCTTTGCGAGGATTAAACCCGCATCGGCATCAGGACGTAGAGCGCGGGGCTGTTGTCGTCCTTGCGGATCAGCGTCGGCGCGCCTGCGTCGGCCAGGTGGATTTCCACCGAGTCGCTGTCGATCTGGCCGAGAATGTCCTTGAGATAGCTGGCATTGAAGCCGATTTCGAACCCGTCCGCGCCATATTCGGCGGGCAGTTCCTCGGTCGCGGTGCCGTTGTCGGGCGAGGTCACGGTCAGCACGACCTTGTCCTTTTCGAGACCCATCTTCACCGCGCGGGTCTTTTCCGTAGCGATGGTCGCCACGCGGTCGACGCCTTCGTGGAAGGTGCGCGGATCGAGCTTCAGCAGCTTGTCGTTGCCGGTCGGAATGACGCGCGAATAGTCCGGGAAAGTGCCGTCGATCAGCTTGCTGGTCAGGACTACACCGCCTTCACCGCCAAGCGTGAAGCGGATCTTGCTCGCCGACAGGTCGATCTGGACGTTGCCGTCCATCTTCTCTTCCAGCAGCTTGCGCAGTTCGGCCACGGCTTTGCGGGGCACGATGACGTCGGGCATGCCTTCCGCGCCTGCCGGGCGCGGCAGGGTGAAACGGGCAAGGCGGTGGCCGTCGGTCGCCGCAGCCTTGAGCACCGGCTGGTCTTCGTCCGACACGTGCAGGAAGATGCCGTTGAGATAGTAGCGCGTTTCCTCGGTCGAGATGGCGAACCGCGTGCGGTCGATCATTTCGGCAAGCGTCTTGGCCGGCAGTTCGAAGCTGGTCGGCAAGTCGCCTTCCACGATCACCGGGAAATCGTCGCGCGGCAGCGTCGGCAGCGAGAAGCGGCTGCGCCCGGCCTTGATCGCCATGCGATTTTCCGCGGTTTCGAGGCTGACCTGGCTACCTTCGGGCAGCTTGCGCGCGATGTCGAACAGCAGGTGGGCCGAAACGGTGATCGCGCCGGACGATTCCACGCTGGCGGCATCCATGTGCTCCACCACCTGCAAATCGAGGTCGGTCGCCATGACCTTCAGCCCGTTGCCTTCGGCTTCGATGAGCACGTTCGACAGGATCGGGATGGTGTTGCGGCGTTCGACGACCGACTGCACGTGGGAGAGACAGCGCAGCAGCGTTGCGCGTTCGATAGTGGCCTTCATGGGTCCTTCTTTCGTCCCTGTTGGGCGCGCGAAGGGCCGGAATCGCCCCTGAGCGCCGGAATACGGATATCCACCCTAGCGGGGCGGTATGCGGGGGCAAGGCTTGAGCGCCCTGCCAGCCCGCTACATGACCGATTCCTTGGGGATAAAAGGGGTTTATCCCATCATCGCCATGCCGCCGTTCACATGGATGGTCTGGCCGGTGACATAGGCCGCCTCGTCGCTGGCGAGATAGGCCACGGCAGCGCCGATCTCGTCACCCTCGCCCATGCGGCCCATGGGAATGCGCGAATTGATCGCGCCCTTCTGGTCGTCGGTCAGCGCATCGGTCATCGCCGTGCGAATGAAGCCCGGTGCGACGCAGTTCACCGTGATGTTGCGGCTGGCGAGTTCCTGCGCGAGGCTCTTCGACATGGCAGTGAGGCCGCCCTTGGCCGCAGTATAGTTCATCTGGCCCGGATTGCCGGTGTGGCCGACCACGCTGGTGATCGAGATGATGCGACCGCCCTTGGCCTTCATCATCGGACGCGCGCTGGCGCGCATCAGGCGGAAGCTCGCCTCGAGGTTGATGCGGATCACCTCGTCCCATTCCTCGTCCTTCATGCGCATGGCGAGGTTGTCGCGCGTAATGCCGGCATTATTGACGAGGATGTCCATCCGGCCGAGCGTGTCGACGGTCGCCGGGATCAGTTCTTCGACCTGCTTCGTGTCGGACAAATTGCAGGTGATCTCGACATGGTCGTGCCCGAATTCGTCGTTCAGCTCCTCGCGGAAGGCGCGCAACTTGGCCGCGTTGGAGCCCGACAGCGCGAGGCGGGCGCCCTGGCGAGCAAGAGCGCGGGCGATCGAGGAACCGATGCCGCCGCTGGCGCCGGTAACGAGGGCGGTCTTTCCTTCGAGGCTGAACATCATGCGTTCTCCTTGGCGAAATTCTCGAGGTCTTCCATGGTGACGAGGCTGATGGTGGTCGCCTCCTTGTCGATGCGCCCGACCATCGGGCCGAGCACCTTGCCGCCCAGTTCGACGAAGCGTTCGATACCTCCCTCGCGCATGGCGATGACGCTTTCGCGCCAGCGCACGCGGCCGGTGACCTGCTCGACCAGCAGGTGCTGTTCCTCGGCAGGATCGGTGACGCGCGAAGCGGTCACATTGGCGAAGATCGGGACGGTGAAGGCCGAGGGCGCGGTTTCCGCCAGCGCGGCTTCCATCCGGCGGGCGGCCGGCTCCATCAGCGAACAATGGAAGGGTGCGGATACGGGCAGCTTGATGCCGCGCTTGATCCCGTGATCCTTGGCCAGTTCGATGGCGCGGTCGATCGCTTCGGCATGGCCGGAAATGACGACCTGCGTGGGATCGTTGTCGTTGGCGACTTCGCACACCTGCCCTTCGGCAGCGGCAGCGGCGAGCGCGGTTGCCTTTTCGATATCGGCCCCCAGCAGCGCGGCCATCGCGCCCACGCCGATCGGAACCGCGTCCTGCATGGCGATACCGCGCAGGCGCAGCAGCTTGGCGGACTCGGCAAGGCAGAAAGCGCCCGCCGCGCACAGCGCGCTGTATTCGCCGAGCGAATGGCCCGCGACGCAGGCGGCCTTGTCGGCCAGCACGACGCCGAATTCCTTTTCCAGCACGCGCAAGGTGGCAATCGAGTTCGCCATGATCGCAGGCTGGGCGTTGGAGGTAAGCGTCAGTTCGCCTTCAGGCCCGTCCTTCATCACGGCGGAAAGCTTCTGGTTCAGCGCGTCGTCGACTTCCTCGAACACCTCGCGGGCATGCGCGCTGGCCTCGGCGAGGTCCACGCCCATGCCGACCTTCTGGCTTCCCTGTCCGGGAAAGATGAATGCAGTCATGTTACTCTCCTGTTCGGGAGCGGCGCTTAGGCCCGTGTGCCGCGCGCCTCAAGGCCGAAGGGCACGATCCTGTTGGTAGCGGTGTGCCCGATCTCGGCGCGGCCGAGATAGGGAATGCCGCTACGGCTGCACCAGTCCTGCGCAATTTCCACTACCGTAGCGCCGAAAGGCCGGTCGTTTTCGGGGATGGCCGTGACCTCGCCCAAGCGGATGCCTGCCACGCCTCCCAGTTGCGCAGTGACGTGGAAGAACAGCCGGTCGATGGCATATTCATGCTCGGCAACCTCTTCGACCAGCACCTCGTGCCCCGAAAGGTCCGGCATGAAGGGCGTTCCGAGCATCATGGCGAGCGTGTAGAGATTGAAGGCGACCGCAGGCGTTTCGCCAAGGCCGGGCTCAAGTCCGCCATCGTCGCCGCCGAACCATGCGAGCACGCGGCGGATGGCTTCATCCCCGCCCTCCCGCGCCAGGTCGCAAGGCATGGGCGCATGGACCGCATGGCCGAGGGAATTGCGGTAGAGCGCGCCCAGCAGGGTCCCGCAGTCCGAATAGCCGACATAGGCCTTGGCCCGCGCCGCCTCATTCGCATGGTCGAGGAAACCTTGCGTGATGCGGTTCGACCCGTAGCCGCCCTTGGCGAACCAGATCGCGTCAACGGACGCATCGTTCGCGCATTCGAGCAAGGCAGCGAGGCGGAGTTCGTCGGGTCCTGCGAAATGCCCTTCCTCGACGAAACACTGTTCGTGGAAATGCAGCTCGAGGTCCGGAAACTCGGCAGCAGCCAGCGCGGTCACGCGCTCCGCATATTCGCGCTTCAAAGGCGTTGCGGGGGCGCAAATGGCGACTTTTCGGACGGGACGGTGCACGCCTGCGTCATGCCTGCTTGTCTTGGCGGCTGCAACTGCATAGCGAGACCGCGATGACTGACTTCCCCAGCCCCGAAGACCTGTTTGCCCGCCCGTTCTTCTTCGTCGGGATCGGCGGATCGGGGATGCTACCGCTTGCGCAGATCCTGAAAGGGCGCGGTTGTAGTGTGGCGGGTTCCGACCGCAGCCACGACCAGGGGCGCACGCCGGTCAAATTCGCCGCGCTGGAACGGCAGGGCTTCGCACTCTACCCGCAGGACGGCAGCGGGATCATCTCGGGCGAGCAGATCGTCGTCGCCTCGGCCGCAATCGAGGACACGGTTCCGGAAATCCAGCGTGCCACGGAGCTCGCCTGCCTGCGGCTTACCCGGGCAGAGCTCAATTCGATCCTCTTCAACACCAGCGGCGCCGGCCTCGCCGTCGCTGGGACGAGCGGCAAGTCAACCGTCACCGGCATGCTCGGCTGGATCCTTGAGGCAACCGGACGCGCGCCGACCATCATGAACGGCGCCGTGATGAAGAACTTCGTCTCGCCCGATCGGCCTTTCGCCAGCGCGGTCGTGGGATCGCAGAGCCTCTATGTCAGCGAGGTGGACGAAAGCGACGGGTCCATCGCACTCTACCGCCCGGCAGTAGGCGTGCTGCTCAACGTCAGCCTCGATCACAAGAGCATGGAAGAATTGCGCCAGCTGTTCGGCGACTACCTCTCGCGCAGTCGCATTTCGGTGATCAATGCCGACGATCCCGAAGCGCTCGCCCTGCTGCCGCATGCAAAGGAAGTCATTACTTTCGGCATCGAGCAGGACAAGGCTCAGATCGGCATCGTCCCCGACAGCATCGCCGAAGGGCCGGTGCGCCAGGCGGCGCTGGTCATCGACCGGCACGACGGCAGCCAGTATCCTCTACGCCTCGAAATGCCCGGCCGGCACAACCTCGCCAATGCCCTCGCCGCAATTGCAGCTGCCGCCGCCGCCGGTGTTCCGGTGCGGGATTCGGTGCAGGCGCTCGCCGGTTTCAAGGGCCTTGCGCGCAGGTTCGACATCGTCGGCACCACACACGCAGCCATTACCGTGATCGACGATTTCGGGCACAATCCGGAAAAGTGCGCCGCCACCTTGCGAACGCTGAAAGCGCATCCGGGCCGCGTGATCGCCTTCTTCCAGCCGCACGGCTACGGCCCCTTGCGGCAGATGGGCGCCGAACTGGCCCAGACCTTCGCCGCCGAACTTGGTGACGACGACCTCGTGATCCTGTCCGACCCCGTCTATTTCGGCGGGACCGTCGACCGCAGCGAGGGGAGCGAGCGCATCATCGCACTGATCGGCGAAGCTGGCGGCCATGCCGAGCATGTCCCTGCCCGCAAGGATGTCGAGGACCGGCTGGTCAGCATGGCGCGCCCGGGCGACCGTATCGTGGTCATGGGCGCGCGCGACGATACGTTGAGCGAATTCGCCCAGCGGGTGTTCGAACGCCTTTCCTGACTGTCAGTGCGCTTCGGCGCCTTCGCCCACGCCGTGGCCGAAGCCCAATACCTTGTGCAGCACGAAGACGATGACGAAGCCGAGCATCAGCCCGAACAGGGCCGAAATTACTGCATAGGTCAACCAGCCGAGGAAGCCCGAAAGCGCTCCGGTCGCGGCTTCGACCGTGTGCTGGATCCCGTGCGCCCAGTCGGACGGGCCGTGGATGCCGATTTCATGCAGCCCGTGAAGGACGATCCCGCCGCCGACCCATAGCATGGCGATGGTGCCGATGAACGACAGCGCCGCCAGCAGCCAAGGCATCGCCCGGAGCAGGAACTTGCCGAAGTTCTGCGCGGTGCTCGATTCCCTTTTCGCCAGATGCAGGCCGACGTCGTCCATCTTCACGATCAGGGCTACGGCGCCGTAAACGATGACCGTGATAGCGATGCCGACCGCCGCAAGCGCCGCGGCACGCACCCAGAAGCTGTCGGTCATGGTGGCAATCTCGTTGAGCGAGATGGCCATGATTTCAGCCGACAGGATGAGATCGGTGCGAACGGCGCCGTTCACCCGCTCGCGCTCGAACTGGACCGGATCGGAAATCGCATCGTCGAGCGTCTTGCCGTGCTTTTCGCCGCCCAGTTTCTCCAGCACCTTTTCCGCGCCCTCGAACGAAAGGTAACTGCCGCCGAGCATGAGGATGTAGGTGATCGCCTGGGGCAGGAACCAGCTGAGCAGAAGCGCGCCCGGAAGCAGGAAGATAAGCTTGTTGCGCAGGCTTCCCTTGGTGATCTTCCAGATGATCGGCAACTCACGCGCAGGATTGAGGCCCGTGACATAGGACGGCGTCACCGCTGCATCGTCGATGACCACGCCCGCAGCCTTGGTGCCTGCCTTGCTCGCTGCGACGCTGACATCGTCCAGCGATGCGGCCGCAGTGCGGGCGATGACCGAAATATCGTCAAGAAGCGCTACAAGTCCGCCGGGCACGCATTATCTCCTCAGTTTCACGGGCAACGGCCCCCTGCCCCGCACGTTCCGCCCCGGCAAGGGGAGAGTTTGGCTTGCATTCGCGCAGAATCCCGCTATGTGCGCGCATCCCTCGCTTCCGGGCGACGGATATGAAGAAAGCCGGAGGGGCCCCGCAATCCCGCGGATCAGCCAGCGATCGGCCAGCAAGTGAAAGGACAAGAGCATGGCTCTCTACGAGCATGTCTTCTTGGCGCGACAGGACCTGAGCCAGGCTCAGGTAGACCAGCTCGCCGCCACGGCGACCGAAATCGTCGAAGCGAACAACGGTAAGGTCACCAAGACCGAGACCTGGGGTCTCAAGAACCTCGCCTACAAGATCGACCGTAACCGCAAGGCGCATTTCGTTCTGCTCAACATCGAGGGCCCCGGCTCCGTCGTTGCCGAACTCGAACGCCAGACCCGCATCAACGAAGACGTGATCCGTTACATGACGATCGCCGTCGACGAGCACGAAACCGGCCCGTCGGTCATGATGCGCAAGAACGAGCGCGACTCGAAGAAGCGCCGTGAACGTGAGGAGCGTGACTGATGGCCCGCCCGTTTTTCCGCCGCCGCAAGTCGTGCCCCTTCGCCGCCAAGAACGCGCCGAAGATCGACTACAAGGACGTCCGTCTGCTCCAGGGCTTCATGTCCGAGCGTGGCAAGATCGTCCCGTCCCGCATCACCGCCGTCAGCGCGAAGAAGCAGCGTGAGCTGGCCAAGGCCATCAAGCGCGCCCGCCAGATCGGCCTGCTGCCGTACATCGTGAAGTAAGGGGAAGACATCATGGATATCATTCTCCTTCAGCGCATCGAAAAGCTCGGCACGATCGGTGACGTCGTCACCGTGAAGGACGGCTACGCACGCAACTACCTGCTTCCGCAGAAGAAGGCCCTTCGCGCCAACGAGGCGAACAAGAAGGTCTTCGAAGCCAACCGCGATCGCCTGGAAAAGGAAAACGCCGAACGCCGCACCGAAGCCGAAAAGGCCGGTGAAAAGGTCGACGGTGTCGAAATCACCCTGATCCGCGCTTCGTCGAACGCCGGCCAGCTTTACGGCTCGGTCAACGTTCGCGACATCGTGAACGGCCTTGCCGAAAAGGGTCACGAGATCGACAAGAAGCAGGTCATCATGGGCAACCCGATCAAGACGATCGGCATGCATGACGTGCGCATCGACCTCCACCCAGAAGTTTCGGTCACCATCAAGGCCAACGTCGCCCGTTCGGACGACGAAGCCGAGCTGCAGAGCCAGGGCGTCGATGTCCTTGCGCAGATGTTCGAAGACGAACAGCGCGAGATCGAAGAGCAGGCCGAAGCAACCCGCATCGAACCCAACCTCGAGCCCGGCGAAATTCCCGCCGACATGCTCGAAGGTGGCGACGAAGAGAACGCCGAGGGCTGATCTCTTCGACAACCGGACAATCAGGGCGCGGCGACTTCGGTCTCCGCGCCCTTTTTGTAACAGGCGCCTTCCTGTGGCAGGAGGTGTCACGAAAACAACAAAGAGCCAGGAGAAAAACCAGCCATGGAATCGATCGACCAGATCATCGACAAGCTTGAATCCGTCTACGATGCGGCCATCCACCGCCTGCGCGACGACGTGATCGCTTTCGGAAAGACCCGCGAACTGCCTGCCGCCGAACGGCGCAAGGACGGCAGCTACGCCTATCCCGAACTTCGCCTGCTGTTTCGCGGCGGTGTAATGCCCGACGGTGCCAACCGCGCCTTCGGCCGGCTCAACATGCCGGGCCTCTACGCGACCACGGTGACCCGCCCCGCCCTGTTCCGCAATTACCTGCGCGAACAGCTCGAACTGATCGGCTCGAACTACGAGGTCGAGGTCGAAGTGGGTTCCTCTCGGCAGGAAATCCCCTTCCCCTATGTCCTCGACGGCGAGGCCGGCGCGGTTCTCGCCGGGATCGACCCCAACGAGATCGCGCGCCACTTCCCCTCCACGGACCTCGCCGATATCGGCGACGAGCTGGCCGACGGTATCGAGCTCGACAATCCGGACGACCCGATCCCGCTGTCGCTGTTCGACGGATTGCGCACCGATTTCAGCCTTGCGCGACTGGCCCACTACACGGGCACCGACCCGCAGCACTTCCAGCGCTTCATCCTGTTCACCAACTACCACCGCTATGTCGACGAGTTCGTCGACTGGGCAGGCTCGCAGCTGGGCAGGAACGGTTACACCGCGCTGGCCGGTGCCGGCGGCCTGCTGTTGACCAAGGCGACCGACAATGCACGGGCGCAGCTGTCGGACACGGCATGGCGCCGCCACCAGATGCCCGCCTATCACCTCGTGGGCGAAAACGGCGGCGGGATCACGCTGGTCAATATCGGCGTCGGCCCCTCGAACGCGAAGACGATCTGCGACCACCTTGCGGTGCTGCGCCCCGAAGCCTGGCTGATGATCGGCCACTGCGGCGGTCTGCGTCCGAGCCAGAAGATCGGCGACTACGTCCTCGCCCACGCTTACCTGCGTGACGATCACGTGCTCGACCCGGTGCTACCGCCCGAAATCCCGCTTCCCGCCATCGCCGAAGTCCAGCAGGCGCTGGCAGGCGCAGCGGAAGAGGTGTCGGGCGAACACGGCAGTGACCTGAAGAAGCGCATGCGCACCGGCACCGTCGTCACCACCGACGATCGCAACTGGGAACTGCGCTACACCAGCTCGGCCCGCCGGCTCTCGCTCTCCCGTGCGGTCGGCATCGACATGGAAAGCGCCACCATCGCTGCCCAGGGATATCGCTTCCGCGTGCCCTACGGCACGCTGCTGTGCGTCTCGGACAAGCCGCTCCACGGCGAAATCAAGCTGCCCGGCCAGGCGAACAAGTTCTACGAGGAAGCCATCGCGGCCCACCTCCAGATCGGTGTCACCGCCTGCCGCCTGCTCCGCGAAGAAGGCCCGCGCCTCCACAGCCGCAAGCTGCGCGCTTTCAACGAGCCGCCCTTCCGGTAATCGCCTAGGCAGTAATACGCAGGCCCACGCTATCCGGCCCTTTAAGGGCGTTCGTTATCCATGACCTCCCGAAGAAGGAGGTGAAGCATGCGAAAGAGGACACTTGGGCTTGCGACTGCCGCTAGCGGAGCGGTGCTGGCCGCGCCGATTGCGGCGGAGCCTGTTACATTCGATGGTTCGCTTTTGGCCACCTGTTCGCTGATCGTGTCGGACGGTGCCCTTGCGCCGAATACCGATTACACCAGCTTATCATCGGAGAATTCAGGCGGCGCTGCGGCGACTGTAACGGTCACGGCCTTGGGCAGTGATCCCACGCTATCCTTTGGTGCCCCGACCATCACCTCGGCGAACGATGTCTCGGGCATCACGCCGCAGATCAGGTACACTTCGCTCGACGGTGCCTCCCAGGCCTATACCAGCGCGCAGTCGACCAGCACTTCTTCCGATCTGGCGGACGTCTACACCGTCCATGCCAAGGCCGAGGACCCGAGCGGCTTCGCTGCCGGTGACTATTCGATCGTGACGGTGGTCACATGCTCAGGATGAGCCTTGTTCGAAGCCTCTGCCCACTGGTTCTTGCCGCAAGCGCGGGGAGCGCAATGGCTGTCGGGCTTGGACCGCTGGAAAAGAGCGGCACCACCGCCAGCGAACGCAAGGGTCTCTACCTCACGCTTCGCAATCCCTATCCGGGCGCGCATCGCTTCCGCGCGTTCGTGGAGGAAGGCAGCGGCATCGCAGCCGAACGCGTCACCATCCTTCCGTCAGTCAGTACCATCGCCCCAAGGGCAAATCGCCGGATCCTCGTCGTTGTCGACGGGCTGGTTCCGGGCGAAGAGGTCCGCTTCCGCCTGTGCGCCGAGCGGATCGAGGAAAGGAGGGTTTCCGTCCATGCACGCGTTTGTTCGAAACTCGGCGCTCGCCGCCTGCGCAGCACTCGCTAGCACACAGGCCCATGCGCAATCGCAAGGTGTCCATCTTCCCGCCGCTCCGCACGGGACCGGCGGCGAGGATTCGATCGAGACCGCCAGCGGAACACGCTGCCGCCAGTCGATGAACTCGAACGGCGCCTATCTCGACATGGGCGCTGCGGGGAGCGCCGCCAGCCCGCTGCCGGAAGACGACAATGCGCTGCGCTTCTACAGCCCGGAGCGTGACCAGCGCGCCCTCGTATACGTGCGCGTCACCATCCCGCTCGGCGAGAAACCGGCGCGGCTCGACTGCACGCGGCTCTACGAAATGGAGCTGGCCCGACTGCGCGAGGAGATCGAACTCCTCAAGATGGCCGCAGAATAGCGAGACGCACGCGTCCGGCTGACTTGCGCTTCCCACCGCCGGGGATTTGCGTGATAACGCCCCCTGTAAAGAGGGGATGTCATGACCGAAGCCGTAAACCGCTCCCGTTCGATCGCGGGCCGCATAGCCGTAATCACCGGCGCTGCCAGTGGCATGGGGCGCGCAACCGCGCTGCTGTTCGCCAAGGAAGGCGCACGCGTCGCCGTGACGGACCGCGACCTCGCGGCCTGCGAGGCGGTGGCGCGTGAGTGCGGCAACGGGGCCAGGCCCTACGCGCTGGACGTCGCTGACAAGGACGCCATCGCCTCGGTCGTCAGCCGGATCGCTGCTGATTTCGGCGGGATCGATATCCTGGTGAACAATGCCGGCGTCTCGAGCTTCTGCGCGCTCGATGCGGGCGAGGAATACGAGGAGGTGTGGCACCGCGCGCTTGCCGTCATGCTGACTGCCCACCAACGTACCGTGCGCGCCGCCCTGCCCCATTTGCGCGCCAGCGATGCACCGCGGATCGTGAATATCGCCTCGACCGAAGGCCTCGGCGCAACCCCCGGCGACACGCCCTATGTGGCGGCGAAAACCGGCGTGACCGGCCTGACGCGCGGGTTGGCGGTCGATCTCGGGCCCGAAGGCATTACGGTCAATTGCGTGTGCCCCGGCCCCATCCGCACCGCGATGACGCAGGCCGTGCCGGAGGAACACAAGGAAACCTTCGCCCGGCGTCGCACCGCGCTAAAGCGCTATGGCGAGCCGGAAGAGGTCGCGCACGTGATCCTGTCGCTGGTGCTGCCCGCAGCGAGCTACATCACCGGAGCGGTGATACCCGTGGACGGGGGGCTCACGGCAAGGAACGCCTGAAGGAAGGGTTCAGCCCGTTCCCTTGGTCTTGGTCTTGCCGTCCTTGGCGCTCTTCTCGATGAACTCGATGATCATGCCGGCAATGTCCTTGCCTGTCGCCTTCTCGATGCCTTCGAGGCCTGGCGAGGAGTTCACTTCCATGATCACGGGACCGTGGTTCGAACGCAGCATGTCGACGCCGCAGACGTTGAGGCCCATGCGCTTGGCCGCATTGACCGCCGTGGCGCGTTCGGCCGGCGTGATCTTGATGAGTTCGGCGCTGCCGCCGCGGTGAAGGTTGCTGCGGAAATCGTCGGCCGCTCCGGTGCGCTTCATCGTCGCGACGACCTTGCCGCCGACGACCAGCGCGCGGATGTCGGTGCCGCCCGCTTCCTTGATGAATTCCTGCACCAGGATGTTGACGTTGGCCCCGCGGAAAGCCTCGATCACCGACTTGGCCGATGACATGGTTTCGGCAAGCACGACGCCGATGCCCTGCGTACCTTCGAGCAGCTTGATGACCACCGGCGGCCCCTTCACCGCCTTGATGATTTCTTCAGCCTGCTTGGGGTCGTTGGCATAGGCCGTGAGCGGCAGGCCGAGGCCGTGCTTGGCAAGGATCTGCATCGAGCGAAGCTTGTCGCGGCTGCGGCCGATGGCGACGCTTTCGTTCAGCGGCCAGCAGCCCTGCATTTCGAACTGACGCAGGATCGCAAGGCCGTAGTTCGTGATCGAGGCCCCGATGCGCGGGATCACCGCGTCGTAGCGGGCGACCTTTTCGCCATTATAGAACACCTGCGGCCGGTGGCTCGCGATGTGGACGGTGCAACGCGTGGTGTTGAGGATATCGAGCGTGTGTCCGCGCGCCTCCGCTGCCTCGACAAGGCGCTGGTGCGAATAGAGATTGGGATTACGCGCCAGCATGGCGATCTTCATGGCTTGTGGCCTTTCTTGGTCTTCATTTCGGGCGTCTGGAGCCAGGAATACCCTGAATCCACGAGAAATCGGCGACGCAGCGAAGAGCGGCCGACCAGCATGGGGAATCTCATGTCCGCGCGATTGGCTAGGCTGATTTCGGCACGAAACTCGAGATCGCCAATACGCAACGGCGTCTTGATTACATAGCGATATTGCGTCTCGCCATTGGAACTGGTGATGCCGCGGATATCGACGTGGACCGCTTCGCACACCTGGCGGACGTGCTGCGCGCCGAAATCGACAGCGAAACGGACGAATTTCTCACCGTCACGCTCGAATTCCTCGATCACTTCGCCGTGGAGCGAGGACGTGCGCGCGCCGGTATCGATCTTGGCAGGTACGCCGTGGAGGCCGAGTTCCGGCAAATGGACCAGCTCGCGCCAGCCGACGACAGAAAGGTCCTTCGACTTGCTCACTGGATAACCGCCATTCCATCACCTCCGCCTTCGCCCGGGAGCCTGCGTAGCACCCTGCCGGTTGCGAAATCGACTTCCGCGATGGTGTTCGCGGTGGTCTCCGCCACGTAGATGCGCTTGCCATCGGGCGACCAGAGGATGGTCACCTGCGTCTTCGCTTCGGCTTCCTCGCGGCTGGACACGGCAATGCTGCGCACGGCCTTGCCGCTGGCAAGATCGATGACTGTCAGGCCGCCATCCGCAAGGTCGCTGGTAACTGCGAAATCGCCCTGCGGGCGGATCGCGATGCGCAGGGGAAAATCGCCCGTGGCGACTTCCTGCCGGATTTCCATGGTCTGCGGATCGAGCGCAAAGGCCTTGTCCGAACCGCGGGCCGAAACCCACAACGTCTTTCCGTCGGGGCTGAGAGCGATGCCTTCCGGCTCTTCGCCCACTTCAACCGACAGCGGCGCTCCTTCACCCCGCAGCGAAACGCGGGTTACGGTGCGCGACCCGAGATCGGTGGTCCAGACGGCATCGGCCGCAGGCGAGACCGCCAGCATGTGGCTGCCCCGCTTGCCGGTGGCGAACGAGAGGCTCACGTCGCTTTTCCCCTTGTGGGGATTGAACAGCACGTGGACCGCCTGCTGGCCCTCGGCAGTGACATAAATGTGCCCGTTGGAGTGCCAGACGATCCCGTGCGGGCGTGCATTCGGCCCGAGATCGTGGCTGGCGACCAGCCCGAGGTCCGACGTGCGGAAAATATCGACCGTCGTCCCGCCATAGCAGGCGAGCGCGACGTAGCGGTCGTCCGGCGAGGTCGCGAGTTCATGCGGGTTGGCGCAGCTTTCGACCGAGACAACCTGCTCGCCCGTGGCCAGATCGACCTTGGCGAGCCGGTTCTCGAACTTGCCCGCCACGAACAGCGCGCCCGACACGCCTGCCGGAGCCGGCGCGGACGGCGCCTCCCCGGCTACCGGCGCGCAGGCCGCGACCGAAAGACCGAGGAGAGCGAGTGTCCGCATCCTTACCACCCCTGCGGCTTGCCCTTGTTCTGTTCTTCCAGCCACGCCATCAGCGGCGCGAAGTATTCGACCATCGCCTTGCCGCTCATCTGGCGTTCGCCGGTGAAGGCTTCGAGCGCGTCGGGCCACGGCTTGCTGGCGCCCATTTCGAGCATGGCGTTGAGGTTCTTGCCGACCTCCTCGTTGCCGTAGAACGAACAGCGGTGCAGCGGCCCTTCCCAGCCCGCCTGGTCGCAAGCAGCCTTGTAGAACTGGAACTGCAGGATCCGTGCGAGGAAATAGCGCGTGTAAGGCACGTTGCCGGGGATGTGGTACTTGGCGCCCGCATCGAACTTGCTCTCGTCACGCGCGACGGGCGGCGTGATGCCCTGGTACTGGAGGCGCAGGTCCGTCCAGCCGGCATTGAGCTTGTCCGCCGGGATCGAGCCGTCGAACAGGCCCCAGCGATAACGATCGACCATCAGGCCGAACGGCAGGAAGGCCACCTTGTCCATCGCCTGGCGCAGCAGCAGGCCGATATCCTTGTCTGCACTCGGCACGTCCTTGGGATCGAGCATGTCGATCTGGACGAGATATTCGGGCGTGATCGACAGCGCTACCATGTCGCCGATGGCTTCGTGGAAGCCGTCGTTCGCGCCGTTGAGGTGCAGGTAGTCCTGCTGGTTGTAGGCACGCTGGTAGTAGTTGTGGCCCAGCTCGTGGTGGATGGTGATGAAGTCGTCGGCGTTCTTCTTGATGCACATCTTGATGCGCAGGTCGTCGACATTGTCGATGTCCCAGGCGCTGGCATGGCAGACGACTTCACGGTCCTGCGGCTTCACGAACTGGCTGCGTTCCCAGAAGGTTGCGGGCAATTCCTTGAAGCCGAGCGAGGAGAAGAAATCTTCGCCCACGCGGACCATGCCGACTTCGTCCACGCCCTTCTTCTCGATCAAATCGGTGAGGTCGTAACCGATGTCACCCGCCCCGGCGGGCGCAACCAGCGGGTAGATATTGCCCCATTCCTGCGCCCACATATTGCCGAGCAGGTCGGCACGGATCGGGCCGGTGGCGGGCTGCACCGCATCCCCGTGCTTCTCGTTCAGCTTCGACCGGACATAGGTGTGGAGCGCCATGTATAGCGGCTTCACTTCCTGCCACATCCGCTCGGTCTCGGCGGCGAACTGGTCAGGGTCCATGTCGTAGTTCGAACGCCACATGGCGCCGAGGTCCTTGAAGCCCAGCTCCTTCGAACCTTCGTTGGCGATGGAGATCATGCGCAGGTAATCGCCGCGCATCGGGGCGCCGACATTGTCGTGCCAGCTGGTCCACATCTCGGCCAGTTCAGCGGGCGTCCGCTCGGGATTGCCCATCTCGGCCTCGATATCCGAACCGCTGATTTCCTTGCCGTTCAGCGTGCCCTTGCCCTTGCCGTACTGGCTGTTGAGGCTGGTGGCGATTTCGTTGAGTTCGGTGGCCGCGCCGTCACGCACCGGGGCAGGCATCACGATGCCGTTGCGCAGGATGTCGAGCTTGCGGGCGACTTCGGGATCGAGGCCGGCCACGCGGGCATATTCCGCCGCCTTGTTGGCATAGGCGACCGACTTTTCCGTCGCGACCGCGCCGTACTTGGCAGCCAGCGCATCGCTGTCATGCATGATGTAGGTAGAGTTGATCCATGATACGCGGCCGAATTCTACCGAGAAGTCGAACAGGTCCTTCTCCACCATGGCGACCCACGCGGCGGCACCGGCCGGCGTCATCGGATAGGGGTCTTCCGAGGCGACGGGCGCGAGCGGCGCGCTGGCGACGGGTTCGGCCTGCGCACTGGTGCAGGCGGCCAGCGACATGGCGATGGCGGATACGGCGACGGGGGCGAATTTCATGGGGATCCTCTCGTGGGGAAATGCGACTGGTTTCTTCTGCTACCGGATTGCACCTGCAACCCGCCATAATCAAGCGCTTCGACGTCGCTCTACCCTGAACCAGGCCAAGGCCACGACAAGCGAGGGGAAGCCGATGAAGAAAGCGGCCATCTTGGGCTGCTGCGCGCTGGCCGCAATCGCGGCCAGCGTGTCGTTGCCGCCCGTCACGAAGCCCTGAATGGCCTGGCAGAAGGTCTCGGTGAAATCGAGGATGCCGAAGGCCGCATAGGCAAGGATTGCAAGCCCGGCGAGCGCCCTCAGCAGGCCCGAGCGCGCAGCCTGCCGGATGAGCTTGCCGCCCATCACGCCGCCCGTGCTGTAGAGGACGATGAAGAGCAGGTCGAACAGGATGGCGATTTTGAAGAAATCCATCGCCCCGGCCGCACGCCAGCTGGCGTGGATGTCTTCGACGCGCTGGGCGGTGGCCGCGACCTGGTGATCAAGCATGCCCTGCGGTGCGATATCGGTGACGAGGCGGTCGTTCTGGCTCACCAGCGCGACGATAATCACGATTCCCGTCAGCCAGAGCAGCCAGAAATTCCGCCAGTTCGAACGCGTGCTATCCATCCTGTACCCCCAGCCAGTTTGCCATCGCCAACCCGAGATCGGGCTTGGTCACACTGCCCATGTGCGTGCCCGGCACCTCGACATAGTCCGCATTGGGCAGCAATTCCGCCAGCGCAGGCGCCGAGCCGTTGTCGCGATCCTCGTCGCCGCAGACCACCAGCGTCGGCATGGTGACGTTGGGCAGCAGGCCGAGGTCGAGATCGGGCATGGTGTCGAGCAGCAGGCGCGCGGCCACCCGGTCCACGCCCTGCGATTTGAGGAACTGCATCGAGAAATAGGCCGGATCGCCGCGCGGGATATTCTCGAACTCGTCGATCACGCGCTTGAAATAGCCGCTGCGCTTGGCCCATTCGCCAAGGCCGGCCGTCCCCATCCCGCCCACGATCAGCCGTGCAGGATGCAGAACACCGTGCGCGACCGCGTGGAGCGAGGTGCGCGCACCCAGCGAAAACCCGCCGAGATCGTAATCCTCGAGCCCCAGGTGATCCACCAGAGCCGCCACATCGCGCACCAGCACGTTGAGCGGGTACTTCTCCGGCTCGCGCGGGGCCTCGCTTTCGCCGTGTACGCGAAAATCCAGCATCAGGACCTCGTAGCCCTTGTCTGCGATGGCCTCGTGGTGCCCCCACTTGATCCAGTTCATCTGCGCGCTGGAAAACAGCCCGTGCAGCAGGACCAGAGGACGCCCGCTACCATGCCGGTGAAGCGCAAGCTGCGTGCCGTCGAAACTGGCGAAGCGTTCGGTGATCATCGCTTGGCGAGCCCCTTTTGCTCCATGCGCCATTTGACCATGTCGATGCGGTCTTGCCCGAAGAAGGGTTCGCCTTCGAACACCAGCGTCGGCACGCCCCAATGGCCTGCCGCCTCGAGGCTGGACTGGTTGGCTGCGATTTCGGCGTCGAGCGCTTCTGGCTCGGCTTCGACCTCGGCGGAAACTTCTGCCGGGTCGAGACCTGCCGCTTCCAGCGCGCGTTCGAGATGGTCGCCTTCGTCCCAGCCTTCCTGTCCGCCCCAGATCATCCGGCCTGCTTCGGCAGCGAAGACAAGGCCCTTGCCACGCCTCGCCGCGGCCTGCCCCATGCGCGTCACGCGCCGGATACGAGGCTGGTCCTCCGCAATCTCGCGGGTCATGATGTTCTGCACGATGGGATCGGGCCGGGGTGCGCCGAAAGGAATGCCGTGGAACTGCGCCACCCGCATCATGTCGCGCATGGTGTAGCCCAGCCAGTTGGGGTGGTTGCGCTCGAAGAAATCGGGTTGGCGGATCGCCAGCGGATAGACCGGCTTCAGGGCGATCTCGAGATCGTATTCCTCCGCCATGGCGCGATAGCGGCCCACAGACAGGTAGCTGTAGGGCGAGCGGAAGCTGAAATAGAGCTCTGCGTGAAGGGTCATGCTGCCTGCCTAGCCTTCCCTTGCACCGGATGCCACCGCACATTCGAAATTTGCAAGTTGCAATAATAAGCCTTGTTATTATATGTGCAGCATGGAAACCAACATCGGCTATCTCTTGTCGGACAGCGGGCGCGTGCTTCGCCGCACCTTCGACGAACGCGTCCGCAGCCTCGGCCTCACCGCGGTGCAGGCCCGGCTGCTGCTCAGCCTCGTCAAGTTCCCGGACAACAACCAGGCTTTCTATGCCGACCGTATCGAGGTCGAACCGATCACGCTCACGCGGATCGTCGACCGGATGGAAGAAGCGGGCTGGGTCGAACGGGTCGCGGATCCGGCCGACCGTCGCGCGCGCCTCCTCCACCTCACCGACAAGAGCCGCGAGATCGTCGAGCGCCTGCGCGCCATCGTCGATGGCCTCGTGGCCGACATGGCCGAAGGGCTGAGCAAGCAGGAACAGGCGACGCTCGCCAACCTACTCGATCGGGTTTCCGCAAACCTGTCTGCCGACCGCACACTCAAGGACGTCGCAAATGGCTGAAGCCGATCCCGAAATCAGTCTCGAGAATTCCCGCCCGGCGGATGGGGCCACGATGACCAGCGAGCCTGCACGCAAGCGCCAATGGAGCCGCGTGGTGCTGATGCTCAGCGTCCCCCTCGCCCTGCTTGTCGCCGGCGCTTTCTACTGGCTGTCGCTGCAAGGCAAGGTCACCACCGACAACGCCTATGTCCAGCAGGACAAGGTGTCGGTCAGCGCGCTGGTGGGCGGAGAAATCACCGAGGTGCTCGTCGGCGAAGGCGACAGCGTGAAGGAAGGCGATTTGCTGTTCCGGATCGATGCGGAGCCTTACCGCTTGCAGATCCAGCAGGCGAATGCGGCAATCGCTTCGGCGCAGGCCAATGTCACCGCCCTGGCCAATTCGTCGGACCTGTCGGGCACGGACATCAGTGCAGCGCGCGAGGATATCGCTTTTGCGCAAGCCAATTTCGACCGGCAGGACGCGCTCTTCCAGCGCGGCTTCCTGACCAAGGCCGATCACGATGCGGCCCAGCACCGTCTCAACCAGGCGCGCGAGGCGCTGCGGCAGGCGCAGGCCCGCCAGCAGGCCGCCCGTGCCAAGCTGGCCACCGGTGCCGCCGTTCCGGGCGAGAACCCGCAGGTCGCGGCCGGCAAGGCCCAGCGCGCGGTCGCCGAACTGGCGCTCCGCCGGACCGAAGTGCGCGCCCCGTCGGCTGGCCGCGTGGCGCAGGCCGAGCGGCTCCAGCTTGGCCAGCAGGTCGTGCAAGGGCTTCCCGTACTCACTCTGATCGAGGACGGCAGTTCCTATGTGGAAGCCAACTTCAAGGAAACCGACCTTGCCGACATGCATATCGGCCAGCCGGCGGAAGTGCATTTCGATGCCTATCCCGGCCTCGTCCTCAAGGGCCACGTAGAGTCCATTGGCGCCGGTACGGGCAGCGAGTTCTCCGTCATTCCCGCGCAGAACGCGACCGGCAACTGGGTCAAGGTGACGCAGCGCGTGCCCGTCCGCATCGCGATCGACGAAAAGAGCCCCCGCCCGCTGATCGCCGGCCTTTCGACAGAGGTGACGGTCTTCACCGACGGCAAGAAGCACTGATCCATGGCCAGCCGCGCACTACCGGCAGGCAGCGCCAGTGCGCCTGCGGCCAAGGCTGACGTCGCCCAGCTTCCGGTTGCGAATCCGGGCCTGCTGATCGTCGGGATCATGGCGGCTTCGCTGCTGCAGGTGCTCGACACGACCATCGCCAATGTCGCGATCCCGCACATGCGCACCGCGCTGGGCGCGACGACCGAGACGATCACCTGGGTCCTCACCAGCTACATCATAGCCAGCGCCGTTGCCCTCCCGATTACCGGCTGGCTGGCCGACCGCGTCGGCGGGCGGCGGTTGTTCATCTTCTCGGTCGCGGGATTCATCGTTTCCTCGATGCTGTGCGGCATGGCGCAGAATCTGGAAGAGATGGTCCTCTTCCGCGCCTTGCAGGGCGTGACGGGCGCATTCATCGCCCCGCTCAGCCAGGCCTTCATGCTCGATACCAACAAGCCGAGCCGCCATGCGCAGATGATGGCGCTGTGGGGCATGGGCATCATGATCGGCCCGATCCTCGGCCCCGTGCTCGGCGGCTGGCTGACCGAGCAGGCGAACTGGCGCTGGGTGTTCTACGTGAACCTGCCGATCGGCATTCTGAGCCTGGCAATCCTCGTCACCCAGCTGCCGCACCGCGACACGGTGAAACGCCGGTTCGACATATTCGGCTTCCTGATGCTCGGGGTTGCGCTGGCCGCGTTCCAGATGCTGCTCGACCGCGGGCAGACGCTGGACTGGTTCGACAGCCTCGAAATCTGGCTGTGGACCTTCCTGTTCGTCTCGGCGACCTGGATGGCGGTGATCCACCTGGCCACCGCGCGGGACGGGCTGTTCGACCGGGCGCTGTTCCTCGACCGCAATTTCGCCATTGCGCTGGGGTTCATGCTGGCCATCGGTGTCGTGATGTTCGCGACCATGGCCCTGCTCCCGCCGATGCTGCAGCAACTGATGAGCTACGACGTGATCGATACCGGTCTCGTCCTGATGCCGCGCGGTGTCGGCGTTCTGATCTCGATGCAGTTTGCCGGGATGGCCATGCGCCGCAATCTCGATGCGCGCCCCGTGGTTGCCGCGGGTTTTGCGATCTGTGCCTTCTCGCTCTGGCAGATGAGCCACTGGTCGCTGGGCGTGGACCGTTTCCACATCGTGTCGTCGGGCCTCATCCAGGGCCTCGGCATGGGCCTCGTGTTCATCCCGCTCAATGTCAGCGCCTTTGCCACGCTGGCGCCGCGGCTTCGCACCGACGGGTCGAGCCTGATGAACCTGTTCCGCTCGCTGGGCGCCTCGGCCGGAATATCGCTGACAACGGTCATGCTTGCCCGGAACATGCAGACCAGCCACGCCGATATCGCCGCCAACATCACGGGCGCGTCGGTATCCAACATGGTCGATGTCGGTACGGTGGACCGCTACCAGAACCTGGGCGATGTCGCTCTCAAGATGATCGACCTCGAAGCGACCAGGCAGGCCGCCATGGTCGCCTATGTTGACGACTTCTGGATGATGATGTGGATCACCATCGCCGCGATCCCGCTGGCGTTCCTGATGAAGCGAAATTCGCAGCCGGCAGGAGCCATGCCCCCGCCGGGCGAATGATCAGCGGAAGAAGCAACTGAGGCCAGCTTGCAGGCCGGTTATCGTGCCCTGTTCCGAAAAGCCCCGGATCGTGCCGAAATCACCGGTGGTGTATTCGAACTCGCCCGGCAGAGTGCTGTCGATTTCGCGCACTTGCCGTTCCGACTTGAGCGCATCGATCGTCACGCCTGGACGGATGCCGTCCGAAGTGGCCACGCCTTCACCGGTCTGGAGGAACCAGCCGGCGAACTTGTCGTCCTGGAATGCGAGTTGCAGCGGGCCATAGGATACGAAGTCCATCGGCCCTGCCCCGCATTCCTCCTGCCGCGAGGTTTCGCCGGCCGCGCCCCAAGCGCTTTCGGCCATCTTCTCGACATCGGCGCGGGGAGACCCGAACCGCAGCACCATGGCGCTGTCCGCGCTGGCGCCGGCGACGCCGTTCGCATTGACCACCAGCTTCGTGCCTTCGAACCGGTCGGCAGCAGGGGCCTGCTGCGCGCCTGACGAGGTGTCGTCGCTTGGCGTCGTCTCAGCCCCGCCGCAGGCGGCGAGAGCGAGTGCAAGAGCGGCGAGCGGGAGGGTGTGCCTGATCATCCCTTCTTAAGGCATTCGCGGCCGAGGAGTTCCGCGATCTGCACCGCGTTCAGCGCTGCGCCCTTGCGCAGGTTGTCCGACACGCACCACAGGGTGAGGCCGTTTTCGACCGTCGCATCCTCGCGCACGCGGCTGATGTAGGTCGCGCTGTCGCCAGCCGCCTCGATCGGGGTCGTGTAGCCGCCATCCTCGCGCTTATCGACCAGCATGATGCCGGGCGCCTCGCGCAGGATGTCCTGAGCCTGTTCGGCGGAAATCTCGTTCTCGAACTCGATGTTCACCGCTTCGGAATGGCCGACGAAGACCGGCACGCGCACGCAAGTGGCGGTCAGCTTGATCTTCGGGTCGAGGATCTTCTTGGTCTCGACCACCATCTTCCACTCTTCCTTGGTCGAACCATCGTCGAGGAAGACGTCGATGTGCGGGATCACGTTGAAGGCGATCTGCTTGGTGAATTTCACCGGTTCGGTCGGATCGCCGACGAAGATGTTGCGGCTCTGCTCGAACAGCTCGTCCATGCCTGCCTTGCCGGCTCCGGAAACCGACTGGTAGGTCGACACGACCACGCGCTTGATGGTGGCTGCATCGTGCAGCGGCTTCAGCGCGACGACCAGCTGCGCGGTCGAGCAGTTGGGGTTCGCGATGATGTTCTTCTTGGCATAGTCGTGGATCGCGTCCGGGTTCACCTCGGGCACGATCAGCGGCACGTCCGGGTCCATGCGGTAGAGCGAGCTGTTGTCGATCACCACGCAGCCTGCTGCCGCCGCCTTGGGCGCGTATTCCTTGGCCGGACCGCTACCGGCGGCGAACAGGGCAATGTCCCAGCCCGCCCAGTCGAAATGCTCGATATTCTTGCACTTGAGCATCTTGCCCGTGTCGCCGAATTCGACCTCGGTGCCGACCGAACGGCTGGAGGCGACGGCCGCCACTTCGTCGCAGGGAAACTCGCGCTCGGCGAGGACCTGCATCATTTCGCGACCGACATTCCCGGTCGCGCCGACCACGGCAACACGATAACCCAATGCACTTCTCCAAAATCTATGCGCCGCCGAGATAGCGATTGGTTTCGCGCCCGCAAGCGCACATTCGATTGCGGGCGCTAAAGCGTCACTCCGGAGGCGTTACCCCGTGCGCTTCGAGGAAGCGGAACACGGTGTTGTAACGGTGCGGGCTGATCTGCTCGCCCGACACCCGGTGGGTGTAGCCGGGGTAGAGCATCATTTCGAACGGCACGTTGGCTTCCTGCATCTTCGAGATGATCTCGGTCGCGTTCTCGAACACGACGTTGTCGTCCGCCATGCCGTGGATGATCAGCAGCGGATCGGTGATCTTCGCCGCATCGGGAATGGCCGATGCCTTCTCATAAGCCTGCGCGTCGGCCTGCGGCGTGCCCATGTAGCGTTCGGTGTAATGGGTGTCGTACAGCTCCCACTTGGTCACCGGAGCGCCGGAAATGCCCGCGGCATAGAGGCCCGGATCGGCCTGGAGCTGCTTCAAGGTCATGTAACCGCCATAGGACCAGCCATCGATAGCGATCTTGTCCGCGTCGACGAAATCGAACTGCGTGAGGAATTCGGCGCCCGCCTTCTGGTCGCGCACCTCGACCCCGCCCATGGCACGGTAGATCGGCTGCTCGAACTTCACGCCGCGGTTTGCGCTTCCCCGGTTATCGAGCGCGAACCAGATATAGCCCTTGTCGACGATTGCCTGCCGCAAGGCGCCGTTCCAGCCCTTGTTGACCGTCTGCGGGCCGGGTCCGCCGTAGTGGTAGAAATAGACCGGGTACTTCTTGCCCGGCTCCAGCGGGGGCGTGACCATTTCCCAGTAGAGCAGCGTCCCGTCCTCTGCCGGAAGCACGCCGTATTGCGTAGGCTGGTGGCTGGCGAGATAGGGCGCGTAAGGGTGGTCGGCGGTAAGCTCGTTGCGTTCGATCCAGGCAAGCTGGTTGCCCTGCCCGTCGGCGATATAGCTCTGCGGCGGGATGTCGTCGTTTGAACGGGTCACCAGCAGCGTCTGCGCCTTGCCGTCCATCGTGCCGGCATTGGTGTAGAACAGGTCGGTCAGCCGCTCGACCTCGCCCGGATTGGCAAGGTTGAAGGCGTAAATCTGCTGGGCCAGCACATCGTCCCTGGTCGCCTGAAAATAGACCCGCCCCTGCTCCTGGTCGACGCCGAGCAGCTTGGTGACCACCCATTTGCCCTTGGTCAGCTGGGTCCAGTTGCCATCGGCATAGCGGTAGAGGTGTCCGAAGCCGTCGCGTTCCGACCACCAGATGAGGCTGCCGTCGTCGAGCCACTTGTAGTCGTCCGACAGGTTGATCCAGTAATCCTCCATCGCCGCATTTTCGGTGAAGAGCACTTCGCTATTGCCCGTGGCGGGATCGACCTTGAGCACGTCGAGCACGGTCTGTTCGCGGTTCTGGCGCTGGACGTAGAGCACCGAACCGTCCGGCGCCCAGTCGACGCGGGCAAGGTAGATGTCGGTATTCTCGCCGAGGTCCACCTTCACGCGGTTCTGGCCGTCGGGGTCCATGACGAACAGTTCGACCACCGCGTTGGGACTTCCCGCGACAGGATAGCGCTGGTCGAAGACCTTGGTGCCGGTCGCGCCGATCGCGGCGCGCGTGACGATGCCGACCATGCTCTCGTCGAAGCGTTCGACGGCGATGCGCCGGTCGTCGGGGCTCCACCAATAGCCAGTGAGGCGCGCCATTTCCTCTTGCGCGACGAATTCCGCCTCGCCCCAGCGGATGGCATCGCCTTCCTTGGGGGTTACGGGGCTTGCCTCTGCCCCGACGTCACCGACCCACAGCTGCCTGTCGCGCACGAAGCTGACATAAGCACCCGTGCTGCTGAGCGAGGGATTGAGTTCGCTTTCCTCGGTGTCGGTAAGCTGGATCACCTCGCCGCCGATGCGCGCGAGGTAGAGATCGCCGTCGAGCGGCACCAGCACGGCGTCGCCTTCCTTGGTCCACTGGTAGCTGATGATGCCCTTGAGGCTACCGACGCGGGCGCGTTCGCGCTGCATCTTCTCGTCTTCGGACAGTTCGCGGCCCGTGCCCAGCTTCTCGCTGTCTACCAGCATGGACCAGTCGCCCTTTTCGCGGTCGTAGGCCCACAGATCGTAGCGCTCGCGGTCGTCCTCGCGGTTCTTCAGCAGGGTGAGATAGCGCCCGTCGGGCGACAGCTTGGCCTGGCGCGGCGCGGGCCCGTCGAGCGAGGGCGAGGCGAAGACGCGTTCGAAGGTGAGATCCATGGGCGCGGTTTCCCCCGTGTTGCTGTTGTTCTGGGCCAGTGCGGGCGCTGCCAGGCAGGTGCCGAGCGCCAAGGCAGCGGCGAAGGTCAGTTTGCGCAAGTGTCTCTCCCATTCTGCGACGGCCCGCTCTCGCAAGCCGCGCCGCGAAAGGCAAGGATTCGCACCGACCGGCAATTTCATGCCTAATTTGGCCTTAAGCGCGCTTCCTTAAATCCCCTTAACGCCTTGCCGCCACAAGGGTCCCTGTCATCGGGAGCCTCTTTCCGGCTCACTGGCTCCCGGAGGCATCAGACCGGGCCGCAAGGCTCATCATGATCCCCACGTGACAAGGGCGGTGCTTTCAGGAGCACCGCTCTTATTTTTTGGCCATTGGGAGGCGGTGGTTTCAGGAGCACCGCCCTTATTTTTCCGCTCTTGGGAGGCGCTCCAAACGAAAAGGGCGGCCCCGCAGGACCGCCCTTCGAATTCGCATTGCTTGCAAGCCTTACGCCTTGGGGGCGTTGACCTTGCGTTCCGCGATACGAGCGCGCTTGCCGGTACGGCCGCGCAGGTAATACAGCTTTGCACGACGCACGACGCCGCGGCGGACCACGGTGATGCTGTCGACGATCGGGCTGTAGAGCGGGAACACGCGTTCCACACCTTCGCCGAACGAAAGCTTGCGGACGGTGAAGTTGCTGCCCATGCCGCGGTTCGAGCGGGCAATGACAACGCCTTCGAAGTTCTGGACACGCTCGCGCTGGCCTTCGACGACCTTCACGCCAACGCGGACGGTGTCACCGGCACGGAATTCGGGGATGTCCTTCCCGAGGTTCTCGATAGCTTCAGCTTCGAGCTGCTGAATCAGGTTCATGACCTAAGTCCTAGTCTTTTCGCCGCGCGCCAGAGGCAGGCTGGTCCCGATCGCCACTGTAGCGATCCCAAAGGTCCGGCCTGCGTAACCGTGTGTCATCCTCGCTCCTTGCCTTGCGCCAAGCAGCGATTTTCGCATGATCCCCCGATCGCAGCACTTCAGGGATCGTGCGCCCTTCCCATTCCTGAGGTCGGGTATATTGCGGGTATTCCAGGAGACCGTCCTCGAACGACTCCTCGTGCCCGCTTGTGGGCGCGCCCATTACTCCGGGAAGCAGGCGAATGCAAGCGTCGAGAATCGCCAGCGCGGCGGGCTCTCCGCCCGACAGGACGATATCGGCAAGGCTGACCTGCTCGATCTGCCGATAGGCCTCGAAAATCCTTTCGTCGAAGCCTTCGAACCGGCCGCACAGGATGGTGACGCCGGGGCCGGATGCGATCTCGCGGATACGCTCCTGCGTAATCGGCTTGCCGCGCGGCGTCATGGCGAGGATCGGGCGTTCGTCCGCAACGCTGGCAATCGCCGCGCCGATCACATCGGGCTTGAGCACCATGCCCGCCCCGCCGCCTGCCGGCGTATCGTCGACCGTGCGATGCTTGTCCGTGGCAAAATCGCGGATCTGGACCGTCTCGCAAGACCAGTCCCCCCGCTCGAGCGCGCGGCCGGCAAGGCTGATGCCCAGCGGCCCGGGAAACATCTCGGGGTAAAGCGTCAGGATGGTGGCGGCGAAGGTCACAATTCTAGCTTCTATTCGTATCTTGAGTAGATGGCGGATGATTGCGCCTTCCGAACTCGTAAAGCATCGAAAAACGAAGCTGTAGCGACAAAAAGAGAGGCGCCCAAAAGGATCGGCCATGCATCCACAGTTTGCCCAGCGGCCTTCGCGAGCCTTGCCCAGAAGTCACCGCCACTTGATGCTCCTCCAAAAAGGAGAAAAATCACGAACCAGAAAGGCACTACCGTAAAAACAACGAAGATTATTCGAAACAAACTAGACCGGCGTGGCCAGACCCGATGAACGAGTACACCTAGGAAGAAGCTCGGAATTGAGAATACCAACGATGTGCCCACCAGACCGACAAAAATCCCCAGGTAATCCGCTGCTGTCGGGCAATCAAAACAGAACACCTCTTGCGGAGCCGCATTCGCGGGGGCGGCGACCATGGCCAAGTCTACCCCTAGCTCGACCATACGACGTCACGCTGTCCGAAAACTAACTCGGGATAGAGAGTGAGGATGGTGGCGGCGAAGGTCATCGGGGCAAAGCGGTCAACGACGGGCCATGACCCGGTGCGCCACGAAATAGCTCACAGGCCAGCCCACGATCACCGAAAACAAGGCTAGGACGCCCACGATGGCGATGCCGAGGACCTCGGGCCCGCGAAAATCGGGTTCCAGCGCTGTCGAGAAGGCTGCGAGGAAAAGGATCACGCTGAGAACGGGCAGGAGAGCTGAGCCCAAAAGGGAGGCCCATCGGGCACTGGACCGGGGCCGGATGCTCCTGACCCCGGCCGACACCAGCAGGGCCACGCCGCAGTACACGCCCAGCACGACTGCCAGTCCGGCAAGGGCCAAGCCGACCAGAATGACAATTCCCCAACTCACTTCGCCCACGTGACCCCTCCTTTGGGTTTCCTGTCGACAGTCAGTTCGAAAACGTCCGGCCGCGAATAGTGGCCATCGGTATCGAGGCTGGCCAGCCCGTGGCCGATCTCGTCCAGATCGAGTTCCGCGAACAGCGTTTCCTCGCCTTCGCCTGCCTGCGCGATGATCCGCGCATCGGGCGCGGCGATCAGCGAGCCGCCGCGGTTGAGCGTGTCGGACGAGATGGCCTCGATCAGTTCGCGCGCCTCGTCGTTACCACCGGCCCGCTCCAGACCGTCGAAGAGATCGTCCTTCGCCTGTACCAGCCCTGCCGCCAGCACGAAGCAGCGGCCCTCCATCGCATAGTGACGGCTGGCAATGGCGTATTGCTCGCGCACGGTCGGCCAGGCAGCCACGTGCACGCTTTCGCCGAGGTTGTGCATCGCTGCGCGGGCGAGCGGCATCCAGTGCTCCCAGCAGATCAGCGAGCCGACGCTGCCCCACTCCGCCTGGTGGACGCCCAGCGTCGAGCCGTCGCCGCGCATCCACACCAGCCGTTCGCCATGGGTGGGAACGAGCTTGCGGTGGTCGAGCACCGGCACGCCGGGCCGGAAGGTCATCTGGTTGTTGTACAGGCTCTGCCGCACCCGTTCGTGCGCGCCGATGGAAATGACCGCGCCGCTTTCGTCGCACAGCTCTTGAAGAGGCAGAAGCCGCTCGTCATTCGCGACCACCGCCTGCTCCAGCAGCATACGGTGCAGAGCGCGCGTGCCGGGATGGTCCCACAGCGCCGCACCCGGTGCCTCGTCGAGCCACAGCGGATAACCGCCGAGGAAAGTCTCGCCGAACGCGACCAGCTTCGCCCCGCCCTCGATGGCCTCGCGGGCAAGGCGGAGGGCCTTGTCGATCCCGTCGCCGATGGCGAGCGGCACAGGCGCTGCCTGCACGATGGCGACTTGGAGCTTGGTCATGGCGGTCCGGTTAGCGCGGGCGGCACCGTTTTGCCATCCCGCGCGTTCACGCAGGCATGAGCGAGCATATCGACGACTGCATCATCGTGGGCGCAGGGCCTGCAGGGCTGACCGCCGCGATCTACCTTGCGCGTTACCACCTCGGCATCCGCCTGTTCGATTGCGGCACCAGTCGGGCGAGCTGGATCCCGCGCAGCCACAACCATGCTGGCTTTCCCGACGGCATCAACGGCGAGGAACTGCTCGAGCGGATGCGCGAGCAGGCGGCGAAATACGGCGCCCTGCGCGAGCCCAAGCGCGTGACCGACCTATCCCAACCGGACGAATGCTTCACCGTGACCTGCGGCGAAGAGACCTATCGCGCCCGCACCGTCCTGCTGGCGACGGGCGTGGTCAACAACCGGCCCGAGGGCATGGACGACCAGCTGCATGACGAGACCCTGTCGCGCGGGCTGCTACGCTATTGCCCGGTTTGCGACGGCTACGAGGTGACCGACAAAAAGGTCGCCGTGATCGGCACGTCGGACCACGGCACGGCCGAGGCGCAATTCGTGCGCACCTTCACCGCCGACCTGACGCTGGTTTCGCCCGGCGGCGACCACGATTTGTCCGTCCAGTGCTCGAATGCCCTCGACAAGGCAGGGATCGCCCGCGTCGCTGGTCCTTGCGGCAATTTCGCGATCGAGAACGGGCAATTGGCCTTCGATACTGCCGAAGGGCGCATGGCCTTCGACAGCGTCTATCCCGCGCTCGGTTCGGTCATCCGGTCGGGCCTTGCCAAGTCATGCGGGGCACGCGTCAGCGAGGACGGCAGCATCGAGGTGACCGACCATCTCGAAACCAGCGTGCCGGGTCTTTACGCGGCAGGCGACGTGGTGGTGGGCCTCGACCAGATCGGACATGCAATGGGACAGGCAGGCGTCGCCTCGACCGCGATCCGCAATACGTTGGCGGAAACGCGTCCGCTGAGGCGCTAGTCGACGAAATCCGCGTTGACGGTGAGCTTTTCCGCATCCCAGCCGGGAACGGCCTGCTGCGTCAGCGGGACCATGAATTTCTTGCCGTCGTGCTTCTCGATCTCGACAATTTCGGTCGCTCCGAAATTCTCGACCGCGAAGACGCGCCCTATGTCCTCGCCCGTGTCGGTGACGACGGGCAGGCCCAGGAGGTCGGAATAGTAGAATTCGCCCTCGTCCAGTGCCGGCAAGGCGGATCGCGGGACGGTCAGGACAGTGCCGCGCAGTTTTTCGGCGGCCGTGCGGTCCGGGACTTCGGCAAAGCGCGCGATGGCGCCGCCCTTGTTGTCGCTGCGGACCTTGGAGAGCGTCAATGCTCCCCCGTTGAAGCTCTTGTGCGGTTTCAGGGCTTCGAACCCTTCGCCGAACAGCTTCAGGCGGACTTCGCCCGCCACGCCATGCGCACCGGTGACGGCTGCCAGCGTGACGGGCTTGTCCTGCATCGAAAGGGCTTACTCGGCCTTTTCTTCGGCTGCTTCTTCAGCCGGAGCTTCTTCAGCAGCAGCTTCTTCGGCCGGAGCTTCTTCAGCAGCGGCTTCTTCAGCGGGTGCTTCTTCTTCGGCCGGAGCGGCTGCAGCTGCAGCGGCTTCTTCCTCGGCAGCCTTGGCGGCTTCTTCGGCTTCAGCGATCTTGGCGGCCTTTTCTTCGGCGCGTTCCTTGGCGGCTTCGCCCGGCTCACCCTTCTTGGGGTTGTTCTTAGGCGCACGCTCGAGGATGCCGGCGGCATCGAGGAAGCGGTGGACGCGGTCGGTCGGCTGGGCGCCAACCGAGAGCCAGTGACGTGCACGGTCTTCGTCGAGCTTCACGCGCTCGCCCGAATCCTTCGGCAGCATCGGGTTGTAGGTGCCGATCTGCTCCAGGTACTTGCCGTCACGCGGGCTGCGCGTGTCCGACACGACGATGCGGTAGTAAGGACGCTTCTTCGCGCCACCGCGCGACAGACGAATTGCAACTGCCATTTTACTTCACCTTTCGAATGTAAATATCGGTAATCAGATTATTTCTTGTTCAATAAATCACGCAGGTCGGCGGGCAGCGTGTCCGGGTCCACCGAGGGACCCTTGCCGCCGCCGGAACCAAGGCCCGGCAGGCCGCCCATCGGGCCCGGACCGCCGAGGCCCGGCATCGCGGCGCCGAGGCCGCCCTTGCCGAACAGCGCGCCAAGACCCTTGAGGCCGCCCATCTTCTTGATCTGCTTCATCGCGCGGCCCATCTCCTGGTGCATCTTGAGCACCTTGTTGACGGTCTGCACGTCGGTGCCCGAGCCTGCCGCCACGCGCTTCTTGCGCTTGGCGTTCATCAGTTCGGGACGCTTGCGTTCCTTCGGCGTCATCGAGCCGATGATCGCGTCCATGCGCAGCAGCACGCGGTCGTCCATGCCCGACTGCTGCATCGCTGCCTTGGCCTTCTTCATGCCCGGCATCATGCCCGCGAGCGCGCCGAGGCCGCCCATGCTCTGCATCTGCTTGAGCTGCATGCGCAAATCGTCGAGGTCGAACTGCCCCTTCGCCATCTTCCTGGCGAGGGCTTCGGCCTCTTCTTCCTTGATCGTCGCCGCGGCCTTTTCGACCAGGCTGACCACGTCGCCCATGCCGAGGATGCGGCCGGCAACGCGCTTGGGATCGAAGGCCTCGATCGCGTCGAGTTTTTCACCGGTGCCGGCAAACTTGATCGGCTTGCCCGTGACATAGCGCATCGACAGCGCAGCACCGCCGCGCGCATCGCCGTCCATGCGGGTCAGCACCACGCCGGTCAGCGGCACTTCGCCCGTAAAGCTCTGCGCAACGTTGACCGCGTCCTGGCCGGTCAGGCTGTCGACCACCAGCAGCACTTCGGTGGGCGCGGAGACGGAGGCGATCGCCTTCATCTCGGCCATCAGCGCCTCGTCGACGTGGAGACGGCCCGCAGTATCGAGCAGCAGCACGTCGGCAGCCTGCAGCTTGGCGCTTTCCATGGCGCGGCGAGCGATGTCGACCGGCTGCTGGCCGGCAACGATCGGCAGCGTGGCGACATTGACCTGCTCGCCCAGCACCTTCAGCTGTTCCTGCGCGGCCGGACGGTTCACGTCGAGCGAGGCCATCATAGCCTTCTTGCCGTGCTTTTCCTTGAGCAGCTTGCCGAGCTTGGCGGTCGTGGTCGTCTTACCCGAGCCCTGCAGGCCGACCATCATAATGACGACCGGCGGCTTGGCCGAGAAATTCAGTTCGCGCGATTCGGCATCGTCGCCGTCGCCGCCGAGCATTTCGACCAGCTCGTCATTGACGATCTTGACGACCTGCTGGCCGGGCGTGACCGACTTCAGGACTTCCGAGCCGATGGCCTTTTCGGTGACCGCGTCGATGAAGCGGCGCACCACCGGCAGGGCGACGTCGGCTTCGAGCAGCGCAATGCGCACTTCGCGCATGGCTTCGCGAACGTCGTTCTCCGACAGCGAGCCGCGGCCCTTGAGCTTGTCGAAGACATTGCCGAGCCGGTCGGACAGATTGTCGAACATGTCTGTTCTTCTCCTTCCGAACCCGTCGAGGCCCGAATAAACGCGAAAAACGCCGGCGGACGAGAACTCGTCGGCCAGCGTGGGGTCAGACCCCTATGAAACCCAAACGTGTGCCCGGGTGTGGTGGAAGCAAGCCGCAGCCGTCGCCACGGCCTGCTACCATCGCACTCGGGTCGAAATGGTGGAGCCTAGCGGGATCGAACCGCTGACCTCCTGCATGCCATGCAGGCGCTCTCCCAGCTGAGCTAAGGCCCCGAACCATTTCAGACGACACGACCTTGAAAAGAGCGTGCCACCCTTGCGGGAGGCGCCCAATATAAGCAGGCCTCCCGCATTGCAACAGCTAAATTAGCTTTCGTCGACGTCGTCGTCGTCGCCCTTGGACTTGGTCTCGACGCCGAGGTCGTCGTCACCGCCGAGGTCGACTTCATTGTCGGGCGAATCATCGTCTTCGTCGATGTCGATGTCCAGATCGTCATCGTCGTCGCCGCCCAGATCGGCGTCGGCTTCGGCGTCCTTCTTCTTCGCTTCTTCTTCGGCGAGGATCGGCTGCTTCGACTTGAGCACGGGTTCGGGGAACCACTCTTCGGCACATTCGATGCAGTGGACGGGCTCGTCCTTCGTCAGATCGTAGAAGCGGGTGCCGCACTTCGGGCAGGTCCGCTTGGTGCCCCATTCCGGTTTGACCATGTGTAATCCTTAGGCTTTGCCGCCCCGTGCACGTGCGCATCGGGGCCGTTAATTCGTATAATTAGTGGTGGGATCCCGGAGCCCGGGAATCAACTGCGCGCGCGCCTTGCCAGAGTGTTTTCACGCTGTCAAAGCGCGAGGTCGCTTCTACCGACCCGACACGTACGAGATTGTGTGACCGCCCACCGCTTTCAACCCTCACGCCCGCTGACCGGACGCATTCGCGTGCCCGGCGACAAGTCGATCAGCCACCGCTCGCTCATGTTCGGCGCGCTGGCCGTGGGCCGCAGCCGCATTTCCGGCCTGCTGGAGGGCGAGGACGTACTCTCCACCGCCGCAGCCCTGCGCGCGATGGGCGCCCGCATAGAGAAGGACGGCGACACCTGGGTGGTCGACGGCGTGGGCGTGGGCACGCTGCTCCAGCCGCAAGGCGCGCTCGACATGGGCAATTCTGGCACCTCGACGCGCCTGCTCATGGGCCTCGTCGCCAGCCACGGCATCACCGCCACCTTCACCGGAGATGCCAGCCTGTCGAAGCGCCCGATGGGCCGCGTGATCGATCCGCTTTCCGTCATGGGCGCGAGCTTCACCCCTTCCCCCGGCGGCACGCTGCCGCTGGTGATGGAAGGACTCCAACCGGCCGTCCCGATGACCTATCGCCTGCCCGTCGCCAGCGCGCAGGTAAAGAGCGCGGTGCTGCTCGCCGGCCTCAATACGCCCGGCACCACCACGGTGATCGAGCCGGTGCCGACCCGCGACCATACCGAGCGGATGCTGCGCGGTTTCGGCGTCGACGTCCGCGTCGAAGAGATCGGGGGCGAGAAGCACATCTCGCTGACCGGTCCGGTCGATATGACGCCCTGCGACATCACCGTTCCGGGCGATCCTTCCTCTGCCGCCTTCTTCGCGGTGGCCGCCAGCGTGGTTCCGGGCAGCGATTTGGTGATCGAGAACGTCGGCCTCAACCCGACCCGCGACGGTATCTTCCGCGTGCTGAAGCAGATGGGCGCGAATATCGACTACCTCGACGAACGCGAGGTCGGCGGAGAGCCGGTGGCGGACCTGCGCGTGCGCCATGCCCAGCTCAAAGGCATCGAGGTCGATCCCGACATCGCGCCGAGCATGATCGACGAATTCCCCGTCCTCTTCGTCTCCGCTGCCTTGGCGCAGGGCACCACCGTCACCAGCGGCCTCGACGAATTGCGGGTCAAGGAAAGCGACCGCCTGACCGCAATGGCAACCGCGCTGTCGCTCGCCGGCGCCAGCGTCGAGGAGCGCGAGGACGGCCTGCTCATCCGCGGCACCGGCGGCAAGCCGCTGGCAGGCGGCGGCCCCGTCACCACCCATCTCGACCACCGCATCGCCATGAGCATGGCGGTGGCCGGCCTTGCCAGCGAGAAGGGCGTGGAAATCGACAGCACCGAGCCGATCGCCACCAGCTTCCCCAATTTCATGGCCCTGCTGGAAGAAGCCTCCGCGTGAGCGAGGCTTTCGACATCTACACTGCCGTCGGTTTCGTCGGCATGGCCTGCATCATCGCCGCCTATGCCTACCTGACATGGAAGGACGAGCCGAACCCCTTCATCCTCCACGGCACCAACCTCCTCGGCGCTGCGCTGCTGACCGTATCGCTGCTGGTCCACACCAACTGGCCGAGCTTGGTGCTGGAAGGTTTCTGGGCGGCGATCGCGCTGTGGGGCTTGTGGAAGGCGCTCAAGTCGCGCAGCAGGCCCGAATGATCATCGCCGTCGACGGACCTACCGCCTCGGGCAAGGGCACGATTGCCAAGGCCCTCGCTACGCATTTCGGCCTGCCCCATCTCGATACCGGCCTGCTTTATCGCGCGGTCGGGCGGCAGGTGTTCCTCGACGGCGGAGACCCGGACGATAGCGGCGATGCGCTGGCCGCGACCGCCTTTCCCGACAGCCTGCTGGACGACCCGCATTTGCGCGACGAGGAAACCGGCGGGCTCGCCAGCCGAGTCTCGGTCCACCCCGCGGTGCGCCAGGCGCTGTTCGAACGCCAGCGCAGTTTCGCCACGCAGAAGGGCGGCGCGGTGCTCGACGGGCGCGATATCGGGACGGTGATTGCCCCCGAGGCCGAAGCGAAGCTGTTCGTGACCGCCAGCGTAGAGGCGCGCGCCCAGCGCCGCTTCCTCGAAATGCGCGATCGCGGCGTGCCCGTCACGCTGGCCGAGATCGAGGACGACCTGCGCCGCCGCGACGAGCGCGACCGCAACCGCGCCGTTGCGCCGCTGGTCCCGGCAGCAGATGCGCTGGTCATCGACACCAGCGCGCTCGACCGGGAGGAAGCCTTTGCCGCGGCGCTCGAAGCGGTGAATGCCCTGACCGGCCAGCAGCCCTGCCCGTAAGGCACCGGCCAGCAGGCTTGCCAAGCCCGCGCAACAGGCGCAGATAGTCCGCCTTCGCAAAAAGTGGTCGCCAAGAGGTCGCGCATGGGTCGCTGCAGGACAGCGAAACACGGCCCGCGACGTGTGCGAACCGCGCTTTTTCTGTCCCTCAACGGGAGAGAAGCTATGAAGAAGATGCTTATCCTTGCAGCCCTGGTCGGCCTGACCGCATCCCCCGCACAGGCGGAACACTGGGATGTCATCGGGACCAAGCTGAAAGACACCTGCCCGATCGGCAAGTACATGGCGATCGTGAAGGACTTCAACCAGTGGGGCCGGTCCTACGGCTATACCGCCACCATCCTCACCCCGATCCAGGACCAGGACCAGACGATGTTCTGGTGGATCGGCAAGACCGAGAACGCCGCCAAGTTCGGCGCGGCATGGGATGCTTGGCGCGATGGGCTGTCGGATCCCAATTCGACGCCTGCCAAGCTGCAGGCGCGCTTCGCCGATTGCGCCACCAACCATTCGCGCAGCGGCTACGACGCGTGGTGACGATCTGAGGGACTGGCGGGCGCGCGGCGCAGATTTGCCGGCGCGCCCGCTTTCCTACAGGGGCAAAGGCGTGGCAGGGCAACTGCCATGCCCGGAAAGATCGCCACGAACCCACCGAAACCCGCGCCTTTCGCGCTGCTTCGCCGGGCCAGCGCTTTTTCCGCTTGGACCGTGTTCCATGTGTTCCATCCTGTAGGGCGAAGGGGTGCATTTCCCTTGCTTTCCGCAGGGGTTTGCACTAGGCGCGCGCCCGTCCCGAACATCTCCGAGATCGAAAGGACCTTCGCGGCGGCATCCGGCCTCGCGGAGATCACGGCCCTCTTGCCCCGTACGGCCCGTGCAATCGTGCACAGGCAGACGGAGAAAGACCCCGGTAAAACCGGTGGCCGGTAGCAAAACGAACTTAGGACTACTTACATATGGCAACCTCAGCCAACCCCACCCGCGACGATTTCGCGGCAATGCTCGACGAGCAGCTCGGCGGCGCCGATGACGGCGGCTTCGAAGGCCGTGTCGTCAAGGGCACCGTTACCGCAATCGAAAACGGCTATGCCCACATCGACGTCGGCCTGAAGAGCGAAGGCCGCGTCGACCTCAAGGAATTCATGCGCGGCGAAGACGAGCACGGCCTCGAAGTCGGCTCGGAAGTCGAAGTGTTCGTCGACCGCATCGAGAACGCTGACGGCGAAGCCATGCTGTCGCGCGACCGCGCTCGCCGCGAAGCTGCATGGGACAAGCTTGAAAGCGAATTCGGCGAAGGCAAGCGCGTCGACGGCCGCATCTTCGGCCGCGTCAAGGGCGGCTTCACCGTTGACCTCGACGGCGCCGTGGCCTTCCTCCCCGGCTCGCAGGTCGACATCCGCCCCGTGCGCGACGTCACCCCGCTGATGGACATGCCGCAGCCCTTCCAGATCCTGAAGATGGACCGTCGCCGCGGTAACATCGTCGTCTCGCGCCGCGCGGTCCTCGAAGAGACCCGTGCAGAACAGCGCAGCGAACTGATCGACAAGCTGACCGAAGGCCAGGTGATCGACGGCGTCGTGAAGAACATCACCGACTACGGTGCCTTCGTCGACCTCGGCGGCATCGACGGCCTGCTCCATGTCACCGACATGAGCTACAAGCGCGTCAACCACCCCAGCGAAATGATCGAAATCGGCCAGACCGTGACCGTCCAGATCATCCGCATCAACGAAGACACCCAGCGCATCAGCCTCGGCATGAAGCAGCTGGAATCGGATCCGTGGGACGGCGTCGCCGCCAAGTACCCGGTCGGCATGAAGATGACGGGCACCGTCACCAACATCACCGAATACGGTGCATTCGTCGAAATCGAGCCGGGCATCGAAGGCCTGGTCCACGTTTCGGAAATGAGCTGGACCAAGAAGAACGTCCACCCGGGCAAGATCGTCTCGACCTCGCAGGAAGTCGAAGTCATGGTCCTGGAAGTCGACAGCGAAAAGCGTCGCATCAGCCTCGGCCTCAAGCAGGCCCAGCGCAATCCGTGGGAAGAGTTCGCCGAAGCCCATCCGGTCGGCACGAAGGTCGAAGGCGAAGTCAAGAACGCCACCGAATTCGGTCTCTTCATCGGCCTTCCGGGCGACGTCGACGGCATGGTCCACATGTCGGACATCGCTTGGGGCATCTCGGGTGAAGACGCCCTTGCCCTGCACCGCAAGGGTGAGCAGGTCGAAGCCGTCGTTCTCGACGTCGACGTCGAGAAGGAACGCATCAGCCTCGGCATGAAGCAGCTCGAAAAGGGTGCTCCGACCGAAGCCGGTGCCGGCAGCTCGCTGCGCAAGAACCAGGTCGTCACCGTGACCGTCCTCGAAGTCCGCGATGGCGGTCTCGAAGTGCAGGTCGGCGAAGACGGCGCGACCGGCTTCATCAAGCGTTCGGACCTCGGCCGCGACCGCGACGAGCAGCGTCCGGATCGCTTCCAGCCCGGCGCCAAGGTCGACGCGATGGTCACCGGCTTCGATCGTTCGAAGAAGCCGACCTTCTCGATCAAGGCCCGCCAGATCGCCGAAGAGAAGGAAGCAGTCGCACAGTTCGGTTCGTCGGACTCGGGTGCTTCGCTCGGCGACATTCTCGGCGAAGCGCTGAAGAAGAAGGAAGACTAAGCTCTTCCTCCCTTCATCAGGGTAATCAGGAAGGCCCGCTTGCTCACCCGAGCAGGCGGGCCTTTCCTATAGGGGGCAACGGGCGTAGGCTGCCCGCCATGCTACAGGTTCACCAGTTCCCCTGCCTTGCCGACAATTACGGCTTCCTCCTCCACGATCCCGAAAGCGGCGAAACCGCCGCAATCGATACGCCCGACGGCGCGGTATACCTGAGGCAGGCCGATGCGAAGGGCTGGCGCATCACGCAGGTGTGGAACACGCACTGGCATCCGGACCATGCCGGCGGGAACAAGGCCATCGTCGAGGCCACCGGCGCCAAGGTCGTCGCCCCGCAGGAAGTCGAGCGCCTGACCCCGATCGACCGCGTCGTGGGCAATGGCGACAAGGTCGAACTGGGCCGCTGGCACGCGCGCGTGATCGACGTATCGGGCCACACCAACGGCCATATCGCCTACCACATTCCCGAAGCCGACCTCGCCTTCGTCGGCGACAGCGTCTTCGCACTCGGCTGCGGGCGGATGTTCGAAGGCAAGCCCGACCAGTTCTGGCACAGCCTGGAGCGGATCAGGCAGATGCCCGAAAACACGCTGCTCTACTGCGCGCACGAATATACGGCATCGAACGCGAAGTTCGCGTTGCACGCGGATCCCGACAATACCGAGCTGCAGCTCTACGCCGCCCGGGTGGAAGAGAAGCGGGCCAAGGGTGAACCGACCGTTCCCACCGTCCTGTCGCGCGAGCTGATTACCAACCCCTTCCTGCGCGCGGACAGCGCGGAACTGCGCGATCGCTGGGGCGGCAGCACGCCCGCAGAAACGTTCGCGGCGCTCCGGGCAGCCAAGGACAACTTCTGACGCCATGAAGGCACTCGTCGTCCGGTCGCTGTCGTCCGACCTTTCGGGGACGCAGATCGAGGATATCGCCGACCCCGTGCGGGAAGAGAGGCAGGTCCTCGTCAGGGTTCGTGCGGCTTCGCTCAACTATCCCGACCTGCTGATGACCCGCGGAACCTACCAGTTCAAGCCGGACGTGCCCTTCGTCAGCGGCCTCGAAATGGCAGGTGAGGTGGTCGAGGCCGATGAAGGCAGCGGCTTCACGCCCGGCGACCGCGTCATGGGCGGCGCGAAAACCGGCGCCTTTGCGGAATTCGTGGCCCTTCCCGTCTCGTCGCTCAGGCCCGTCCCGGCCGGCCTCGGCTTTCCCGACGCTGCGGCCATGGGCGCAGCCTACCACACGGCCTATGTCGCCCTGGTCGAGCTAGGCCGATTAGAGGAGGGCCAGACGGTGCTGGTCCACGGCGCAAGCGGCGGGGTCGGGCTTGCAGCCTGCGACCTGGCCAAAGCGCTCGGAGCCCGCGTCATTGCCGCCTCGCACCGGGAAGACAAGCTGGCCGTACTCGAGCGGATCGCCGCCCCGGACGCGGCAGTCCTCAACACGGGCCGCTTCCGTGAAGAGGTGGCGGAACTTACCGGTGGCAAGCTCTGCGACCTGGTCTTCGATCCTATCGGCGGGGACGTTTTCGACGAGAGCACCCGCTGCGTCGCCTTTGGAGGGAAGCTACTGGTCGTCGGGTTCGTCGCCGGACGCATCCCCGAAATCGCGGTCAATATCCCGCTGATCAAGGGATTCTCGGTGGTCGGCGTGCGGGCCGGGGAATATGCGCGCCGCTTCCCCGACCGCGCCAAGCGGATCGCCGCCGAACTGGGGCGCTTGGCAAGCGAAGGCCGGATCAGCCCCCATATCGAACGTACCCTGCCCCTCGCCCGATGGCGCGAAGCCTTCGAAGCGATGGAGGCAGGAGAGATCGTCGGGAAGATCGTGCTGGAGCCCTAGCCCAGCAGGACGAAGCCCACGAATGCGGCAGCGCCCACGACGCTCCAGGTGATCGTAAGCTTGCGCAGCGCCTTGACCTGAAGGCCCATGATCACGCCGCTGAGCACCAGCAAGAGGAGGACGATCGCCAGGACCGTCGCATAGATCTTGAAGGCCGTGCTGCCCTTCGCCTTGTGCAGTTGGACCAGCCAGCGGTGGAGCGAAGCTTCCTTCACCTCGACCTCGGCGACCAGCGGATCATCGGTCGCGACCACCTTCGCCTCGCTGCGCGCGCCCGACCAGGACAGCGAAATTTCGCCATCCTCGTTGCTCACCTTGGTCTTGCCGCTCGGCGCGGAAAGGCCCTGCTGCGCGAGGCCGGCAAGCGCGACCTGCTTCAGCTGTGCCTCGTCTTCCGCAAGCGGCTGCTCGAGCGGCACAAGGACTGACTCTTCCCGCCATTCGCCGGTGTTGCCCCACGTATAAAGCGCCCCCGTCACGAGGAACATCAGGATGGCGGGGAACATGATGGCAGCCGCGATGAGATGCAGCTTTGTTAGGAAGATACGATTCACGAAACGATCCTTTTTTGCTAACGCTTCGCAATAGCGTGTCAATCCGGGATTGAAAGAAAAAAGCGCGCAAAACCCGAAGGCCTCGCGCGCTTTTTCGTGTCCTGAAAGGTCGGCTCGTCAGATGCCGGCGATGACCTTGTCTGCCAGCGCCTTGTCGGCATCGGCGTCGTGCTTGTCGGCAATCAGCGCACGGCTGGCAGCGGTCGCGGCCAGCGCAGCGCGGTTGCGGACGTCCTCGACCGCTTCACGCTCTGCAGCAGCGATCTTGTCTTCCGCCATACGCTTGCGACGCTCGACCATGGCCTGGCTGTCGGCTTCCGCCTTTTCGAGGATCGCGTCAGCCTCATGCTGCGCATTGGCGAGCATGGCTTCGGCATCCTTTTCGGCACCGGCGATCTTGTCGGCATATTCCTGGCGAAGCGCTTCGGCTTCGGCGCGGAGCTGCTTGGCTTCTTCCAGCTGGTCCTTGATCGCGGCGATCTTGCTGTCGAGGCCGCCGGCGATGGTCTTGTGGACCTTGGCGCCGAAGAACGCGATGAGCAGCAGGATGAGCATCGCGACCGAGACGATCTGGAACGGTGCAAGGCCGAACAGTTCGGGCTCTGCATGCGTACCGGCACCGCCGTGACCGACTTCGGTACTCACTTCGGCCGCTTCCGTCGCGAAGACTTCAGGAGTGGTTTCAGCCATTGGCCATTGCCTCCTTCACTGCCTTGGCGGCGGCAGGCTTGGTCACCTTCACGCCGGCGAGACGCTGGACGATGTCCTGTGCCGCTTCGACTGCGACGCTTTCGACTTCGGCAAGAGCCGCAGTACGGGCTTCACCGATGCGTGCTTCCGCGTCGGCGAGCTTCTTGTCGATGCGGGTTTGCGCAGCCTTGAGCTTCTTTTCGGACTTGGCGCCAGCCTCGTCCTTGGCCTTGGCCACGATCGCCTGTGCAGCGGCGCGGTTTTCATTCTCACGCACCCGCCAGGCATCTTCCTGCTCGTCGGCCGCATCGCGCGCAGCCTTTGCTGCGGCGAGGTCAGCGGCGATCTGGCCGTCGCGCTGGGCAACGGTTTCCATCACCTTGGGCACCATGCCCTTGCCGATGACGAAGAAAGTGATGCCGAAGAAGACCAGCAGCCAGAAGACCTGACTGGACCACGTATCGGCAAGCTGTGCTATCTGGGGCATTGCAGCTCTCGAAAAGCGGGTGCGAAAAATTTATGGCACCGGCCGGGCGTATCCCGACCGGTGCGATCTCGAAAGTCGTCGATTAGGCGACGAAGATCAGGATCATGGCAACGACGAACGCCAGCAGGCCGAGAAGTTCGGCAGCGGCGAAGCCGATGAACAGGCGGCCCTGCTGGCCGTCGGCAGCACCCGGGTTGCGCAGAGCGCTTTCGAGGAACGAACCGAAGACGTTACCCACACCGATGGCGGCCATGCCGGCACCGATTGCAGCGAGACCGGCGCCAACCAGCTTTGCAGCTTCCATTTCCATGACAAACTCCTTTGGGAAAAACTTTGAATTGAAGACTTAGTGAAGGTTCTCGGCGTCGTTGATGTACAGCGACGTCAGAAGAGCGAAAACATAGGCCTGGATGCCTGCGACCAGCAGTTCGAGCGCGCAGATACCAACCATCAGAAGGAAGCTCGGCAGGCCCACGATGCCGCCCCACAGGAGACCGGCATTGGTACCGTCGATTACGAAGCTGGACAGCACTTCGAGCAGCACGTGGCCGGCCATCATGGCGACGAACAGTCGCAGGCCGAGGCTGAACGGGCGCACCATGAACGAGATGAATTCGATCGGCGCGATCACCGGGATCATCGGCAGCGGCGTGCCATGCGGCACGAAGAGCGAGAAGAAGTGCAGCCCGTGCTTCCAGAAACCGACGATCAGGACGATCGCGAAGCTGATGATCGCCAGCACACCGGTCACCGTGAAATGGCTGGTGAAGGTGAAAGGGTGAAGCCCGATAACGCCCAGCGGCATGAGGCCGAGCAGGTTGGCGAACAGAATGAACATGAACAGGCTGAAGACATAAGGCACGTACTTGCGCCCGGCCTTGCCGATGTTCGCTTCGAGCATGTTGTCGATGAAGCCGGTGAAGGTTTCCACCATCATCTGCCAGCGGCCGGGCACGAGCTGGCGCTGCATGCCGCCGAGCACGAACACGAAGAGCACGACCGTGGTGATAAGCATCCACAGCGCGCTGTTGGTGAAGGCAATATTGTAGCCCGCGAGTTCCCAGCCCTCCGAACCGCCGAGCGGCTGGATGGTGAACTGGTGCATCGGATCGACTTTGGCCTGTTCGGCTGCCACGTCTGTTACGTCCCTAAATCCTGTAACGAGCGCCCCGGAATCCCCATTGCGGGATCATTCTTCGGGGCGCTGGTTTGCCGCGCGGATGATGTTCCTGAAGGCAACGACTATCCCGAGGAACAGTCCCACCAACAGACCCCACGGGTTCGTGCCGGTAAAGTAGCCAATGGCATAACCGATCACCGAACCGCCAAGGAGCCCTCCGAGCAGATCCGCCAGAACCCGGTTGCCGCTGCGATAGTTCGCATCGGAACCGGAAACCTGCGGGCGGTTACGCTCCTCTTCGCGCTGCTGGGCGGCTGCGAGCCGCTTTTCCAGCGCGTCGATCCGCGCATCCTCCTCGATGGGTTCCCGTGCGGGTTTGTCGTCGCTCATGCCTTGCTCCTTTAAAGGGGGTTGCGCGGCACGCGCAGGGACTTGCCCGCCAAGGGCGCGGCCCCCTTAGAAGGGGGGCCTTTGCGAGTCAACATAGAGGGAAGGCGAATTACGCCTTTAAACGCAACACCCGTCGCATATTGGTCACCGGAGCAACAATGCGCCGGGACCAATAGCCTCAGGGGCAGCGCGAATCACGCAAGGGGGCTGCGCTGGAACGGGTCTGCCAGCTACCGTCGGGCGCTTGGTATTTTTCGCCCGGCGAAGTCGCCAGAATTGCCTGGCAACCTGCGGTCAGCGCGTATTCCTCGAGCGTGGCATTGTTGGCCTGCGCCCGTTCCGCATAGACGGCGCGGCGCTTGATATTGATGTCGTTGACGATCCGGCGAAGCTCCGGCGTTTCGGCGCCGACGATGCCGAGGTAGCCGTCCATCTTCTCGCCCACCTCGCCCGAAGCGCGGGCCGCTGCATAGGCCGGGTCGCGCTGCGCAAAGGCAGGGGTCGCGATGCCGCCCAGCGCGGTCGCAGCCACGGCTGCAGCCAGCATCGTCTTGGTCATGGTCCTGGTCATAAAATCACCCATCAGAAGATATCCGCGTTTTCCTCGATCGTGTTGCCCGCGTCTTCCGCGAGCCGGTAGATCACTTCCTGCCGGATATTGACGTTGAGTTCGATCACGATCGGCTCGGTCGGTGCTTCCAGCGTGATGCACCCCGCAAGCACGAACGGGACAATCCCGACGGCCAAGATCCGCAAACCCGGTCTCCTGCTTGAAACTTCCATGGCGGCGCTTCTTGCAAGGGGCGCAGGGTCAGTCAATTCCACGGTTCTCATAGCCCCTACTCGCTTTCCTGGTCCTGAATGGTGGGTTCATCCGGAATGACATCTTCCGGGTCAATGTCGGGTTTCACTTCCTCGCCGGTGACGGAGCGGCGCAGGAAACGGGTACCATCGTCGCTCAGCAGGCCCAGTTCGCGCGGATCGCGCACGGCGGCCGGATCGTAGAGCGCCTTCAGAGACGTCAGCAGCTGGTAAAACTGGGCCCTGATGTTGATGCGGAACTGGATCGGCAGTTTGGCAAGCTGGCGGGTCACGAAATTCTTCTTCGCCCCCTCGCCCTGGCTGACGCCGTCGAAGCGTACGCGGGTGACGATCTCGCCTGCCAGCGGACCTTCCATGACCACGCGCATCTGCGTGAAGTTCATGCTGCGCAAGGCGTCGAAGGCGTAATTGGCGACCGGCGAGAGGTCTTCATAGGTCAGCTCGCCGACATAGGAGATATTGCCGCCCGGGGGGCGCGAGAGAAGGATGCCTTCGTCGATCCGGCCATTGCCGTTTTCACCGAAGACAATCGGCACGGTTCCGTCGAAGATACCCGTCGCGGAGATATTCTCGAACTCCATCTGGGCGACGAACTGCGCGGCATCCAGACCGACAATCTCGAAAATGTAGCGCCGCTCTTCCTCTACGCCGAAGGTCACATCGACCTCGCGCAGGATCAGACGGCCGCCCATGAAAGGCCAGCTTCCGCCGGCAACCGCGAGCACTTCACCGCCGCGCAGTTCGAACTCGATCTCACCATCCAGCACCTCGACGCCGGGATTGATCGAGGCGACCCGCAGTTTCTGGCCGGGCGCGGTCGTCAGGCCAAGCAGGTCGGTGAATTCGATGGTACCGCTGGCTCCTTCGACGGGCCCGAATGCGGCTGCAAAGTCGAAGTCGTCGGTCGAGAAGGTTCCCGTGCTGGTGACTTCGCCATCGCTGTCCCAGTCGATCCGGCCGCGACCGGTGACAGTCCCTTCCGCATTTGCGACGACGCCCAGCGCAAGGCAGCTGAGGCCGCTTGGCTCCCGCGGGCCCGGCTCGCCCCCGTCGAAGCAGATGTTGCTGGATGGTGACGGCTGGAAGTTCTCGTCGAATACGATACCGGGCACGTCGAGGTCGGCATACCCTGCCCCCGTTCCCAGATTGTGCCAGATATCGGCGATCGTGATGAGCCGACCCTCGTAGGGATCGCGCAGTTCGGCACGCGCGTCGATGATACTGTCGCGCAATGTGAGGGTGCCGCCGTTGGCGACGAGTGGCTGGAAACGGTCGGGCTCCTCGCGATCGGCGACACGCAGCGAGGCATTGCCGATGGTGAACACGCCGCCGGTGTAATCCCAGTTTCCGGCAGCATTGCTGATAGCGAGCGGCACGGATGCAAGCTGGATGTCCGCGTCGGAGAACGTACCGGCGATATTCTCGCCCACCCGCGCGTCGAGATCGCTGATGACGAAACGGCTGGCGGTCTCCGCCGGACCAAGCGTTATTGCGAGATTGCGAGCGCTGATCGTACCGGGCCAGGCAAAGCCCACTGGCCCGCTAGCGATGCGGATGGGCGTGTCGGCAAGCGAACCTTTGAGGTCGAGAGAAGGAGCGCCAGCTGCGAACTGAATACCGGCAGGCCCGCTGCGCAGCATCGGGCGCCCCGGCGGCGGACAAAGCGTGAGGCCTGGCCCTGCGATATTGAGGTCGGCAAGGGCGATGCGGCGGAACGCGATCCGCGTGCAGTCCCGCCAAAGGGCGAGCGCACCGTCAGGTCCATAGCGCCCGCTGACCGGAACCGAGAGGCCATCGACTGCGCCGCCGGGCACCGGGCCGGTCGCCTCTACCTGGCCGGAAAAGCCGAACGCCCCGCCAGCGCCTTGCACGATGCTCATGCGGGGGATCGCAAGGGTCGATCCGCCAGCTTCGTAGGACGCCATGGACAGGCGGAAGACCGGACCGGCCCCGCCATTGTTTTCCATGCGGCCCGAAATGCTCGGCAGGCCGGGACCACCGGTCGCGATGTTACCGGAGACGCGTGCAGCCTCTCCTGTACTGGCGCCCACCTGGACCCGCGACAGGGAGAGAATGCGCGCCCCCCTGCCTCCAGCCAATTCGGCCTGCGGGATCAGGAGCGAATACCCCCTGGCGTCTTGGCGGTACCTGACGCGCGCTTCCAGCGAGCTGCCACGGGTTTGTGCCTGGAGCGATTCAGCGATCCTACGGACTATCGGTTCGATAAGTGTGCCCTCGCCCGCTTCGGACAAGCTTCCGATGCCGGCGACAAGACCACTGCCGAGGCGCAGGCCGTTGCCTTCCAGATTGCCATCGATTTCCAAACGCTCGAATCCGCCGCGACTGCGCGCAACACCTTCGGCGGTCATGACGGCGGCGAGAGCCTGCGGGGTCTCGAAGCCGCGCGCGGCAAGCGAGAAGCGCGCGGTGGCATCATCGCCCCGCATCTGTGCACGGATCGTCCCTGCAAGCGACTGGGCTGCACCGCCCGGAATGGCGAGCGCGTCCGTGTCGATCCGCGCCTCGATCGAGGGATCGGACAGTTGCGGCGTCATGGCGGCATCGAGTTCCGCGACAAGCCCGGCTACCCGGATGCCATTCTCCTCGCAGGTCAGGATTTGCTGCCTCAGCGGGCCTGAAAACTGCGGCGTGCCTCCATCGGTCGACACCTTGCCGTAAAGCGTCGTCTGCCGCGCTTCGCATCCACCAATCGCAAGATTGGGCGCAACTGCCGCGAAAATGCCCGTGAATCCGTTATCGAGCGGTCCCCTCCCCTCGAGCTTGAAGCCGACCGGGCCATAGTCCGTTTCGAGCAAGCCGCGACCGTCACGTATCGCGACGTTGAACGCGGGAAGTCCGGGCTCCTCCTCACTTTCGGCAAATACCAGCGGATCGAGCGAGCCGAAACTCAGTTTCCCGTCGAGGTAGGTCGCGTAGAGCCGCGGCTCCACCAGCGTGATGCTGCCGATTTGCGGCAACCCCAGCCGATATTTGAGCTTCACGACGGCCTGCTTCGCGGTGAGGTCGGGCGCCGCCGGATCGCCGATCACGAGATCGGAGATGACCTGCGTTTGCCCGCCGATGCGTTCGATTTCGTAAGTACCTTCGATGCCATAGGCGTCGAACTGGTCGCGGATGAAATCGTGCGCGATGCTTTCGCGATTGGCCCACGCCATCAGGAATACCGCCAGCAGGGTGAGCAGCGAGAGGCCGGGCACGGCATAACGCTTCTTGCGCCAGCGCGGCCGATGGCTCGTCATGCCTGCGATTTCACCCTCATCCATTACGCGCACACTTGCGCCCATCGCCGCGCGAAGGCAATGCAAGCCTTTGAAAGGTCGCTAAATAGGGTCGCGATTTGTCGGACGGGGGCAGCATATCAAAGGAGCATTCCGGTGCAGGACACCGTGAACGGCTTCGCCAGCGACTGCTCAAGGGCGGGTCGGAGGCATTGGCCGATTACGAATTGCTCGAATACCTCCTCTTTTCGGCGTTCCGGCAAGGAGACACCAAGCCCTTGGCAAAGACGCTGATTGCGCGCTTCGGTTCCTTTGCCGGCGTGCTGAACGCCGATCCGCAAGCGCTGGCGCAGGTCAAGGGAATGGGAGAAGCCAGTGCCGCCTCGCTGCACGCCGTCGCGCTGGCAGCGCGGCGCATGGCCCGCGGCGCTATAGAGCAGCAACCGGTGTTGGGAAGCTGGCAGGCCCTGCTCGACTATCTCGCTATCGACATGGGCCATCTCAAGCATGAGCGCGTGCGGATACTCTATCTCGACACGCGCAACCGCCTGATCCTCGACCACCTGGCCGCCGAAGGGTCGGTGGACGAAGCTGCCATCCATCCGCGCGAAGTGATCCGCAAGGCCTTCGACATCGGGGCGACCGCGCTGATCCTCGTGCACAACCACCCGAGCGGGGATCCCGAACCCAGCCGCGCGGATATCCAGATCACCAGCCGGATCGCGGAGGCCGGACGGCTTCTGAACATTACCGTGCACGACCACGTCATCGTAGGTCGCGGCAGCCACGTATCGCTACGCGCCAAGGGCCTGATCTAGGACCGGTAAATACTATCTGCGGGGTGCGACGCCGTGCGCTGCGTACCGCGCAGCCAGCTCCGGTGCCATGCGCAGCGCACGCTCCACATCGACCCGGCCGCCCTTGTCGCCCTTTTCCAATCGCACGATGCCGCGCAGGTAAAGCGAGGCGGACAGGTTGGGTGCCAGTTCTAGCGCGCTGTCGAGATCCTTCAGCGCAGCGTCGAAATTGCCCAGGCGGTAGCTGACCATCGCCCGGCTATCGAGCATGGGCGCACTGTTTGATGCGCGCTCAATCGCCTTGGTGCAGGTCGGCATGGCGCCTTCCGCCTCGATATCGAACAGGCCGCGGAACCAGCAGTCGGCATTGAGGACAGATGCATTCGTCGGCTTGGCGGCAACCTGCCGCGATAGGACTTCGAGCGCATCCTGCGTGCGGCCAGCAAGCCCTGCCACGGTGGCATAGGTGCTGGCGAACGACACTTCCTCGTCATCGCCGACCGGGAGCGAATCGAGCAGCTCGAGCGCCTCGTCCCGCTTGCCTGCATAGGCCAGCATTTCGGCAAGGCTGAACGCATAGGCCGACGCCGGATCGAGATCGTATGCAATCCGCGCATCGGCAATGCCTGCCTCGCGGTCGCCCAGGGCCTCGTGCACGGCACCACGCCAGCTGTAGAGATTGGCGCTCGGCTGGTTCTCGATCAGCGTGTCGAGATCTTCGAGCACGCCCTTCCAGTCGAAGATCTGCGCGCGGAAACTGGCGCGCTGGCTGAGCGGCCCCCAATCGTCACTGGATGCGAAGGCGACGGCCTTGTCATACGCCTCGACCAGCGGCGCGGTGCGGCGGGCCAGTTCCTTGGCATCGACTTCCCAGCGCCAGGCGAAGTCTTCAGGCGCGAGCAGTTCGGATTTGATCGAATTTATCTCGCGTACCTTGCGCTTGTGGGTCGGCAGCTCGGCCGCCGGCACCTCGCCGAGGTCCTGCCACACATCCACATTATAGGTCACCTTGTTGCCGAGGTGGCTGGTGACCCCTTTGAGAGTCGTGTTTGCAAAACCGGTGTCGATCGACTGCGGCCCGGTATTCTCGAACCCGTCCAGCCCCTCGGGCAAGATGATGGTTGCGGCGATACGGTTATATTGCGGGCCCGGAGTGAACACGGGAATGTCGCGCCATTCGGAACGCGCGCGGTCGGGATTGAAGTTATACTGTTGCGACTGGTCCGAGGAGAGCCGCAGGCGTCCGTCGCTCCATGCGAAGTCGCCGGGCATCACGCCCTTGACCTCCAGCACGCCGGCAGCTGCCTCGTCATCGTATTCGAGCGTGACCGAAGTCACCGCGCCGCCAGGTCCGGTCGAGAATCCTTGCGCGAACTGTTTCAGCTTGTCCTCGTCCGCCTCGTCGGCAGCCGCGCGGAAGCCGGCTCCGCGCGCGCCGTAGATCGACATCTTGAGCGTAAACAGCGCCGGGAAGTCGACACCGGCGGAATAGTCGCTGGTGAGGTCCATGACCATGTCGGGCCACGGCTGGCGGCGCTGCGTCATGGGGACGAGGCCGGAGCCTCCTTCGCTCAGCGGAAGGGCGTAATAGAACGCCGGGACTTCGCCGATATTGGTCAGCCGCGTCGCGGTGCTCGTCCCGTCGAGCCAGTAGTCGGTTCCGCCAATATTGGCGTGCACGATCATGTGATCGAAATTGCCCGGGATCGGCAGGAGTTCGGGCAGCGCATCACCGCCCGTCGTGGTGACAAGCACCGGCCGCGCGTCGATGCCCATGCGGGTCAGGAGCGAATAGAGCAGGACGGATTTCGCCTTGCAGTCGCCGTATCGCTTTTCCCAGGTCTCTGCGGCCGATTGCGGCATGTAGTTCCCGCCATCGAGCCCGTTGAGGAGGTAGCTGACCTCGTCCTGGACCAGACGAAGCGCCATGGCGGTTCGCTCCAGAGGATCGGCGGACTTGGCCATGATCTCGCGCGCCTTGGCGGCAACCGCGCTATCGTCGGCGACCTTGGCGGCTTTCTCGTAATGAGGCGCAAAGGAACGGGACAGTTCCTGCCAGTCGGCAAATGTACCGACTCGCAAGATCGGATCGCGATTGAACCGCGAAGGTGCGTCGCCGGGCATTTCCGGCGGTTCGTCGATCGGCAGCGTGACGGTCAGCGTTCGATAGCCGTCGCGCGTGACCGGCTGCGGGAGGCGGGCGAAATCTTCCGCACCGAAATAGACATCGGTACTTTCGGGCCAGCTCACAATCGCGCGCGAGAAGCCGACCTGCCAAGGCGCGGGCACAAGATACTGCGACGATTGCATTTCCTCGCCCAGCGCCTGGTCGGCGATAGTCACGGTGTGGCTAACCCGGAGGATATCGCCGACCTGCAGGCCGGGGACTGCCAGCGTCGCGGTCAGCTGGCCGTCGAGCAAGCGCTGCTCCAGCCCCTGTTCACGGCGAAGCACGTCAAACTGGGCGCCCGAGGCAATCACGTCGATGATCTCCGCCCCGCGGATAATCTGCACCTGGTGGACGGTGAGGTCGCCCTTGTCCGGCAGCCATGCGAGCGTGACCGTCCCGTGCTCCATCAGCAGGTCCGGATTGTCGATCCTGATGGCCGTGTCGGCGTATTCGCTCACCACACCGTTTTCGAGGCGATGCTGCCAATCGTAGATCAGCGCCGAAGGATCGCTTTCGACGTTCACCCGCGACAACGCCACCTTGTCGACCCATTCCGGCGCTTCCCCGTAAATCACCTTGTCGCCCGCATGGGCGGGAGCTGCCAGTGCCAGCCAGATTGCAGCGCCCGTGACGAGGGAAATTCTTGCGGCCGATTGGATCGATTGGTCGTTCATGAAGAACAACTTACCGCAATCGCAGCCGCTTGCAATCGAACAAGCGCGGCTGTCCGATAATGGCGAAATCGTCCAATAACGTATGCGCAACCGACCGTGCGCCCTTGCCAGTTCGGGCTGCCTTGCCTAGCGCGCTGCGCAAACGCCAGCCCTGCCTTTTCTTCACGGAGTCGACCGATGGTCCCCCGCTATGCCCGCCCTGCCATGACCGCTCTCTGGGAGCCGGAAGCGAAATACCGCATCTGGTTCGAGATCGAAGCCCACGCGACCGAGAAGCTCGGCGAACTCGGCGTGGTGCCGAAAAGCGCGGCCAAGGCCCTGTGGGACTGGTGGGCCACCGACCCCAAGATCGACGTGGAAGCGATCGATGCGATCGAAGCCGTCACCAAGCACGATGTGATCGCTTTCCTCACCTGGGTGGCCGAAAACGTCGGCGACGAGGCACGTTTCATGCACCAGGGCATGACCAGCAGCGATGTGCTGGACACCACGCTTGCCGTGCAGCTGGCCCGTGCAACGGACATCCTGCTTGAAGACATGGACGCCCTGCTCGAAGCAATCGAGCGCCGGGCGAAAGAGCACAAGTACACGCCAACCATCGGCCGCAGCCACGGCATCCACGCAGAGCCGGTGACCTTCGGCCTCAAGCTGGCGCAGGCTTATGCCGAATTCGACCGCTGCAAGACCCGCCTCCTCGCCGCGCGCGAGGAGATCGCGACCTGCGCGATTTCGGGCGCGGTCGGCACCTTCGCCAACATCGATCCGTCGGTCGAGGAATATGTCGCCGAGAAAATGGGCCTCAAGGCAGAGCCCGTCTCGACGCAGGTCATCCCGCGCGATCGCCACGCCATGTATTTCTCGACGCTTGCCGTAATTGCCGGCTCGATCGAGCGCCTTGCCGTGGAAATCCGCCATCTCCAGCGCACCGAAGTGCTTGAAGCCGAGGAATATTTCTCGCCCGGCCAGAAGGGCTCGTCGGCCATGCCGCACAAGCGCAACCCGATCCTGACCGAGAACCTGACCGGCCAGGCCCGCATGATCCGCGCCTATGCCCTGCCCGCGCTGGAAAACGTGGCGCTGTGGCACGAGCGCGATATCTCGCACTCGTCGGTCGAACGCTTCATCGGCCCCGATGCGACCATCACGCTCGACTTCGCGCTCGCCCGCCTGACCGGCGTAGTCGACAAGCTGCTGGTCTATCCCGAGCGCATGCAGGCGAACATGGACCGCATGGGCGGCCTCATTCACTCGCAGCGCGTCCTCCTCGCCCTCACCCAGAACGGCGTGAGCCGCGAGGACGCCTACCGCCTTGTCCAGCGCAATGCGATGAAGGTCTGGGAATCGGACGGCAGGCTGATGCTGCTCGACCTGCTGAAGCAGGACGAGGAGGTGACCGCCGCGCTGACCGTCGAACAGCTCGAGGAACGGTTCGACCTCGATTATCACTTCAAGCACGTCGACACGATTTTCGACCGCGTCTTCGGCTGACCTTGCCGCGCGAGTGATGCGCGCCTAGCATCGCGGCCAAACAGCTGAGGGGTAACGCAGAATGCAGATTGTCCGGACGATCCTTTGGGTATTGCTGCTGGTGGCGGTGCTCGCCTTCTCCTTCGGCAACTGGGACAAGCAGATCGACGTGCGGATCTGGCCCGGCATCGTCTGGGACACGCGCGTCCCTGCGCTCGTGATCGTTTCGTTCATGATCGGACTCATCCCGATGTGGCTCTATCACCGCGGCGTCCGCTGGCGGCAGGCCCGGCGTATCTCCGCGCTGGAGCAGGCAACGGCCAAGATGGCGAGCCCGCGGGTGGACGATACGCCCGTCACGGCCCCCGCACCCGTCGAAGCCACCGCCTCGCCCGCTGCGGAACCGGCCAATCCGGTCGAGCCCGAACCCGATCAGCGGGCATGAGCAATCCGATCTACCTTGCGCTGGACGTCCCGCGCCTGAGGGACGGCGTTGCCCTGGCCGAAAAGGTGAAGGCGCACGTGGGCGGCATCAAGCTGGGCCTCGAGTTCTTCTGCGCGCACGGGGCGCACGGGGTGCACATGATCGGCCAGCTCGGCCTGCCGATCTTCCTCGACCTCAAGCTTTACGACATTCCCAACACCGTGGCCGGCGCGATGCACGCGATCCATTCGCTGGAGCCGGCGATCATCACCATCCACGCCAGCGGTGGGCGGGCCATGATGGAAGACGCCAAGGCTGCGGCGGGCGAGCATACCAAGGTCGTCGGTGTCACCATGCTGACCAGCATGGACGACCGAGATCTTCAGCGCACAGGCGTGCAGGGAAGCGCGCACGACCATGTCATGCGCCTTGCCGAACTGGCGCACGAAAGCGGGCTCGACGGCATCGTGTGCTCTGGCCAAGAGGTCAAGGCAGTCCACAGCCAGTGGAAGGACGGCTATTTCGTCGTTCCCGGCCTGCGCCCGGCAGGCAGCGCGGTCGGCGACCAGAAGCGTGTCGTAACACCCCGGCAAGCGCGCGACGACGGGGCCAGCGTGCTGGTCATCGGTCGCCCGATCAGCCGGGCCGACGATCCCGCAGAAGCCGCCCGCGCGATCGAGGCGACACTTTGAATCGATTCGAGGAGGCGTCGCCGCAAGACGCCGAAGAAATCCGGCAGCTGGTCGAAAGCGCCTATCGCGGCGATTCCGCGCGCCGCGGCTGGACCCACGAGGCCGACCTCCTCGAGGGTGAGCGCACCTCGATGGACGAGATCGAGGGGATGATCGACGCGCCCGGCATCGCCCTGTGTGTTGCGCGCAACGAAGAGGACAGGATCGTCGGCTGCGTTGCCGTGACCGCCGTCAGCGACACGCTCGGTTACCTCGGCATGCTGACCGTTTCCCCAACCCTGCAATCGGCAGGCCTGGGAACGAAGCTCCTGCGCGGAGCCGAGGAGAAAGCGCGTTCAATGGGTCTGAAGGCCATGGAGATGACCGTCATCTCCCAAAGAAACTCGCTCATCGCATGGTACGAACGCAGCGGCTATCGTCCGACGGGCGAACGGCGGCCCTTCCCTATCCTGCGGAATCCGCCGCTCGAATTCGTGGTTCTGGCAAAGCCCCTGGTGGCCGACTAGGTAGAGGCAATGGGTGCCCCCCTGATCAAGATCTGCGGCATAGCAACTGCCGAAGCGCTGGACGCAGCAATCGCCTCGCAGGCCGATTTCGTGGGGCTGGTCTTCTTTCCGCCCTCTCCCCGACATATCGGCGGACACGCTGCGGCGGCGCTTGCCGCAAGGGCCGGCAGCCGCATCGGGCGGGTCGGACTGTTCGTCGATGCCGACGATAGCACAATGGCGGAAGGCATTGCCGCCGGGCGGCTCGACGCGGTGCAATTGCACGGCGAAGAGACACCCGCGCGCGTCGCACAGGTGAAGGCGCGGTTCCGCTTGCCGGTCTGGAAGGCAATCCCGGTATCAACTGCCGCCGATGTAGCCCGGGCCGAAGACTATCGCGGTGTGGCAGACCTGCTGTTGTTCGACGCGAAAACGCCGAAGGACGCCGCGCTTCCCGGCGGGATGGGACTGCGGTTCGACTGGTCGCTGCTTGCAGCCCAGAAGGGCCGTTCCGGCTGGGGCCTTGCTGGCGGCTTGTCTCCTGCCAACGTCGCCGATGCCGTCCACCTGACCGCAGCCCCGCTGGTCGATACGTCTTCCGGCGTCGAAACGGCTCCCGGCATCAAGGACCCGGACCTCGTCCGCGCCTTCTGCGAAGCTGCCCGAGGCGCTTGACGCAGGCGCCAATCCTGCTATGCGCGCGCCTTCGCTAATTGGCCCCGCACCCCGGTGAAGCGGTGGCCGCGTAGAAGTCCCTGGGATTCCTGCGGTGCGATGCCGGGTTGGATGGCTGTCAATGGGGCAGTTCAGCAAATTGAAGGATACGACTCATGTCGAAGCGCAAGAGCGCCAAGTACAAACTCGACCGCCGGATGGGTGAAAACATCTGGGGTCGTCCGAATTCCCCGGTCAACAAGCGTTCGTATGGTCCCGGCCAGCACGGCCAGCGCCGCAAGGGCAAGATGTCCGACTTCGGCCTGCAGCTGCGCGCCAAGCAGAAGCTCAAGGGCTACTACGGCGACGTGACCGAAAAGCAGTTCAAGCGCACCTACCAGGAAGCGTCGCGCATGAAGGGCGACACCGGCCAGAACCTGATCGGCCTGCTCGAGCAGCGTCTCGACATGGTCGTCTATCGCGCCAAGTTCGCTCCGACCATCTTCGCCGCCCGCCAGATCGTGAGCCACGGCCACATCTACCTCAACGGCGTGAAGACCAACATCGCCTCGGCCCGCGTCAAGGTCGGCGACGTCGTCAGCCTCGGCAGCAAGGCCAAGGAAATGGCGCTGGTCATCGAAGCACAGAGCCTGCCCGAGCGTGAAATTCCGGACTACGTTGCCCCCGACGGCAACGACAAGATCACGTTCACCCGCGTGCCGAAGCTCGACGAAGTGCCCTACCCGGTCACGATGGAACCGAACCTGGTCGTCGAATTCTATTCGCGCTGATCGGTCCGGCAACGGAACACGAAAGGGCGGTCCTTCGGGGCCGCCCTTTTCATTTGCGTAATATATTTCAATAACTTGCGGGAACTTGCAGCACCCATTGCGTTATTGCGGTGCAATGACATTCTACCGCTATCTCACCCGCACGCGCATCGGCAAATGGTACGCCTCGCTCGCCGATGCGCAGCGGCAGGCAAATAGCATCGGCGCTGGCTTCACCGAACCGAACGGGGACTTCGTCGCCTATCGCGGGACTATCCTCGAAATGCGCGAGAAACCGCCTCAGCGCGAATGGGCGCGGCGCAAGGACCAGTAGACCATTGCTGCAATGATGGCGGTAATGACGCCGCCCCAGAACCAGTAAGGCAGGAACAGCGCCTGCGCGATGTGGCCGGTGTCGGAGACCTGCGGCCGGCCGTCCAGCATGCCGCCCGCGCTGAAGAGGTAGTCGAAGTCGCGGTAGATGCTGATGCAGCCCTGAACGCCCAGGAACTGCACTGCGAACTTGCGGTGGTTCTGCGCGCCGCGAAAGGCCAGCCACAGGCATGCCGCCCCGATTGCCGGCAGCACGACCCAGCCCGTAAGAGAGCGCACCCAGATCAGCGTCGATGCAAGCAGCACGATGCCTAGCACTGCCAGCGCCGCAGTCGTTGCGCGACGTGTCTGCGATGACAGGATAAGCGCGCACCCGGCGGCCGTCGGGCCCAGCAACCCTGCTGCGGCTATGGCTGCGCTGGAGATTCGCGATGGCTCGACCTCGCCCACATGGAGGGCGTAGCCCGAACCATTGGCGAAGATGACCAGCCGCTCGAAGTCATTGCCGAATGCCATGGCCGCGAGCCCGTGTCCCATCTCGTGGAACCATGTCGACAGGATCGTGAAGGGATAAAGCAGGTAGCCGCCATAGGGCGAATGCCACAGCAGTATGGTCGCAAAGGCGAGGACAACCAGCATGGTGATCTCTTCACGCGGGCTGCGGCCGGAAAAGTTTCCGTTCGCGGACCTGTTCGTGGCGCGCCAGCGCTCCATCCTGCTCCTGTTCCTCCGACACTTGATCGGCAAATTCTGGCTTTCGGTCAGATAATGCCCAATTTACCGCGATTTACGGGGCGATCAACTTGCCGTCGAACGAAAACACATTTCCGCTGTGCGAGGCAACGCGGCTGGCAATCACTTCGAGCAGGCGTGCAGCCGAATACTCGGGCGTGAAAAGCTTTCCTGCAGACACATTGCGCTGGAAGGGTTCGCTCAGCGCGGTGTCTACCGTGCCGGGATGCAGGCCGATGCAGAAAGCGTCGGGCTTCTTGCGCGCCAGTTCCACCGACAGCGTGCGGATCAGCATGTTGAGCGCAGCCTTGCTCGCTCGGTAGCCGTACCATCCACCCAGCCGGTTGTCCGAGATGCTTCCGACGCGGGCAGAGATGGCTGCGAAGCCCGCCCTCCCCCTTGCCGGCAGGAGCGGCAGGAAATGCTTGGCCACCAGCGCCGGGCCGGTCGCATTGATCGCAAAGTAGCGTGCAAGATTGGCCGCATCGAGGTGCCGCCAGTCCTTTTCGGGACCCTCGCCATCCGAATGGAGATAACCCGACGCCACGATCACCAGGTCGAGTTCGCCCCCTTCCGCCATCGTGGCGGCGGCCGCGGCGATGCTCGTTTCGTCTTCGAGATCGAGAAAGATCGCGCCTTCACCGGCGCTGCGCGACAGGCGGACAACCTGCGTTCCCGATGCTTCCAGCCCCGCAGCCAGGGCAGCGCCGATTCCTCCCGACGCGCCGATGACCGCTGCGCGCCGCCAGTTCATCCCTCGCCGCTGCCGAGATAGTCGCGTCGGAAGTCGCCTGCGAAGGTCGCAAAGCTGCCCGCTGCGATCGCATCGCGCATGGCCTGCATCAGCTGCTGGTAGAACGCGATGTTGTGCTCGGTCATCAGCATTGCGCCGAGGATCTCGCCCGCCTTGTTCAGGTGATGCAGATAGGCGCGCGAATAAGTCGAGCAGACCGAACAGGAACACCGCGCATCGAGAGGCTCCATGTCCTCCGCAAACCGCGCATTGCGCAGGTTGAGCGGACCATTCCAGGTAAAGGCCTGCCCGTTGCGGCCTGACCGGCTGGGCAGGACGCAATCGAACATGTCGACCCCGCGCTCCACCGCGCCGACGAGGTCGTCGGGCTTGCCCACGCCCATGAGGTAGCGCGGACGGTCCTGCGGCAGCTGTTGCGGAGCGAATTCGAGTGTGGCGAACATCGCCTCCTGCCCCTCGCCCACTGCGAGGCCGCCGATGGCGTAGCCGTCGAAACCGATGTCGGTCAGCTTCTCGGCGCTGATTTTGCGCAGTTCCTCGTCGAGTGCGCCCTGCTGGATGCCGAACAGCGCAGCACGTTCAGCGTGCTCGCCGCCCGCATCGAAGCCGTCACGGCTGCGCTTCGCCCAGCGCATGCTCATTTCCATGCTGGCTGCGATTTCGTCGCGCGGCCGGTCGGCGCGGGGACATTCGTCGAAGGCCATGACGATATCGCTGCCGAGCAGGCGCTGGATTTCCATCGACCTTTCGGGCGTCAGCATATGCTTGGAGCCGTCGATATGGCTGCGGAACTCGACGCCCTTTTCGGTCAGCTTGCGCAAATCAGACAGGCTCATCACCTGGTAACCGCCGCTGTCGGTCAGGATCGGGCGGTCCCAGTTCATGAACTTGTGCAGCCCGCCGAGCCGCGCGACCCGCTCGGCCCCGGGGCGCAGCATCAGGTGATACGTATTGCCGAGGATGATGTCCGCCCCGGTGGCGCGCACCGTTTCGGGCTTCATCGCCTTGACCGTCGCCGCGGTCCCAACGGGCATGAATGCGGGCGTGCGGATATCTCCGCGCAGCATCTCGATCCGCCCGGTCCGAGCGCGGCCGTCGGTCGCATCGATGGTGAAGGAAAAGCGCTTTGCCATGTCAGAAGCCGTAGATCAGCGTCGCGCGGGTCAGCGTGTCGGTCGACACCTTCCCCACGGGCGGATTGCTGTCGTAATCGAGTTGGTATGACAGTCGTGAACGCAGCCGGTTGCTGACCTTGAAGTCGAGGCCGCTGACGAAGGTCAGGCTAGTGTTCGACCCGTCGACGATCAGCTGGGCCTCTCCGCCGGTCTCGGCCAGAGCGTTGGCGTCCTGCGAGAAGGTGAGGCGCTCGAAAATCTTCCAGTCGAAATCAAGACCGGCAAGAGCGGCAATGCGGCTTTCGGTGCGCCCGTCGGTGTATTCGGTCACGCGATAGGCAGGGCCGGCCTTTACCGAGAGGGACAGGTCGCCACTATCCACCAGCTTGTAACCGACGCCGCCCGATGCGGCATAGCGGCCGGAAAAGCCCTGGATCTTGTCGCTTTCGAACTGCGCCAGGCCATAGATGAACATGCGATCATTGAACTGCCAGCGCGGTTCGTAGGAGAAGAGGTATTGCTCGCGGCTCGTGGTGCCGTTCTGGCGCTGGTAATCCACGCGGCCCTGCAAGCGGTGGCTCCAATCGATGCCCTCGCGCTTCAGCTTGAGCGAGGCGGCGATCCCGACGCTCTCGGTGTTGCCGGAAGACTGGAAGCCGCCAAGCTCGCCCTCGCCCTTCCACAGCTCGAACATCCCCGCATTCTCGATTTTCGCGAGACGCGCTTCCTCGGCCGCCGCATCGCGCTCGGCCTTGGCCGCTTTCCAGCCGCTCTCGAGCGCGTCGATTTCGGAGGCATCGTCAGGGAAGGAACTGCGCGCAACCGAGATCACTGCGTCCACCTTTGCCGCATCGCCGGTCGCGATGGCATTTTCGATCATGGTGCGAGCAGCTGCAGGCAACTCGGCATTGGCGGCACTCGGCACTAGGGTGAGCGCCAATACTGGCAAGAGGAGGCGGAGCATCTTCATGGCGAGCCGCCTAGCCTGTCAGGCGCGCAGTCGCCAGCCTGTCTTGAAGATGTAGGCGATGATCGCGACGCAAACGGCAAGGAAGCCGAGCGTGATTGCAAAGCTGATCCTGATGTCCACGTCGCTCGACCCGTAGAAGGTCCAGCGCAGCCCGCTGACGAGATAGACGATCGGGTTTGCCAATGCGATCGTATCCCAGGGCTTGGGCAGCATATCTATCGAATAGAACGTGCCGCCAAGGAAGGTGAGCGGGGTCAGGAACAGCATCGGGATGATGCCCAGCTTCTCGAAATTATCGGCCCAGATACCGAGGATGAAGCCGAACAGGCTGAAGGCCGCGGCCACCAGCATGATGTAGACAACCGCCAGCAGCGGATGGGCAATCGAGTAGTCCACGAACAGACGCGCCGTCACGAGAATGATTGCGGCAAGGATGAGGCTCTTGGTTGCCGCGGCCCCGACGAAGCCGATCAGCGTCTCTGCCACCCCGACCGGAGCACTCAGCAGCTCGTAAATCGTGCCCGTGAAGCGCGGCATGTAGATACCAAAACTGCTATTGCTGGTCGTCTCGCCCAACAGCGTCAGCATGAGCAGGCCCGGGATGATGAAGGCGCCGTAATCGACCCCGCCAAGGTCGGGCATCCGCCCCCCGATGGCGGCACCGAAAACGATGAAATAGAGCGAGGTCGTCAGCACCGGTGCCAGCACTGACTGGAAGGCGGTACGCAGGAAACGCACCAGCTCGCGCTTGTAGATCGACCAGGTCGAACGCCATCCGATCATGCCGCGACCTCCCCATCGCCCAGCAGGGAAACGAAGATGTCTTCGAGGCTGCTCTCACGTGTCTCTATGCCTGTGAAATCGATACCCTCGGCCACCAGCGCCTTGGTCAGCTCGGCTACTTCCGCCTTGCCCTTCCCCGTACCGTCACCCCCGCGATAGCACAGCGATGTACCGCATTCTTCGAGTTCGACGGGAAATCGGGAAAGCGCTGGCGGCAGCACGGCAAGCGGCGCGGCCAGCGCGATATGCGCTTCAGTCCGGCCGAGCCGTGCCATCATGGCGTCCTTTTCATCGACCATCAGCAACTTGCCGCGATTGATGATACCGACCCGGTCGGCCATCAGCTCGGCTTCCTCGATGTAATGCGTGGTTAGGATGATGGTGACGCCGCGTGCGCGCATCTGGTCGATGATCGCCCACATGCCCTTGCGCAATTCGACATCGACGCCGGCAGTCGGCTCGTCGAGGAACAGGAGGTCCGGCTCGTGCGCCAGCGCCTTGGCGATCAGCACGCGGCGCTTCATCCCGCCGGACAGCGCCATGATCCGCTCATCCCGCTTGTCCCACAGGCTGAGGCTGCGCAGGATTTCCTCGATCCGCGCCGGATGGGGAGCAAGGCCGAACAGGCCGCGCGAATAGCTGACCGCGCGGATCACCGGCTCGAACATGTCGGTGCTGAGTTCCTGCGGCACTAGGCCGATCCGCGCCCGTGCCTTGCGCCAGTCGGTCGCAAGATCATGCCCGAATGCGCTCATCCTGCCCGAGCTCGGCCTGACGAGGCCGCAAACCGCCCCGATCAGAGTCGTCTTGCCAGCTCCGTTTGGGCCGAGCAGCGCGAATATTTCGCCCGGCCTGATCGAAAGGCTCACATCGTCGAGCGCCTTGAGCCCGCCGGGATAAACCTTCGTCAGTCCCTCAAGCTCCAGGATCGGTTCGTTCATGCAACCCGACTAGGGAAGAAGCAACGAGGAGTCACCATAGGAATAGAAGCGGTATTCGTTGGCAATTGCATAGGCATAGGCGGCCATCATGCGCTCGCGTCCCATTAGCGCGCTCACCAGCATCATCAGCGTGGATTTTGGCAGGTGGAAATTGGTCATCAGGCCATCGACTGCGCGGAAAGTGTAGCCAGGCGTGATGAAGATATCCGTGTCGCCGGCGAAGGGACGGATCACACCGTCCTCACCGGTCGCGCTTTCGAGCAGGCGCAGGCTGGTCGTGCCTACAGCGATGATTCTCCCGCCAGCCTCGCGCGCTGCGTTGAGGCGTTCCGCGACCTCCGGCTCGATCCGGCCCCATTCGGAATGCATGGTGTGGTCGTCGGTGTCGTCCGCCTTGACCGGCAGGAAAGTGCCCGCACCCACGTGGAGGGTCAGCATCTCGCGCCCGACACCGGCTTCGTCCAGCGCGGCGACCAGACGCGGCGTGAAATGGAGCGATGCGGTGGGCGCGGCCACTGCGCCGTCCTCGGCGGCGAACATCGTCTGGTAATCCTCGCGGTCCTGCGCGTCGGTTTCGCGCTTGCCCGCGATATAGGGCGGCAGCGGCATGCGCCCCGCCCGCTCCAGCAGGACTTCGACTGGCTCTTCCCCGGCAAAGGCGAGGACGAAACTGCCGTCGGGCAGGCGTTCTTCCGCGACCGCCTCGACACCGCCGCCGAATTCGACGCGGTCGCCCGGCTTCAGGCGCTTGGCATTGCGGATGAAGGCCTGCCAGCGGCGCAGGTCCACGCGCTTGTGCAGGGTCGCGCCGATGCGCGCTTCGCCGCGTCGCCCTTCCAGCTGTGCGGGAATGACGCGGGTATCGTTGAAAACCAGTACGTCCCCGCGGCGCAGCAGCTTGGGCAGGTCGCGCACGCCGCAATCGCGAAACGGCGCCGCCTCGCCTTCGACCAGCAGCATGCGCGCCGCATCGCGCGGACGTACCGGGCGCAACGCAATGCGTTCGTTGGGTAGTTCGAAATCGAAGAGATCAACTTTCATCGCCCGCGCCTCTAGACGCAGGGCGATGACAGTTAAAGCACTTAGCTGATCGGCGAGTTCAGATCGTCGGCGGTCACTTCCGCTTCGGTCATGATGCGCGGCGCAGCAGGAGCCGGCTTGTTATCGGCCGCGATCGAGGCCTGCATGATGCGGGTCGGGTTCTGCGGCGGTTCGCCACGATTGATCCGGTCCACGGCATCCATGTTGGAAATCACGCGGCCGAAGTTGGTGTAGCGCTTGTCGAGGCTGAAGCGCGGATAGAACACGATGAAGAACTGGCTGTTCGCGCTGTCTTCGCTCGCGGCGCGGGCCATCGAGACGGTCCCGCGAACGTGCGGCATGAAATTGAACTCTTCCTCAAGGTCGGGATACGTCGAGCCGCCCTGGCCGGTGCCGGTCGGATCGCCGGTCTGCGCCATGAATCCGTCGATCACGCGGTGGAAGATGACGCCGTCGTAGAAACCCTCGCGGGCGAGCGTCTTGATACGCTCCACATGGTTGGGCGCCCAGCTCGGCATGAGGCGGATGGCAACGCGTTCGCCGTTCGACAGGTCGAGAAGGAGGATATTCTCCGGATCTTCCTGCTGGCTGTAATTGATCGGCTGGAGAACCTTGCGCGGCGCGGCGGCTTCCGCGTCCTGCGCGGTTGCAGCGACGGGAGCGATTACCGTCAGGGTTGCGGCAGCAATGGCAAGCGTGGTCTTGAACATCGTGTATCCGTCGAAATGTCTGATGTGGCGCTTGCCCTAGCGAGCGGGCGCTGTCGGTTCAATGAATAGCTTGGACAGCGTCAATAGTCGCCCAGCCGGCCCTTTTCTTCCACACGCGCGATCACGTCCTCGCAAACGGCCTTGCTGACGAAGGGCGTGATGTCACCGCCGAACAGGGCGATTTCCTTGACCAGCTTGGAGGCGATCGGCTGCAGCGAGACGTCTGCCATAAGGAAGACCGTCTCGATTTCACTGTCGAGCTGCTGGTTCATCCCGGCCATCTGGTACTCGTATTCGAAGTCGGCGACGGCGCGCAGCCCGCGGATGAGGACATTGGCGCCCATCTTCTGCGCGAATTTGACGAGCAGCGCGTTGAACCCGACCACCTCGACATTGTCGAGCCCGAGCCGCTCGATCTCGCGCTCCACCATGGCGAAGCGTTCCTCGGTCGAGAACATCGGGTTCTTCGATGGGTTGGTCGTCACCCCGATGATCAGCTTGTCGACCAGCTTGGAACCGCGCCGGATAATATCCGCATGGCCCAGAGTGATGGGATCGAAGGTTCCGGGGTAGATGCCGATACGGGTGCTCATCAATGGTCCCTCTTCACGATGAAGCGCGCCAGTTCCGCCAGCAGCCTTGCGTCCGCGCCATGGCCGGCGAGGTGCTGGCCGGCCTGCTCTACCAGCATTTCCGCCTGCGCGCGCGCCTGTTCGCGGCCCATGATCGTGACGAAGGTCTGCTTGCCCTGCCCCTCGTCCTTGCGCAGCGCTTTGCCGGCTTTCTCCTCGTCCCCTTCAACGTCGAGTAGGTCGTCGGCGATCTGGAAAGCGAGGCCGATGTCGCGGGCATAGGCGCGCAAATGCGTGCGGCCTTCCGGGGGAACGCGGCCGAGGATTGCGCCCATTTCCACGCTGGCCGCAAGGAGTGCCCCGGTCTTGAGCTGCTGGAGGCGGGTAATCTGCCTGAGGTCGTATTCCTGCTCTTCGGACATGATGTCCATCATCTGCCCGCCGGCCATGCCGTCGTGCCCGCTGGCCTTGGCGAGTGCCGCCACGAGTTCGGCACGGACGAACGGATCGCTGCTGGTGTCGGGCATGGTCAGGATATCGAAGGCCAGCGCGTGCAGGCAGTCGCCCGCCAGCACGGCGGTCGCCTCGTCGAAGGCCTTGTGCAGCGTCGGCTTGCCATGGCGCAAATCGTCGTCGTCCATGCAGGGCAAGTCGTCATGGATAAGCGAATAGGCATGGATCGCCTCGACTGCGCATCCGGCGTTGACGGCGGCCTGCCGCGAGACGCCGAAGAGCTGCGCCGTCGCACAGACCAGCAGCGGGCGGACCCGCTTGCCCCCGCCGATGACGGAATAGCGCATGGCTTCCACCAGCCGGGCGCGGGTGTCCTGCGGCACTGGCAGGAAGGCGTCGAACGCCCCGTCGACTTCGGCCTGGACCTGTTCGAAGGCTTCGGCGAGCAGGTCGGGCATGCCGGACATCGCGTTCACGCCTCAGCTTTCCGCGTCAAACGGGACAGTGCCCGAAGGCGCGCCGTCGCCGCCTTGCACGATCTTTTCGATCCGCGCCTGCGCCGCATCGAGCCGCGCCTGGCACGCCTTGCGCAGCGCCTCGCCCCGCTCGTAGAGCGCGATGCTTTCATCGAGCGGGACCTCGCCGCTTTCAAGGCTGCGCACGACCCCTTCGAGCGCGCGAAGCGCCTCCTCGAAGCTCATTTCGCCAATCGGCTTGTCTTGACCCTCTGTCATATGCGGCGGAGCATTGACGGGGCACGGGCGCGCGGTCAAGAAGATGGCAAAACAGGGGAGCGGATATGACGTGGATTGTCGCCTTCATCGCTGCGGCGCTGGCCTTTGGCGCGCTTGATGCCATCTGGCTGGGCTGGGCCGGAGACAATTTCTATCGCCCCCGCCTCGGCGACATACTGGCCGACAGCTTCCGCATGGGGCCGGCGCTGGTGTTCTACACCGCCTATATCGCTGCAATCGTCTGGTTCGCCGTGCGACCCGGGATTGCCGGGGGCATCGGACAGGCCGCGCTCAACGGGGCGCTGCTCGGGGCGATCTGTTATGCGACCTATGACCTCACCAACCAGGCAACGCTGCGCCAGTGGTCGACGACGGTCACGGTCGCGGACATCATTTGGGGCGCTTTCGCTACCTGCGTAGCCGCGTCGGTCGCGACCTTCGCCGCCCAGCGGCTCGCCTGACCGGAACCGCAAAGACATGTTCATCGGCCACTTCGCCCCGGCGTTTGCCGCGCGCGCCATCACCGACGAGGCACCCAAGCTGGGCACGCTGTTCATCGCCGCGCAGCTGACCGACTGGGCCTTTTTCCTGTTCGCGATGGGCGGGCTGGAGCATTTGCGCCTCACACCGGGTATCACGGCGATGAACCCGCTCGATTTCTACGATTACCCGATTACGCACTCGCTGGTTGGCACGGCGGGGTTCGCGCTTGGCTTCGCCATCGTGGTCGGCGTCATGCTGCGAAACGCTATTGCCGCGACCTGGGCAGCGATCGTGGTGATGTCGCACTGGGTGCTCGACTGGGTATCGCACCGTCCCGACCTCACGCTTGCGGGCGGTCCGGACCGGCATGGCCTCGGCCTGTGGAACTATCCGGTTGCCGCCATCTTGGTGGAGCTTGCGCTCGTGGGCCTGTGCTTCTGGTGGTACCTGCGCCGGACCAAGGGGCCGGTGGTTCCCCCGCTGATCCTGCTGGGCACCCTGCTGCTGTTCCAGGTTGTCAACTGGTTCGGGCCGGAGCCGGAAACCGTGGGTTTCCCCTTCCTCGTCACGGGCCTCGTCGCCTTCGGGATACTGACCCTCGTCGCATCATGGGTCGGCAGCACGCGCTGGCACCGCAACGAGGTCGGATTGAACCGCGCCAGCCCGCCGCTGTAGGGAAAAGCGCAGCGCCGCATATTGCGCCCGCGCGCGCGGGACCGTAAGGCGCGCGCCATGAGCGAAATCACCCCCGACATCGTCGCCCAGCACGGCCTCTCCGAAGAAGAATACGACCGCGTCCTGCACGCGCTCGGCCGCGAGCCCAATCTTGTGGAACTCGGCATCTTCTCGGTGATGTGGAGCGAGCACTGTTCCTACAAGTCCAGCCGCCTGCACCTCAAGAAGCTGCCGACCGAGGCGCCGTGGGTGATTTGCGGTCCGGGCGAGAACGCGGGCGTTATCGATATCGGCGACGGCCAGGCCGCCATCTTCAAGATGGAGAGCCACAACCACCCCTCCTACATCGAACCCTACCAGGGCGCGGCGACGGGCGTGGGCGGCATCCTGCGCGACGTGTTCACGATGGGCGCCCGCCCCGTCGCGAACGCAAACGCGCTGCGCTTCGGACGGCCCGACCACCCCAAGATGCAGCACCTCGTCAAGGGCGTGGTTTCGGGCATCGGCGGCTACGGCAATTGCGTCGGTGTCCCGACCGTGTGCGGCGAGACCAATTTCCACCCGGCCTATGACGGCAACATCCTCGTCAACGCGATGACGGTGGGCGTGGCCGATGCGGACAAGATCTTCTATTCGGCCGCGACCGGCGTCGGGAACCCGATCGTCTATGTCGGCTCCAAGACCGGGCGCGACGGTATCCACGGCGCCACCATGGCCAGCGCCGATTTCGAGGAAGATGCCGATGCCAAGCGCCCCACGGTGCAGGTCGGCGACCCCTTCACCGAAAAGCTGCTGATCGAAGCCTGCCTCGAACTGATGGCGACCGACGCCATTGTCGCGATCCAGGACATGGGTGCAGCCGGCCTCACCTCCTCGTCGGTCGAAATGGCGACCAACGGCAAGGCAGGCATCCGCCTCGATATGAACAAGGTGCCGTGCCGCGAGGAAGGCATGACCCCTTACGAAATGATGCTGAGCGAAAGCCAGGAGCGCATGCTCATGGTGCTGAAGCCCGGCAAGGAGGCCATGGCCGAAGCGATCTTCCGCAAGTGGGAGCTCGATTTCGCGGTCATCGGCGAAGTGACCGACACGCGGCACATGGTGCTCGAATTCGACGGCGAAGTGGTGTGCGACATCCCGCTCGGCCCGCTCGCTGCCGATGCCCCCGAATATGACCGCCCGTATCTCTCCAAGGAAGAATACACCGCCTGGGCGGGCATCAAGCCGATGACCGACCGTCCGGACACGCAGGACGTGGGCGCAGACTTGCTGACGCTGCTGGCATCGCCCAACCTTTCCTCGAGGCGGTGGATTTCGGAACAGTACGACAGCCAGGTCGGCGCGGACACGCTGCAGACTGGCGGCGATGCCGGTGTCGTGCGCGTTCACGGCACGAAAAAGGCGCTGGCGATCAGCACCGACTGTACGCCGCGCTATGTCCATGCCGACCCCTACGAAGGCGGCAAGCAAGCGATCGCGGAAGCCTATCGTAATCTCAGCGCGGTGGGCGCACGCCCGCTGGCCGTGACCAACTGCCTCAACTTCGCCAATCCGCAGCGTCCGGAGATCATGGCGCAGTTCGTCCACGCCCTCGAAGGCATGGGCGCCGCCTGCCGTGCGCTCGATTTCCCGATCGTGTCGGGCAACGTCAGCCTCTACAACGAGAGCAAGGCGACTGGTGGCGGATCGGCCATCCTGCCCACCCCGGCTATCGGCGGCGTCGGCCTGATCGACGACTACGACAAGATGATGACGATGCCCTTCAAGGCCGCGGGCGAGGCGATCTACCTCATCCACGCCGAGGAATGGGCCACGCCCGACCCGCAGCGTTCACACATCGGCAAGTCGCTGTGGCTCGCGGAGATCCACGGCCGCGACGAAGGCCGCGCTCCGCCCGTCGACCTGACGCTGGAAAAGAACGCCGGCGAAGGCGTACGCGAACTGATCCAGGCCGGCCTCGTCAGCGCGGTGCACGATGTGTCTGACGGCGGTCTTGCGGTCGCACTGGCCGAAATGGCCATGGCGAGCGGGCTCGGCGCGGAAGTGGTCGGCAATGACGACTATACGCAGGCCCAGTGGTGGTTCGGCGAGGACCAGGGCCGCTACGTGATCACCGTTCCCGATGCAGAGGCTTTCAATGCCTATCTCGCCAAGGGCACGGAAAATGAGGACACCGCGCGCGTCGGTTTCCGCCGCCTCGGTACGGTCGGCGGCGACAGCCTGTTCGGCGTCCCCGTGAGCAAGCTGCGCGAAGCGCACCAGAGCTTCTTCCACGACTGGATGGAAGCCTGAGGACAAGGCCGTGGCCGTGCTGCAGTTCGTGCTGCATTACGCCGGCCACTGGCTTGCCCCCTTCCTGATCGCGCGGCTGGTCTTTGCAAGGGACTGGCTGCGAGCAGGCGCGGTCATGGCCGCGGCGAACGTGATCGACCTCGACCATTTGCTGGCCGATCCGGTATTCGATCCGGACAGGTGCAGCATCGGTTTCCACCCGCTACATGGCTGGGTCGCCGCAGGGATCTACGTGGTCATGCTGGCCGTGCCGAAATGGTGGATTCGCGCGTTTGCACTTGGTGCGCTGTGGCACCTGGCAGTCGACCTGGCCGATTGCGGCATGCAGGGATGGAGCCGGTAAGATGAATTCAGCCTATTCCGGAACGCCGCTGGCGAAGAAGCTCAATCTGCGCGACGGCCAGCGTGTCTGGTTCGACGGCATGCCCGAGCACGTGATCGACGAGATAGACGAATATGCGCTCGAACTGAGTTTCGCGGCTGGCCCTGAGGACAATCCCGATGCAGCGCACATCTTCGTGACCGAACGCGCGGCAATGGAAGAAAAGCTCGCGGTGCTGCGCGAGGCTATCGCCAGTGACGGTCACATCTGGGTCAGCTGGCCCAAGAAAGCGTCCGGCTTGGCGACCGACATCACCGAGGACACCATTCGCGAGGTGTGCCTGCCGATGGGCCTCGTCGATACGAAGGTGTGTGCGGTGGACGAGACCTGGTCGGGCCTCAAGCTGGTGATCCGCAAGGAACTGCGCTGAAGGTCAGGCGGCCTGAGCCTGCGGAGGCATGTAGTCCTCTTCGGTCAGGCCTTCGGACCGCATGATCTCGAGGCAACGGAAATAGGTTTCCGGCTTGCCGACATTGAGGCGGCGACGGGCATCGGCAATGTCTTCGCGCATCACGCTGGCGACATCCATGTGCGCCAGCTTGGCGGCCTTGCGCCCGAGTTCGCGCCCTTCGCGAATGGCGTCGAACAAAGGCGCAGCCGTGCCGGTCGACCTCTTGATCTCGCGCGCACCGGCATAGGCGATGAAGAGGATGCCGTGATTGTGGTTCTGTTCGTAGCTGAAGCCGAGCAACGCCGCCTCGCCCAGCGCATCGCGCCCGTATCCGGTCAGGACGTGGAAAAGGTCGTGCGTATCGCGCAGGCGGCTGAAATACCATTCCGTCAGGTCGTCGTAGCGCTTTTCGGGCGGCAGGAACTTGTGCGATTCGGCGACCAGTCCGGCCGCCGACAAGCCTTCACGCTTCATGAAGGCGATATAGTGCGCCGCCACGGTTTCAGGCCCGCAGTCCGCCCAGCGGGAATGTTCGTCCAGCATGGCAGGAATGTCGGTTTCGTCCGCGAGGAACCGCTGGCCTTCTTCCGATGCGATGAAGTCCCACGCCTGCCGGTGGCTGCGCTTGCCCTTCAGCGATTCGATGATGTGGAACACCTGCGCAGTGTCTTCCTTGTCCGCGACCAGCTTGCGGAAATGGCGCCAGGCCTTGAGCGGCCGGATGCGGCTGGTCTTGCGGTCAGGATGGACAAGCGGACGTTCGATAAGTGCCATGCGAAGCTCCATTGCAGCGCGCAACTTACAATAGTGTAAATTGCCTGTCCATGTAACGGGTTCCCTCCGCGCCGCGAATTGCCGATAGGAGGGGACATGCAAGACCACGAGAGCATCGCTTACGACCTGCCGGACCTCGCCGACGAGGACCGGATTTCCCGCGCGCAGGCCATGCGGGACAAGCTGAAGGAGCGGCGAACCTGCCGCTATTTCTCAGACCGGCCGGTCCCGCGCGAGGTTATCGTGGCCGCAATCGAGGCGGCGGGCACCGCGCCCAATGGCGCGAACCATCAGCCGTGGCATTTTGCCGTCGTATCCTCGCCCGACAAGAAACGCGCCATTCGCGAAGCAGCCGAGGCGGAAGAGCGCGCATTCTACGCCGGCAAAGCCAGTGCCGAATGGCTCGATGCACTGGCCCCGCTGGGTACCGATGCGGACAAGCCGTTCCTGGAGACCGCCCCCTGGCTCATCGTGGTGTTCGCTCAGCGCAAAGGCGGGATCGCCGAAGACGGGAAAACGCAGAATTACTACGTCACCGAAAGCGTGGGCATCGCCTGCGGAATGCTGATCGCGACGCTGCACGAAGCCGGGCTTGCCACTCTGACCCACACGCCCTCGCCCATGGGGTTCCTGCGCGAAATCTGCGGCCGGCCCGAACATGAAAAGCCGCTGATGGTGGTGGTCGCCGGCCTGCCTGCAGAAGGCGCGACGGTCCCGCGGCACGCGCTGGACAAGAAGCCCCTGACGCAGATCGCCAGCTGGTTGTGAGCTAGGCCGCCCGCAGCATTTCGCGCGGGTCGTGCCCCTCGCGGTGCCAGACCTCGTGGCAGCGGTGATAGGCATGAGGACGTTGGAACCCGAAGCGCTCGCGCGCTTTTTCCAGGTCCATCATCAGGACCTCGCTCACCGGGTGGGCAATCACGCCATCGCAATCCTTGCCGATCCGGTGCGCTTCACGAACCGCGTCGAGCACCGGGGCTGACGTCTTCACTTTGCGCCTGATCCTGAAGCCACCGCTATAGCCCAGCAGGAGGTTGGCGTGGTTGGGCGCGTGCCCGTGCGTAAACAAGAGCACGCAGGCTTCGCCCAGCGCATCGCGCCCATATCCGGTAAGGACATGAAGCAGGTCGTGCGTGTCGCGCTGGCGCCAGCCGAACCATTCGAGCAGGTCGCCATAGCGCGGCCTGCCCATCTTCTTCTGTTGGTCCGCGAGGCCTTGCGCCGACAGCTTCTGGCCCTGCATGAAATCGCAATAGGCATGGGCCACGCTGCCCTTGGGCAGGCGCCGCAGAGCATCATGGTCGTCGAGGATTTCGGGCAGGTAGGGCTCCTTGCGACGCAGCATCTGCCCGTGTTCGCTCAGCGCCAGCTTGCGAGCCAGCCGCTCCGTATGGCGTGACGGCAGGGCGTCGAAGATATGGAAGACGTGGGAGGTTTCCTCCTTGTCCCTGAGCAGTTCGCGATAGTGCCTGAAAGCGCGGCGCAGGCTGCGTTTCTGCTCTGGGCGTTCGGGATGCCGGAACGGGGTTCCATCGGGCGCGAAATCGGCCATCGGCGTGATGGAAGTCATTGGTTCCTGCTGCTTCGTATTCTGGAAAAGTCGAAGCAGGAGGATAGTGCAAATGCACTATGTCCGATTGGACGTTACCGTCATTCCATGGGCACTTAGCCCTGCGTCCAGTCCTCGCGGCCGATCCCGAGGAGCGACAGGATGACTGTCAGGTCCTCGCTCGAAACCCTTCCGTTTGCCGCAGCGCGGGCCTTGGGTTTTGCGCGATAGGCGAAGCCGTAATCGGCCGCGCCGATCATCGGGATATCGTTCGCCCCGTCTCCCGAGGCGAGGACGCGGGCTCCATCGCCCAGGGCAGCGCGCTCTTCCTCCAGCGTGGCCAGCTTGGTCGAGGCATCGCTGACCGGTCCGGCAAGACCGCCGGTCAGCCTGCCCTCGCCCACGGCAAGCCGATTACCGACGACCCGTTCGAAACCGAGCTGCTGCGCAACCGGATCGGCGAAATGGTGGAAGCCGCCGGTGACGAGGACCGTGCGGCAACCATGCGCCTTCAGCGTCTGGACGAGCGTGCGCGCACCCGGGACCGGGCGGATGCGTTCGTCGAGGCACTGGTCGATGGCCGCTTCGGCCAGCCCTTCGAGCAGGCCCACACGTTCGCGCAGCGCAGCCTCGAAATCGAGTTCGCCGCGCATGGCACGCTCGGTAATATCGGCGACGCGGTCCTTGATCCCCGCGTAGTCGGCCAGTTCGTCGATGCATTCCTGACCGATCATGGTCGAATCCATGTCGGAGACGAACAGACGTGGCACGGCGATCTCGTCCATTGCGACCAGCATGTCGCAATCGCCGAAATGCTCGCCCAGGATGTCGGCCACCTCCAGCGCATCGCCGCGCGGCATGGTCAGTTCGAGGACGTTGCCGCAGAATTCCAGCATGCCTGCCGCAGCGATCGGCGTGCCAGCGGATTCAAGTGCGGCGCCTGCGGTATCGAGGCGGGTTTCCAGTCCCTCTTCCTCTGCTATCAGCCGGGCGATGAGCACTGCGCAATCTCCTGAAACCAACGGGGCCGGACGGCCGGTCGCGCTCATTGCAGGGCCGACCGCCAGCGGCAAGAGCGATCTCGCGGTCCGGCTCGCACAGCTGCTGGAAGCGGACGGCCGGCGCGGCGTGGTGATCAATGCCGACAGCGCACAGGTCTACGCCGACCTGCGGGTGCTCTCGGCCCGGCCCGACGAGGAAGAGATGGGCGGCATCGAGCATCGCCTGTTCGGCGCATGGGACGGCGCACAGGCCTGCTCCGCAGCCGATTGGGCGGAGGCGGCGAAGCGCGAAATCGCCGCGCTCCATGCCGAAGGGGCGGTACCGATCCTGTGCGGCGGTACGGGTCTCTACATGCGAACCCTGCTGGAAGGCATCGCACCGATCCCGCAGATCGATCCGGCCGTGCGCGAAGAGGTGCGTGCGTTGTCGCAGGCGGATGCCCGCACCGCTCTGGAACTCGAGGATCCCATGGCCGCAGCCCGCCTGGCCCCGGCCGATACCGCGCGCACCGCAAGGGCGCTCGAAGTTGTCCGCTCCTCCGGACACCCGCTGAGCTATTGGCAGGAGCACAAGGAAGGCGGGATCGGCGCGGATATCGACCTGCACCCGCTCATCCTCCTGCCGGACCGCGACTGGCTGTACGAACGCTGCGACCGCCGGTTCGAAATCATGCTGGACCAAGGGGCCATCGAGGAAGTCGAGGCGCTGCTGGCGCGCAATCTCGACCCGGCCCTGCCGGTCATGAGAGCGATCGGAGTGCGCGAAATCGCGGCCGCCCTCAAAGGCGATCTATCGCTGGCTCAAGCCATCGTCGCTGGCCAGACCGCTACGCGCCAGTACGCAAAGCGGCAATATACGTGGTTCCGGCACCAACCGCCGGGGAACTGGCCGCGCAGTGATTGCAAAAATATCTCGGTTGAAGATATTTTTGTATCTTTATTGCGCAAATCGAGTTGACAGCACGCTTTTCGTTTCTCATACGAAAGGTCCAGTCGGCTCGGTGCTATGACCCCAGCACCGGGCCGATTTGTCACTTTGAGACGGAGGAAAACGTGTCGGAAGAGCGCAGCGGTGCTGCCATATTGATCGAATGCCTGAAGCGGCAGGGCGTCGAATTCGTATTCGGCTATCCCGGCGGCGCAGTGCTGCCGATCTACGACGAACTCTTCGCCGATGACGACATCCGCCATATCCTCGTCCGTCACGAAGCGGGCGCGGCTCATGCGGCGGAAGGCTATGCGCGCTCGACCGGCAAGCCCGGTGTGGTGCTCGTCACCAGCGGTCCGGGTGCGACCAATGCGGTCACCGGCATCGCCGATGCCTATCTCGATTCCATCCCGATGGTGGTCATCACCGGCCAGGTGCCGACTGCGCTGATCGGGACCGACGCGTTCCAGGAAGCCGACACGATCGGCCTCACGCGCCACTGCACCAAGCACAATTACCTCGTGAAGGACCCGGAGCGCCTGCGCGCCACGATCGAGGAAGCCTTCCGCATCGCCACGACCGGGCGCCCCGGCCCCGTGGTCGTCGACATTCCCAAGGACGTGCAGATCGCATTGGCATCCTGGGGCGACCAGGACGAGGCGCCCCTGCCCTCGCACCGTTACCAGCCGCAGATCGAAGGCTCGCAGGACGAGATTGCCCAGGCGGTCGCCATGCTCGCCGAAGCGCAGCGCCCTGTCCTCTATACCGGCGGCGGCGTGATCAATGCCGGCCCCCGCGCGACCGAACTGCTGCGTAAGCTGCAGCGCGCCACCGGCGCACCGGTGACGAGCACGCTCATGGGCCTCGGCGCATTTCCCGCCGACCATCCAGACTGGCTGGGAATGCTCGGCATGCACGGCACCTATGAAGCCAACATGGCGATGAACCGGGCCGACCTGATCATTGCCGTCGGCGCGCGGTTCGACGACCGTGTCACGGGCCGCCTCGATGCCTTCGCCCCGCAAGCGAAGAAGGTGCACATCGATATCGACCGGGCGCAGATCAACAAGATCGTGCGCGTCGACCTCGGTATCGTGGGCGACTGTGCCCATGTGCTCGACCAGATGCTGCAGGCATGGGGTGGCCGCAAGCCGAACGACCTGTCCGAATGGCAGGCCCGTATCCTCGGCTGGAAAGCGCGCGACTGCCTCGCCTATCCCGACCGCAGCGACGCGATCATGCCGCAGAAGAGCATCGAGCGCCTGTTCGCCCTGACGAAAGACCGCGATCCGATCATCACTACCGAGGTCGGCCAGCACCAGATGTGGGCAGCGCAGTATTTCGGTTTCCGCGGTCCGAACAAGTGGCTCACCAGCGGCGGGCTCGGCACGATGGGCTATGGCCTGCCTGCTGCGATCGGCGCGCAGCTGGGCAATCCGGGCAGCCTCGTCATCGATATCGCGGGCGAAGCGAGCATCCAGATGAACATCCAGGAGCTCGGCACGGCCAGCCAGTTCCGCCTGCCGGTCAAGGTCTTCATCCTCAACAACGAATACATGGGCATGGTCCGCCAGTGGCAGGAACTGACCTATGAGAGCCGCTATTCCAACAGCTATTCCGACAGCCTGCCCGATTTCGTGAAGCTGGCGGAAGCCTATGGCTGGAAGGGTATCCGCATCGAGGACGAAAGCCAGCTCGACGCCGGGATCGAGGCTATGCTCGCGCATGACGGGCCGGTCATGGTCGACTGCCAGGTCGCCAAGGAAGCAAACTGCTTCCCGATGATCCCGAGCGGCGCGGCGCACACCGACATGCTGCTCTATGGCGACCAGGTGGGCGGCACGATGGACGACGAAGCAAAGGCACTTGTCTGATGGGTATGCATTCGAAAATCCCGACCGAATTCGCCGCGCGCGCCGAACGGCGACGCTGGTTCAACCGCGCCGATGCCGAACAGCTGCTCGACTGGCTGGAAGAGGACGGTCACCGCTTCGTCGGCATGGACGTGGCGGAAAAGCATGGCGACGAGAACTGGACCCTGTTGCCCGACCAGCTCGACCTCTCGCGCCAGACCGACAATTTCGAAGCGGTGCGGCGCGGGCGCGATTTCCTGCGCGAATACGACGGCGAAGGCCGCATGTTCGAGCCGGTGTGGCAGGAGCGTGCGCAGTGAAAATCGCCGAGCAGGCCAGCGAACGGCACGTGCTGAACGTGATCGTCGACAACGAGGCCGGCATCCTTGCCAAGATTTCGGGCATGTTCACCGCGCGCGGCTACAACATCGACAGCTTGACCGTGGCCGACATTTCCGAAGACCATGCGATCAGCCGAATCACTATCGTGACGCGCGGTCCGGAGCCGGTGATCGACCAGATCCGCGCCCAGCTGGAACGCCTCGTGCCCGTACACAAGGTCATCGATCTCACCGAACAGGGCGCGCATGTCGAACGCGAACTGGCGCTCGTGAAGGTCGCGGGCAAGGGTGACAACCGCGTGGAAGCGCTTCGTATCGCCGAGCTCTTCCGCGCCAATGTGGTCGACACCACCACCAGCAGTTTCGTCTTCGAATTGACCGGCGCGCCGGACAAGATCGACAGTTTCATCGCCCTGATGCGCGAACTCGGCCTCGTCGAGGTCGGCCGCTCGGGGATCGTGGGTATGATGCGCGGCGCGGCCGGCGCGTAGAACGAGGAATCCAATGCAAGTCTATTACGATACCGATTGCGACCAGCAGCTCATCAAGGACAAGAAGGTCGCCATCGTCGGCTATGGCAGCCAGGGCCACGCGCATGCGCAGAACCTCCGCGACAGCGGGGTTGGCGAAGTCGTCATCGCGCTGCGCCAAGGTTCGGCGACGGCGAAGAAGGCCGAAGGCGCAGGCTTCACGGTGAAGACGGTCGCCGAAGCCGCCGCATGGGCTGATGTCCTGATGATCCTCGCGCCCGACGAGCACCAGGCTTCGATCTATGCGAACGAGATCGCCGGCAAGATGCGCCCGGGCACAGCGCTGGCCTTCGCGCATGGCCTCAACATCCACTTCGGCCTGATCGACCCGCCGGCAGACGTCGACGTCATCATGATCGCACCCAAGGGCCCCGGCCACACGGTGCGCGGCGAATACCTCAAGGGCGGCGGCGTGCCCTGCCTCATCGCGGTCCACCAGGAATCGAGCCAGTCGGGCGGCAACGGGTTCGCCAAGCAGCTTGCGCTTTCCTACGCCAGCGCGGTCGGCGGCGGCCGGTCTGGCATCATCGAGACCGATTTCAAGGAAGAGTGCGAAACCGATCTCTTCGGCGAACAGGCCGTTCTGTGCGGCGGGATCACCCACCTTATCCAGGCCGGTTTCGAAACGCTGGTCGAGGCCGGATACGCGCCCGAAATGGCCTATTTCGAGTGCCTCCACGAAACCAAGCTGATCGTCGACCTGCTTTATGAAGGCGGCATCGCCAACATGCGCTATTCGATCTCGAACACCGCCGAATACGGTGACATCAAGACCGGCCCTCGCATCATCACCGACGAAACCAAGGCCGAGATGAAGCGCGTCCTCAAGGACATCCAGTCGGGCCGCTTCGTTAAGGATTTCGTGCTCGACAACCAGGCAGGCCAGCCCGAACTCAAGGCCAGCCGCAAGGCTGCCGCAGCCCACCCGATCGAGCAGACCGGCGCCCAGCTGCGCGCGATGATGCCCTGGATCGGCGCGAACAAGCTGGTCGACAAGGACAAGAACTGAGGGCTTGCGCATCACGGGATTAGGGGCAGGATAAGCCTATGCAAGACCTGCCCTTTTCCTGTTCCTGCGGCGCGATTGCCGGGACGCTGGTGGACGTCGGCCCCAAAGCCGGCGACCGCTATGTCTGCTATTGCAACGACTGCCGCGATTTTGCGCGCTATCTGGGCAAGGATGCGGAGGTGCTGGATGCGGCAGGCGGGTCCTCGGTCTACCAGACCCGCGTGGGTCACCTGCGCATCGAACGCGGGCTCGATCACCTCGCCTGCGTGAACATGGCTGGCAAGCAGACCTTGCGCTGGTTCTGCCGCGATTGCCGTACGCCGCTGTTCAACACGATGGACAATGGTCGCTGGCCGTTCCTCAGCATGATCACTGCAGGCTGCGACAAGGCGAAGCGCGAAGCAGTGCTCGGCCCGCCGAGGGGCAGCGTCTTTGCCGAGCACGCGACCGGCCCCGACGTGGTGACGCCGCCCGTCACTGCATTCGCGATGATCCGCCGCGTGATCGTGCGCCTCTTCGCCGACAAGCTCTCCGGCGCTAGCAAGCGCTACGCCCTGTTCGATCCCGTCACGAAGGCTCCGGTCGCACGGCCCCTATCGCTAACCGACGCCGAAAAAGCCGCCTTGGGACGAAGCTGACCATGCGCCTGTCCGATTGCCACAATATCGAGGATTTCCGCAGACTGGCGCAGGCGCGCCTGCCCTGGCCGGTGTTCGACTATATCGACGGGGCCGCCGATGACGAGATTACCAAGGCACGCAACACTGCGGCCTTCGACAGCGTCGACCTGGTGCCCGACGTGCTGGCCGGCGTAGCGGAAATCGACACCTCCTGCACGATCATGGGCCGCAAGAGCGCCCTGCCCCTGATGCTCAGTCCGACCGCGCTGCAGCGGGCCTTCCACCGTGACGGCGAACGCGCCGTGGCCAAGGCGGCGGAGAAATTCGGGGTGTGGTTCGGCATCTCCAGCCTCGCCACGCATTCGATCGAGGAAGTGGCCGCGCTCACCAGCGGGCCGAAGCTGTTCCAGCTCTACGTCCACAAGGACAAGGGCCTGAACGCCAGCATGATCGAACGCTGTCAGGCCTCGCGTTTCGATGCGCTGGCGCTGACGGTCGATACCATCGTTTCCGGCAAGCGCGAGCGGTGCCTGCGCTCCGGGTTCACGACGCCGCCGCGCTTTTCCGCCTCCTCGCTGTGGAGCTATGCGACACGGCCGTACTGGACGCTCAATTACGTTTTCTCGCCCAAATTCCGCCTGCCCAATCTCGACGGGCACGTGCAGGAAGGAACCGGCAAGGCGGTCAGCATCCAGGATTATTTCAACACCATGCTCGATACCGGCATGGACTGGGATACGGCCGCGAAGATCCGACAGGACTGGGGCGGCACATTCTGCCTGAAGGGCGTGATGAGCGCAGCCGACGCCCGCCGCGCGGTCGAGATCGGTGCCGATGCGATCATGATTTCCAACCACGGCGGCAGGCAGCTCGACGGCAGCCGCTCGCCCTTCGACCAGTTGTCCGAGATCGTCGATGCGGTCGGCGGCGAAATCGAGATCATCTGCGATGGCGGGGTCAGGCGCGGCACCCATGTTCTGAAGAGCCTGTGCACGGGGGCCACTGCGGCCTCGGGCGGCAGGCTTTATCTCTATGCGTTGGCAGCTGCGGGACAGGAGGGCGTCGAGCGTGCACTTGCCATCCTGCGCGACGAAATCGAGCGGGGGATGCGGCTGATGGGGGTCACCTCGGTGGAACAATTGACCCGCGAACGGCTGCGCTGGCGATAATTTCCAAAACTTCGGCTTGAACTCGGGGTAATATTGCGCAATGCAGCATGACATGAACCGCATCGGACTAATTCTGCGACTTACCCGCCCTTGGGCGTGACCTAGGCGTGCCGAAAGGGTGCGCCGCGCACCCAAGGGCCGAACCGACCTTCGCAGTTACCGATACGAGTTTTCCCAATGTCCATGCTTCGCGATCCGAGCACCAAGTACAGCGCATTCCCGCAGGTCAACCTGCCCGACCGGAAATGGCCGACGCGCACCATCACCGCCCCGCCCCGCTGGCTCTCGACCGACCTTCGCGACGGGAACCAGGCGATCGTCGACCCGATGGACGCGCACAAGAAGAACCGGTTCTTCGACCTGCTGGTCGAGATCGGCGTGAAGGAGATCGAGGTCGGTTTTCCCAGCGCCGGCGCGACGGAGTTCGATTTCATCTCCGGCCTCGTCCGGTCGGGACGCATCCCGCAGGACGTGCTGGTGCAGGTCCTCACGCAAAGCCGCGAAGACCTGATCCGCACCAGCTTTGCCAGCCTCGAAGGCGCGCACGCGGCCATCGTCCATCTCTACAACGCGGTCAGCCCTGCATGGCGCGAAGTCGTCTTCGGCATGACCCGAGACCAGGTGCGCGACATTGCCGTCCACGGCGCCAAGGTGATGCGTGACGAGGCGGGAAAACAGCCCGGCACGAACTGGCATTTCCAGTATAGCCCGGAAACCTTCTCCACCGCCGAGCTCGATTTCAGCCTCGAGGTTTGCGAGGCTGTGATGGAGGTGCTCACCCCCACGCCGGACCATCCGATCATCCTCAACCTGCCCGCCACGGTCGAGGCGGCGACGCCCAATATCTATGCCGACCAGGTCGAATATTTCATCCGCAACCTGCCGAACCGCGACAGCGCGGTGATCAGCCTCCACACACATAATGACCGCGGCACCGGCGTCGCTGCGGCGGAACTCGCATTGATGGCAGGGGCGGACCGCGTCGAGGGCTGCCTTTTCGGCAATGGCGAGCGCACGGGCAATTGCTGCCTCGTTACGATGGCGCTCAACTTGTATACGCAGGGCGTCGATCCGGGGATCGACTTCTCCGACATCGATCGCGTCATCGAGACGGTCGAGTACTGCAACCAGATCCCCGTTCACCAGCGCCACCCCTATGGCGGCGAGCTGGTCTACACGGCCTTTTCCGGCAGTCACCAGGACGCCATCAAGAAGGGCTTCATGGCGCTGGAGACGCAGAACGACCCGCACTGGCGCGTGCCCTACCTGCCGATCGACCCGGCCGATCTCGGACGCAGCTACGAGGCGGTCATCCGCGTCAATTCGCAGTCCGGCAAGGGTGGCTTCGCCTGGGTGCTGGAACAGGACCAGGGTTTGAAACTGCCGAAGAAGATGCAGGCCGATTTCAGCCCCCATGTCCAGCGCATGGCGGACCAACTGGGCCGCGAACTCAATGCGGCCGACATCTGGGAAGCATTCCGCAAGGCCTATCACGTCAAGACCAGCGACAAGCATTTCCAGCTGGTCGATTACGAGGAAAGCCGCGCCAGCGACGGGACACGCATCTTCACGGGCCGGATCGAGGTCGGTGGGACCGCGCAAAGCGTGTCGGGCCGCGGCAACGGCCTCATTTCCAGCGTGATGGGGACGCTGCGCGATGCGTTCGGCGTGGAGCTAGAAGTGGTCGATTATTCGGAACATGCCCTGGGCGCAGGGACCGACGCCAACGCCGCAGCCTACCTCGAATGCCGGACACCCGACGGGCGGACAATCTGGGGATGCGGCATCGACGAGGACGTCGCGACCGCCAGCGTCAGGGCAGTGCTCAGTGCAGCCAACTCGGCGCAGCTTGCCGAGTAATTTGCAGGCAGGGTGCCCCGCATCGGGACTATGGCCCTTCTATACAATCTAAGCATGTATACTATGGTATGAGACTGGCGAGTATCTCCGATTATCAGGCCTTTATGGTCGCAATATGAGGGCATTAATTGGTTGAGGAGCCGTTCTACGTAGTCCGGGCTGACCAGCTACCGGCGCTCTATTACCTGGACCGCGAACACCCGCGGCCCCGCCGCGTCGAATGGATCAACCGCGGCACGGACTCCAAGCTGCGTCCCTCCACCATCGACATGCTGCTGCGCACACTGTTCCGCGACCCGGGCTCGCCGAGCGTCAAGAAGCTGCACCAGTCCTCCGGCCTTCGCGCCGTGTTCGGCAACGAAAGCGACCGGGACCGGTTCGCACGCGCCTTCGTGGAGGCGCGCCGCCACCTGCATTCCAGCACAGCGAATGTCGTCACCGCCGTGTTCGATAATGTGGAATCTGCAGAGAAGGCGGTCGAATTGCTGTGCGGCAGCGATATATCGGAAGACGCTATCTCGCTGGCCTGGCGTACCAGCCAGTATCTCGACCCCGATTACACCGCAGGCGAAGGTCACGGGATCGTCGACGTGGCCACAGCGATTGCCGGCGGTGGTATCGCCGGTGCCCTTCTGGGGACCGCGATCCTGTTCATCCCCGGCGTCGGTCCGGTGGCCGTGGCCGGGGCGCTCACCTCTTCCGCGCTTTCGTCCGTTGCGACAGTGACTGGCATCATCGGCGCTACCGGTAGCGGCATCGCCAAGATGCTTACCGACCACGACGTCGACGGCGTATCCGCCACGCTCTACGAACAGGAAATCCGCAAGGGAAAGGTCTTCCTGTCGGTGGATTGTTTCCGCGGGAAATGCGATGCCGACACGGTCCACACTTTGCTGGACAGGGCAGGTGGTAAGACGGCAGGAATGAACCCTGGAGGGTTTTCCTGACCGGCCAAAGGGGAGAGGCAAGAATGAGCGAAGCGATAATCGAACCCGAACTTCCGATCATCGATCCGCACCATCACTTATGGGACCTGCGCCCGCTGATGGCCGCCTTCCCCGAACCTCGGCATGATTTCATCGAGGCAATTGCCGGCGCGCCCTATTACACCTTCGACGAACTGCTCGCCGACACGCAGAGCGGGCACAATGTCGTCGGCACGGTTTTCATGGAATGCGGCGCTTTCTACGACGCGTCGCGCGGCGATGCGATGAAGCCTGTCGGCGAGGTCGAATTCGTCAATGGCGTCGCCGCACAGGGGGCGAGCGGGCTCTACGGCGATTACCGTCCCTGCGCAGGCATCGTAGGCCATGCAGACCTGACGTTGGGCGACGGGGTCAAACCGGTCATCGAGGCGCTTGTCGCCGCCGGCAACGGCCGTTTCCGCGGTATCCGGCACGCTTCGGCCTGGGATCCCGACCCCGAGGTTCTCGGCCCGCCCTTCCATGCACCCGAAGGGCTCTACGGCAGCGACGCCTTTCGCGCCGGGTTTGCAGCATATTCGCAATTCGGCCTGACGTTCGACGCATGGTTGCTCGAGCCGCAGCTCGGCGATGTCCTCGAACTTGCCCGTGCGTTTCCGGGCCAGCAGATCATCCTCGACCACTGCGGCACCCCGCTCAATATCGCGAGCCACAGGGGCAAGCTGCACGAGAATTTCGACCGCTGGCGCCGCTCCATCCACGCCATCGCCGAATGCCCCAATGTGGCGGTCAAGCTGGGCGGCCTCGCCATGGCGTTTTGCGGCATGCCCGAGGACGGCCCCGCCAAGGGTCACGGGTCCGAACACCTCGCTGCGCTCTGGCGCCCCTATATCGAGACTTGCATCGAAAGCTTCGGTCCCGAGCGGGCCATGTTCGAAAGCAATTACCCGGTCGACCGCTGGGGCGCGAGCTACCCGGTGCTGTGGAACGCGTTCAAGCGCCTCGCCCGCAGCCACTCCGAGGACGAGAAGCGCGCGCTGTTCGCAGGGACAGCTGCGCGCATCTACGGGATCGAGCACGTCCTGCCGGCCTCCTGACGTTTACGTAACGTCACTCTCGACAAGCGCGCCTGCGCGCCATAGGCGTTCGCGCATATTCGAGAGAGGAGCCTTTCTGCATGAGCCTGCCCGCCCCCTTCGACAAGCTGCGCCTGCCGGTCATCGGATCGCCGCTCTTCATCGTCTCCGGTCCGGAGCTGGTGATCGCCCAGTGCAAGGCCGGCATCGTCGGCAGCTTCCCGGCGCTCAACGCACGCCCGCAGAGCGAACTCGACGAATGGCTCCACCGCATTACCGAGGAACTCGCAGCCTATAACCGCGACAATCCCGACCGTCCGGCTGCGCCTTTCGCCGTCAACCAGATCGTCCACCGTTCGAACGACCGGATCGAGGCCGACATGGCGACCTGCGCGAAATGGCAGGTGCCGCTGGTCATCACCTCGCTTGGCGCGCGTGAGGAAATTTTTGACGCGGTGCGCGGCTGGGGCGGCATCACCATGCACGATGTCATCAACAACCGCTTCGCCCACAAGGCGATCGAAAAGGGTGCCGACGGCCTCATCCCGGTTGCCGCCGGTGCAGGCGGCCACGCAGGCACGCTCAGCCCCTTCGCACTGATGCAGGAAATCCGCGAATGGTTCGACGGGCTGGTCGCCCTGTCCGGCTCGATCGCGCACGGACGGTCGATCCTTGCCGCGCAGGCGCTGGGTGCCGACTTCGCCTATATCGGCTCGCCCTGGATCGCGACCGAGGAAGCGAATGCGGTAGACGGCTACAAGCAGGGCATCGTCGAAGGTAGTGCGGACGGCATCGTCTATTCGAACCTGTTTACCGGCGTGCACGGCAACTACCTGCGTTCTAGCATCGAGAATGCGGGCCTCGATCCCGACAACCTGCCCGAAAGCGATCCTTCCAAGATGAATTTCGGCAGCGGCGGCAATACCAAGGCCAAGGCGTGGAAGGACATCTGGGGTTCGGGCCAGGGCATCGGCACGGTCAAGTCGGTCGGCCCTGTCGAGGACATGGTCGCCCGCTTCGAACGCGAATATCGCGATGCGAAGGAATCGCTCGACAAGCGGACGGTCTAGGCCGCCGCGCTCCACAGCGCTTCGGCCATCGCGTCGAGATCGGAAAAATCGAGGTCCGCGGCCACCGGGTCGCGGCGGTTGAGCAGCAGCGGGCGCGCCTCGTCGAGGAGCCTTCGCCGCAGGGCTTTCTGCAGCAATTGAAGCCGGTGCAGGGCCTCGTGGGCGGCAGTCTCGGCGTCGAGCCGGCGCTTCTCGGCCCATGCCCCCTCCACGCAGCCAACCCGTTCGATCACCATTGCGTTGTAATCGCGATGGGGTCCGCGGTGCAGCGGCAGGGCGGTGCGCCGCGCCGCATGCTCGCTGGCCGGAAACAGCAGGCCGTTGGTGCGGAAATCGTCGAACCCGATCCGCTCGCGCCCGAGCGCTGCGAACATGGAGCCGAAGCAGTCGCGGTTGAGCAATTGGCGCGGCAGCAAGTGATGTCGTTGCAACGCAGGGTCGTGACCCGGCTGCCCGCGCCGGTTGACCGCGCGGAAAGGCAGGCGGGAACGCCCGCCTGAAAATGAATTACGACCCGTCACGACCCCCTCTTTCGTCTAACATCGGAGTTACTCTCACCGTCCCGTCTCCCTTAGGATCGAGCATGACCATTACCCCGTCCTCGAACCGGGCTTCCGATTTGTCCTGAAGAGGCCCTGCCCTGACCAGCTCGTGCATCAGCCGCGCGGCCATGCGGGTCGCCCCGATGCGATCCTGAGCGAGTTCGGGTGCAATGAGGATTTCCTGGCCGATGAACCAGGCGAGCCCGTCGCTAACCAGCGCACCGTCGCCGCCGACCGCGAAGCCGACCAGCCCGAGCGCGGGAAACGGCCCCCCGTCAATCCATGCATTGACCGTGCGCAGGAAGAAATCCGGTTCGATGGCGCTGCAGGACGGGCCCCAGGACACCGCCTTCACGCCCGGCAGGTGTTCTGCCAGACCGGCGCCGATATCGAGCATGCAGCGAACGATAGGCAGGCTGTTGGCGGCGTCGGCAAGCTGCGGGCCGGGAACCAGCGCAATAGCCTCTGTGGCTATGTCACCAAGACTGCTGGGCACGTTGAAGCGGTGAACGAGAGGCGGGACCGCGACGCCCGGTCCGGGGGACAGGCCGAGGCAGTCGAATGTCATTCCCCATTGCAGCAGTTCTAGCCAGTCTCCGCCGCGCGTACTTTCGCGCCTTTCCGGCGCCGCAACCTCGTCATGCAGCAGGGGGTCGTGGCTGACGGAAGCCTGCGGCATGGCCGCAAGCGCGCCCGTCAGCGCTGAACGGTCGGGACGTTGCCTGGGCTCGAACAGGAGATAGAGCCCGTCGGGGCAGCGACGTACCTCTGCCGGTGTTCCCGATCCCCGCTGCATTATCGATGCGTCCCCCGTCCCTTCGCCATAAAGCCCTAAGCGCCCTGAAAAATTACGTCGAGGCCGTTAAGGTAGATTCTGTCCGTTTCGGATGCAGTTGTCCTAAAAGATGCCGCTGCCAAGTCCTTCGGCCATTGCCGCGCCAAGTTGGCGGGCTGCATCGAGTATATCCGCAGACAACGACTTTCGGGCCATGATCTGTTCGGGAGTCTGCGCGTCAGTGTTGACGATCACCGGTTCGGCCACGCGGCGCAGGCGCCAGCCGGCGGCGATCCGGTCGATCTGCCGCTGCGCGCCTTCCCCGTCGGATCCGGCGGCGATCATAGTTGCATAGGCGCGGCCCTCGATCTGCCCAAGCACCGGGTAATAGCAGCGGTCGAACATCTCCTTCATCTCGCCGCTCATGGTGGCGAGGTTTTCCGGGCAGACGAACAGATAGCCGCCGGCAGAAAGCAAGTGCTCCGGCGTAACCGCGTTCGCCCCCAGCAAGAGGGCCGCATCGCCCGCGCCCTCGGCGGCAGCCCGCGCCAGCGCCTCGCTCGCGCCGGTGCGGCTGTGCCAGGCGATCAGGAGTTGTGTCGACGTCATGACGCCGCCGAGCATCGCGCAGCCTTGTCGATTGTCAATGCCGCCGCGCTTGCTGCGATGGGGTTCGCCGCGATAGGAGGGGACCATGGCAACTTCGGCCCTCCCCCATGTTTTCGGCGTTTCGCAATCCCTGACCGGCAAGGCCTGGCGCTGGCGCGGCGGGAACATGGACCTCGGCCAGGGGAATTTCGCGGCTGGCGACGATATCGTGCGCCAGATCCTGCTCGCACGCGGAGTGTCCCCGGACGATCTCGACCGGCACCTCACCCCGACCCTGCGCGATTTCCTGCCCGACCCGTCGGAGTTCAACGACATGGACGCGGCAGCGGACCGGCTTGCCCAGGCCGTGCTCGCGGGCGAGAAGATCACCGTCTACGGCGATTACGACGTGGACGGGGCGACCAGTTCGGCGCTCCTTATCCGCCTGTTGCGCGACCTTGGCGTCGAGGCGGACTATTACATCCCCGACCGACTGCTCGAGGGCTATGGCCCGTCGGGCGAGGCGCTGGTCCAGCTTGGCGAAAGCGGGTCGAGCCTGATCGTTACCGTCGATTGCGGGGCCATGGCGCACGAGGCGCTGGCCATGGCAAGCGATGCGGGCATCGACGTCATCGTGGTAGACCACCACAAGTGCGCGCCCGAATTGCCGCGCGCGGCCGCGCTGGTGAACCCCAACCGGCTCGACGAGAACGACCTTGCCGCAGCGCACGGGCACCTTGCCGCGGTGGGCGTGGCCTTCCTGCTCGCCATCGCGCTGGTCCGCACACTGCGCGCCAGCGGCTATTTCGAGAACCGCAAGGAGCCTGACCTCTTTTCCCTGCTCGACCTCGTGGCGCTCGGCACGGTGGCCGACGTCGCAGCCTTGCACGGCCTCAATCGCGCCTTCGTCGCGCAAGGCCTCAAGGTCATGGGCAAGCGGGCCAATACCGGCATGGCGGCCCTCATCGACGCGAGCCGCCTGAAGCGGGCCCCGGCCTGCTCCGACCTCGGCTTCGCACTGGGTCCGCGGATCAATGCCGGTGGGCGCGTGGGCGAATCCACCCTCGGCGTGCGCCTGCTGACGACCGAGGATCCCGAAGAGGCCGCGCGCATCGCCGCCCAGCTTTCCGCGCTGAACGAGGAACGGCGCGCGATCGAGGCAGAGGTCCAGCAGGCCGCCGAGGACCAGCTGGCCGGACAGCATAACCGCGCAGTGCATGTGCTCGCCGGCGATGGCTGGCACCCCGGCGTCATCGGCATCGTGGCCGGGCGCATCAAGGAAAAGACGGGCAAGCCCTCGCTCGTGGTGGCGCTCGACAGCGCAGCCGGCCAAGGCAAGGGTTCGGGGCGTTCGATACCCGGTGTCGACCTTGGCGCAGCGATCATCCGGGCCCGCGAGGAAGGCCTGCTGGTCAAGGGCGGCGGCCATGCCATGGCGGCGGGCCTGACAGTGGCCAGCGACAGGCTCGACGCCTTTGCCGAATGGCTCGACGCGCATCTCGAAAGCGTGGTCGCCCGCGCGAGCGAGAACCGCGAGATGCTGCTCGACATCGCGGTCGCGCCCGGCGGTTTGACGCCGGCACTGGTCGAATCGCTCGAATGCGGCGGGCCCTACGGCGTCGGCTGGCCCGGCCCGAGAATCGCGGTCGGCCCGGTCCGGCTGGTGAAATGCGATATTGTCGGTACTGATCACGTGCGCCTGATTGCCAGCGGCGACGACGGCCGCAGCTTCAAGGGCATCGCCTTCCGCGCTGCCGATAGCGAGATGGGGCAGGCCCTGCTGCACGGCTCGCGCGGGCGCCGCCTGTGGCTGGCCGGCCGGGCGAAAATCGACGATTGGGGAAGCCGCCCGCAGGCCGAATTGCACCTCGAGGACGCAGCTTTCGCTGACTGATCCGCAGCTTGCGCATTTGGAGGGTTGACGCCCCGAGCGCCCCCGCCTAAGTGCGCCGCCACGCCACCGACCCGGCAACGGGTGTGGCCCGTTCGTCTAGCGGTTAGGACGCGGCCCTTTCACGGCTGAAACACGGGTTCGATTCCCGTACGGGTCACCACGGTGGCGTTATTGCATCTGCAATCCGCGCAAAGCGCCACGCATGTGGCCCGTTCGTCTAGCGGTTAGGACGCGGCCCTTTCACGGCTGAAACACGGGTTCGATTCCCGTACGGGTCACCATCTGCCACAGGCTTGCAGACATTGGCTCTGGCGCTGTCCAGCAGGCCTCGCTAAGCGCGCCTGCATGAGCGAGCGCTCCTTTCCCTGGTCCGCCTTCGCCCTCGCCGTGGCGACCGCCATCGCACTTCTCGTGCTGGGCGACGACCTGCTTACCGTTGCACTCGTGCTGCTGGTCTGGGCCGGTTCGCTGTGGCTCGTCGGCGCGACCCCGCCGCCTGCGGTCGAGCAGAACAGCAATGGCGCGATCTCCCGCGATTCGATGGGCGACCTCTTCGAGCATTCGGAAACACCCGTACTCCTGACCGACCGCGGACGCGTGATCGTCGCCAATCTCGCCGCACGCCGCCTGCTGGGCGCGCACGTGCTGGGTCAGGACGTCAGAATGGCCTTGCGCCAGCCGGAAGCCGTCAGCCTGCTCGACAGCGACCAGGACGGCGCAGCCATCGTGCGCGGCCTTGCCCGGCGAAGCGATATCTGGCGCGTGAACCGCAAGTTGCTCGACACCAACCTCTCGGTCATCGAGCTGGTCAACAAGACCGCCGAGGCCGACATCAGCCGTGCGCACACCGATTTCGTCGCCAACGCCAGCCACGAGCTGCGCACGCCGCTCGCCTCGATCCTCGGCTATGTCGAGACGCTGCGCGAGGAGGACCGGCCCGAGCCGGAAATGGCGGACAAGTTCCTCGCCACGATCCAGCGCGAAGCCAGGCGCCTGCAGGACCTCGTTAGCGATCTCATGTCGCTCTCGCGTATCGAGGCGGAAAAGCACGACATGCCGGCCAGCACAGTCGCCCTTGCCGCCGTCGCCAAGCGCGCGGCGCAGGACGGGGCCGGCGCAGAACGCATGGAGCGGCTCGATTTCGAGGCGCATGGCGATTTCATCGTGCGCGGAGACGAACAGCAGCTCGAACAGCTGGTGCGCAACCTCGTCGACAATGCCATGAAATACGGCGCGCCCGACAGCATGGTGACCGTCCGCCTGGCGCCGCAGGGCGAGACACGCGTGCTGCTGACCGTGACCGATCACGGCGACGGCATCGCGCCCGAACATATCCCGCATCTCACGCGCCGTTTCTACCGCACGGATCCGGGCCGCAGCCGTGCCTCGGGCGGGACCGGCCTTGGCCTTGCCATCGTGAAGCACATTGTCGAGCGGCACCGAGGAAAGCTGTCGATCGAGAGCAAGCTGGGCGAAGGGACGCGGGTCAAGGTCTCGCTCCCGCTCGCGGACTGATCAGCGATTTCTGGCGCATCTGCGCAGTTTTCACAGCTTTTCCACAGCCATTCCACAGGGTGCGCAAGGCCGCGTGGAATGTGTCACATGGCTGTAATCATCGGGTCATAGAGGCGACGCCGGATCGTAACCTTGTAAAGGATTCGTCATAATGAAACCGGCATTCCGGCTGTCCGTCATCGCGGCGGCACTGAGCTGCACCATCGCCACTCCCGTCGCCGCACAGGATGCGGCTGCACCCACTGCAGAGCGGAGCCTGGCCGAAATGCGCGCGCAGCTCGCGGCCCTGGCGTCGCGCATCGACCAGCTCGAAGGCGAGCTGGCGCAGGAAAAGGCTGCCAACGCTGCACAGGATGCATCGATTGCTGCCAACACCGAAGCGGTTGCCAAGCCCGCGCCCGCGCCGGCAGTGGCACAGCTCGAAAAGAAGGACGGCTGGAGCTTCAAGCCCCGCGGCCGCCTGATGTTCGATGCCGGCTTCACCAGCGTGCCCGATTCGACCGGCCGTGAAGACGGTTTCGCCAGCGAAGTTCGCCGTGCGCGCCTCGGCGCCTCGGGCGGCCTTGGCGGCGGTTTCGAATACAAGTTCGAGCTCGATTTCGCCGGTAACGAGGTCGAGGCTGCCGATGCCTACCTCAGCTATGGCAATGGCCCGCTCGAAGTGATCGTGGGCCACCACAACAACTTCCAGTCGCTCGAAGAGCTGACCAGCTCGCTGCACACCAGCTTCATCGAACGTGCCGCCTTCACCGATGCCTTCGGTTTCGAGCGCCGCATCGGTGCCTCGGTCAGCTATTCGCAGGGCATCGTGCTGGCACAGGCCGGTGTGTTCACCGACAATTTCGACGATACCGGCACCAACAATCGTGGCATCGACGGACGCCTCGTCGTCATGCCGAAAATGGGCGACACCCAGCTCCACTTCGGCGGTTCGCTCCACTTCAACGAACTGGGCGAAGACGCCGGCAGCGTGCGCTATCGCCAGCGCCCGCTGGTTCACTTTACCTCCGAACGCTTCGTCAACACCGGCAATCTTGCCGCCGACAGCGAATTCGGCGCAGGCCTGGAAGCAGCCGTGATTTCGGGCCCGTTCCACGCGGCAGCGGAAGGCTACTGGCAGAACGTGGACATGCCCGCGATGACGGACAGCCCGACCTTCTTCGGCGGCTATGCCGAGGTCGGCTACTTCCTCACCAAGGGTGACACGCGCGGTTACAAGGGCGGCAAGTTCGACCGCACCAAGCCGGCCAGCGCGGTGGGCGAAGGCGGGATCGGCTCGATCCAGCTGAACCTGCGTTACGATTACCTCGACCTCAACGATGCTGGGATCATCGGCGGCGTGCAGAATGGCTACCTCGCCTCGCTGGTGTGGAAGCCGACCGACTACACGCTCTTCAGCCTGAACTACGGCAAGATGGATTATGACGATGCCGCCTATGCAACGGCAACCGGCGACACGTCCTACACCGTAGATGCCTTCGGCGTGCGCGCACAGGTCGATTTCTGATCCAGATACCGCTAGGGGCTGCCACAACGATTCGGCACCCCCTAGCGGAAGTCACACTTTTGTCGTCAGCATGTAACAAATCCGCGCTCTTGCGCGGCTAGTTGGACAACATAGGGGTTCCCAATGACCAAGACTTTCAAATTCGCTCTCGCCGCCGCTTCGGCCCTTGCCCTCACCGCTTGCGGTGACAATGCCGGTGGCGGTGCGACCCGCGACCAGATCAAGGCCGTCGGCTCGTCGACCGTCTTCCCGTTCGCCAAGGCCGTTTCCGAAGCTTTCGCACGCGACACGCAGTTCGCCTCGCCGATCATCGAATCGACCGGTACCGGCGGCGGCATGAAGCTGTTCTGCGCCGGCGTCGGCGCCCAGACGCCCGACATCGCGCATGCCTCGCGCCGCATGAAGTCGAGTGAATTCGCCGACTGCCAGGCCAATGGCGTGACCGACATCATCGAAGTCCAGGTCGGCCTCGACGGCATTGCCCTCGCTTCGTCGAAGGGCGGCATCATGATGAACCTGACGCCGAAGATGGTCTACGAAGCGCTCGCCGCCTCGCCCTACGGCAAGGAACAGACCGCCAAGAACTGGTCGGACGTCGATCCCTCGCTGCCGAACCAGCCGATCCTCGTCTACGGTCCGCCGAGCACCTCGGGCACGCGCGACGCGCTCAAGGAACTGATCCTCGAAGCGGGCTGCAAGACCGACGCCGCCACCGCAGCGCTCAAGGAAACCGACGAAGACCGTTACGACCAGGTCTGCACCGAGGTCCGCAGCGACGGCGCCTATGTCGACCAGGGCGAACAGGACAACCTCATCGTCCAGAAGATCGAAGGCAACCCGAACGCAGTGGGTATCTTCGGCTACTCCTACCTTGAAGAGAATCTCGACAAGGTGCAGGGCCTGCCCATGAACGGCGTCGATCCGACCTACGAGAACATCGCCAGCTTCGCCTATCCGGGCGCGCGCCCCCTCTTCATGTACGTGAAGAAGGCGCACCTCGACGCGATCCCGGGCCTGAAGGAATTCCTCACCCAGTGGTCGACCATGTGGGGCAAGGACGGCGCGCTGACCAAGATCGGTCTCGTGTCGAATCCCGATGATGCGATGGCCAAGGCTGCCGCAGCCGTCACCGAATACACCACGCTCGACGGTTCCGAGCTGAAGTAAGGGTATCAACGCACGCAATGTCGCCGACCATTCTGCTCCTCCTGGCCCTCGGGCTCGGGCTCGCCGGATGGTTGGCGGCTCGTGCTCGTGCGTGGACCTTCCGCAAGGCGAGCCCTGACGGGCGGCTCGCCAGCCTGCCCAGCTACCACGCATGGTACGTGGCGCTGTGGATCATCCTGCCCGTCCTGGTTTTCGTCGGGGCGTGGAGCGCGATCGCGCCCGGCCTCGTCACCCAGTCGGTGCTGGCGTCGCCTGCCGCCGACCAGCTGCCTGCCTTCGGTTTCCAGCGCCAGACGATCCTGAACGAGGCGCGCGCGGTCGCGACCGGGGCATCGCAGGCGGTGTTCAACCCGCTGGCGAAGGAATTCGTCGAGCCGTACCGTCAGGCCCTGTCGTTCTACAACTGGATCGGCATCGCTGCGACGCTGGTTATCGCTTTCCTCGGCGGCGCGTGGTCGTTCCTGCGCCTGAAGCCCGATTTCGCCGCCCGCACCCGGGTGGAGCGGATCGTCATGGCGATCCTGCTGGGTGCCTCGCTGGTCGCGATCCTGACGACCATCGGTATCTTCGTCAGCCTCATATTCGAGACACTGCGCTTCTTCGGCATGGTCAACCCGCTCGACTTCCTGTTCGGCACCCACTGGGGTCCGGATCCGATGAGCAACCCGAACAACCCGGACAGCAGCCGCTACGGCGCGATTCCGCTGTTCTGGGGCACGCTGTTCATCGGTGCGATCATCGCCATGATCGTGGCCATCCCGCTCGGCCTGATGAGCGCGGTGTACCTGACGCAATACGCGAACCCGCGCCTGCGTGCCTGGATCAAGCCGACGCTCGAAATCCTCGCCGGCGTCCCGACCGTGGTCTACGGTTATTTCGCCGCGCTGACGATTGCGCCCGCCATTCGCGATTTCGCGATCAGCCTCGGCGCCTCCAACCCCTCGAGCGAGAGCGCGCTGGCAGCCGGCCTCGTCATGGGCGTGATGATCATCCCGTTCGTGTCCTCGATGGCCGACGATTCCATCGCTGCGGTCCCGCAGGCCATGCGTGACGGCAGCCTGGCGATGGGCGCGACCACCAACGAGACGATCCGCCGCGTGCTGGTGCCTGCCGCCCTGCCCGGCATCGTGGCCGGTGTCATGCTCGCCATCAGCCGCGCGATCGGCGAGACCATGATCGTCGTCATGGCCGCATCGACCGCCGCAAATCTCAGCGCCAATCCGCTCGATTCCATGACCACGGTGACGGTCCAGATTGTCGCCATGCTGACCGGCGAAGGCAGTTTCGACCATCCCGCGACGCTCAGCGCCTTCGCGCTCGGCTTCGTGCTGTTCATGGTGACGCTGGGGCTGAACTTCATCGCCCTGCGCGTCGTCAAGAGGTTCCGCGAAGCTTATGAGTGAGCATATCGCCCCCACGCGTACGCCCGAATTCGAGGCGCGCCTGAAGAAGCGTTACGCGGCAGAGCGCCGGTTCCGCAGGCTCGGCCTGGCCGCGATCGTGTTCTCGGTCGCCGTGCTGGTCTACCTGCTCGGCACGATGACGCTGAACGGCATCGGCGGCTTCCAGCGCGCCGAGCTCGAAGTCCCGATCGACTTCACGCAGGCCGGCATTTCCGCCGATCCCGCCACCATGGCGAGCGACGGGGCCGTGCAATCCCTGCAGGGGCAGGGCCTGCCCGAAGTCGTGCAATTCTTCGCCGAGCAGTCGCTGGGCGACGAGGCGGCCGAACAGCTTGGCGCACAGGCCTGGCGTGATGTCGCCGATGCGATTGCCGCCGATCCCTCCATCCTCGACCGGCAGGAAACCTTCTGGCTTCCTGCCAGTGCCAGCCTTGCCAGCGGCTATGCCGGCGAAGGGTCGGCGGAAATGCAGGCGCTCGCGCAGCAGCTCGATGAAGCGGGCAAGATCGACAAGAACTTCGACACCGGCTTCTTCGCCCGGTCCGATGCGACCAATCCGCAGCAGGCAGGCATCTGGGGCGCGCTCAAGGGCTCGTTCCTGACGATGATCGTGACCCTGCTGCTGGCCTTCCCCATCGGTGTGCTGGCCGCGCTCTACCTCGAGGAATACGCGCCCAAGAACCGCTGGACCGACCTCATCGAGCTGTCGATCAACAACCTTGCGGCAGTTCCGTCGATCATCTTCGGCCTGCTGGGCCTTGCGGTCTTCCTGACCCTGTTCCCGAACCTGCGATCCGCCCCCGTGATCGGCGGCATGACGCTGGCGCTGATGACCATGCCGGTCATCGTCATTGCCGGGCGCAACGCGATCAAGGCGGTCCCGCCGAGCATCCGTGACGGCGCGCTCGCCATCGGGGCCTCGCCGGTCCAGGTGGTCTTCCACCACGTCCTGCCGCTCGCCCTGCCCGGCATCCTGACCGGCACGATCATCGGCATGGCCCGCGCGCTGGGTGAAACCGCGCCGCTGCTCATGATCGGCATGCGCGCTTTCGTGGCGAGCCCGCCCGATAGCTTCACCTCGCCTGCCACGGTCCTGCCGATGCAGATCTTCCTCTGGTCTGACGAAATCGATCGCGGTTTCGTGGAACGGACCAGTGCGGCTATTATCGTCCTGTTGCTGTTCCTCCTGCTGATGAACGGCCTCGCCATCTACCTGCGCAACAAATTCGAGAAAAAGTGGTGACCGTAGTCCATCAAAACCTGGAAGATACCGACGCCAAGATGAGCGCGCGGAACGTCTCCGTTTTCTACGGCGACAAGAAGGCGATCGACGAGGTTTCGATCGACATTCCCACGCGCTACGTCACGGCCTTCATCGGCCCGTCGGGCTGCGGCAAGTCGACCTTCCTGCGCACGCTCAACCGCATGAACGACACGATCCCTTCGGCGCGCGTCGAAGGCGACATCATGCTGGACGGCGAAGACATCTACAAATCGGGCATGGACGTGGTGCAGCTGCGCGCCCGCGTCGGCATGGTCTTCCAGAAGCCCAACCCCTTCCCCAAGTCGATCTACGAAAACATCGCCTACGGTCCGAAGATCCACGGCCTTGCAGAAGGCAAGGACGAGCTGGACGCGGTGGTCGAGAAATCGCTGCGCCGCGCGGGCCTGTGGGAAGAGGTCAAGGACCGCCTTCAGGACAGCGGCACCGCCTTGTCCGGCGGCCAGCAGCAGCGCCTGTGCATCGCGCGCGCCATCGCCGTCGATCCCGAAGTCATCCTGATGGACGAACCATGTTCGGCACTCGACCCGATCGCCACTGCAAAGATCGAGGAACTGATCGACGAACTGAATGGCCGCTATGCCATCGTGATCGTTACCCACTCGATGCAGCAGGCCGCTCGCGTCAGCCAGCGGACGGCTTTCTTCCACCTCGGAAAGATGGTGGAATATGGTCGTACTTCTGACATATTCACCAATCCGCTCGAACAGCGGACCCAGGATTACATCACGGGCCGCTACGGATAAGGCTAGGTAAGAACATGCAAGAACATACCGTAAAAGCCTTCGACGAAGACATCACCCGCCTCCGCGGCCTGATCGCGGAAATGGGCGGTCTGGCCGAAGTCGCGATCCAGCAGGCGCTCGATGCGCTGGTGCGCGGTGACGACGACCTCGCCAAGAAAGTCGTCAAGGGCGACAAGAAAATCGACGCGCTCGAAAGCGAGATCGACAAGCTGGCCGTGCGGATCATCGCGCTGCGTGCGCCGATGGCGGACGATCTGCGCGAAGTCATCGCCGCACTCAAGATCGCCGGCGTGGTCGAGCGTATCGGCGACTATTCCAAGAACATCGCCAAGGCGAGCCGCGAGATCGGCGACAACCGCAAGAAGTTCGAACCGCTCACCCTGCTCCCTGCCATGGCCGAAGTCGCCAGCGAGATGGTCCACGACGTGCTGACCGCCTACGCCGCCCGCGACCCGGAACTGGCCAAGGAAGTGATCCTTGCGGACGAGAAGGTCGATGCCTTCTACAACTCGATCTTCCGCAACCTCGTCAGCCACATGGTCGAAAACCCCTCGATGATCTCCAGCGCGGCGCAACTCCTGTTCGTCGCCCGTAACCTGGAACGCATCGGCGATCATGCGACGAACGTGGCCGAAATGGTCCATTTCGCCGCCACCGGACAATATCCGGTCGACGAGGATAACTGACATATTCCTGTAGCCTGAAGGTCATAGAGCCATGTCGAACGAGAAAAACCGCTCGCATGGAGACGCGAAGGTGCAGGCTGCAAAACTCCTGCTCGTAGAGGACGATCCCGCCCTTTCCGAGCTGCTCGAATACCGCTTTTCGAACGAAGGCTACGACGTCCGCACCACGCCGGACGGCGACGAGGCGATCCTCCTTGCCAGCGAGGAAACGCCCGACCTCGTTATCCTCGACTGGATGATCGAGGGGACCAGCGGCATCGAAGTGTGCCGCCGGCTGCGCCGCGACAAGGCGACCGCGCACGTGCCGATCATCATGCTGACCGCGCGCGAGGCGGAAGACGACCGTGTCCGCGGCCTGGAAACCGGCGCGGACGATTACCTCACCAAGCCCTTCTCGCCGCGCGAGCTCCTGGCCCGCGTGGCGGCTGTCATGCGCCGCATCCGGCCCGTGCTGGCCGGCGAAAGCATCGATGCAGGCGATCTGACGCTCGATCCGGTGGCGCACAAGGTCACGCGCCGGGGCAAGCAGCTCAAGCTCGGCCCGACCGAGTACCGAATGCTCAAGTTCTTCATCGAAAGCCCGGGGCGCGTCTTCAGCCGCAACCAGTTGCTCGACGGGGTCTGGGGCACGGAAAGCGACATCGAACTTCGCACGGTCGACGTGCACATCCGCCGCCTGCGCAAGGCGCTGGAAGTCGAAGGCGCCAAGGACCCGATTCGCACCGTGCGTAGCGCTGGATATTCCTTCGAACCCGTCTAAAGCTGCGGCATGGAATTCGCCGGCTACGCGTTCATTGCAATATTCGTCGGCGCACTATTGCTGGGCCGGCATTTCAAGGCCACGCGCGAGGCACGGGAAGCCGCCGAACAGGCGAAAGTGCCATCGAGGGCAGTGGACCTGCGGGTCAGCGGGTGGACAGCCAGCGAGCTGCGCGATGTCTTCCGCCGCTTTTCCGAACTTTACGGCCTGCCGGAACCGCGAGTGGCCGAAACTGCGAACGGCGTCTTCTCGGCCAAGTGGACCGACGGCCTTGCCCCCTCCCACATCCTCTTCGCGGTGAATTACGCCCACTATCCCGAAGGCCACGACCTCCACGGGCGGAGCATCTGCGCAGCGGCGAAGGTTTCGGCCGGTCACTTCGACAGTGTTCCTGCCGGTCGCTCAGTCACGATCTACGTGCCCGAGGACGATGACCGTTTCGACTGCGTCCATGCCGTGGACGATCGCGGCACGGCCTATTTCGGTGATTTCGGGAAGTCCGGTTTCGTGAAGACTGACCGGGCGCGCATGCGGACCTGTGTGCAGGCCTTGTTCGGCTAGGTCACCGGCACAGCCCGCCCCGCCGTGCACCCATGTCGAGGTGTAGGTGGTCCGCGTGGGCAGCATTGTAATCGGGCGACAGGACGATGCCGAAAGCCTCGCAGGCACCGTCGCGAACCTCGCGAAGGAAGCGGGCTTCGTCGCCCTCGCCCTGCCAGTCGCCGAGCACGCTGATCCGCGTACCGTCGGTCAGGACGAAACCGGCGATGTCGATGGCATTGCCGTTCGCGTGCTGGCTCCACGGGCCATCTTCGCGCCCGTAGAGGCGGCGGCAGGAATAGGCGCCAAGGTGCTCGATCCGCGCGATGCCGGTGCCGAATATCGCCTGTGCGGCAGGCTCGATTGCGTCGCTCTGCCATAGCTCCATCGCAATGGCGACCGGGCAGGTCGTGGGCGGCGTGTCGGGGCTGAGCGGATAATCGGCAAGCTGCGTGCGATCCTCGCGGCGGCACGCTCCCTCGCCTTCCGGCGGCAGGGCGGTGAATTCGACCCCGCTACGCTCAAGCACGGCGCGGCATTGCGGCACGTCGCCGGCAAGGGCGCGCAGCTTCGCCTCGGTCGCCCAGCCCACCGGATCATTGAGGTCGAGCGGGGCCCAGGGATCGTGCTGAGGATGCGCGGCGAGCCAGCTGCGTCCCGCCACGAACAGCGCTGCCGCGACCAGCAGCAGGATGACCCTGCGGTCACCGATAAACTTGCCGATGTGCCTCGATATGGTGAGCTTCAAACCTGCGTACCCATCAGATCGACCAGGATCAGCCCCGCGATCAGGACGAATACGATTCCGATGCCGCGATCGATCCAGACGCGGGTCGCGGCGCGTTCCATGAAGCGCGCAAGGCGCTTGCCCGCCGCGATGTAGAGCCAGCCGATCACGAGGTCGGCGACCAGCGCCACCAGTGCCAGTACCACGATCTGCAGCGGCACGCTTTTCGCCGGATCCACGAAGGGCGGGATGATCGCGACCATGTAGACCAGCGACTTGGGGTTGCCGATGGCGACCGCGATCCCGTCGCGGAAGGCGTGGCCGGAGACCTGGCGGACCGGCTCCACCCCGTCCTCCCCCGCATGGAAGGAATGGCGGATTGCCTTCAGGCCGAGCCAGGCGAGGTAGAGCACGCCTGCGATCGCCAGCAGGCGGAAGGCGAGCGGATAGGCAGCGGCGAGCGCGCCGAGGCCCAGCGCGGCAAAGGCCCACCACACGAAATAGCCGATCTGCATGCCCATCAGCGCTGCCCAGCCCGAGCGCGGGCCCCGCCAGATCGCCTGGCTCATCACGAAGATCATGGACGGCCCCGGCACGATGCTGGTCGTGGCGGTTACGAGGAGGAATGCGAGGAGCGTTTCGAGACCCATTACGCCCGCGCCCCTAGCCGCAGCCTCAGTGGAAGTCGCGCGATTTCGGAATGATCCGCACGTCGCGCCGATGTCCCTGATGCCAGCCGCATTCGCGGTTGCCCGGTGGCGGTTCCTGCCACGGTTCGACCGGCTGGTAGGGATCGTCTCTCCCCTCGCGCAGGTTGTCGCGCGGGTTGAACTTGTCCGGCCGCGGCGAGGAGACGTGGTCGGCCCGTGCGAGCGGCGCGTTGAGCATGTCGTCGGACAGCCTGTGCAACTGGTCAGTCGCATCGGTCATGTGATGCGCGATCACGTGGATCACCTCGTCGTCATATTCGACGCGCCCGCGCACCTCCATCAGGCGCGCGCCCATGACCACGCGGCGCTGCCTTTCCTTCAGGTCCGGCCAGACGACGAGGTTGATGACACCCGTCTCGTCCTCCAGCGTGATGAAGCACACGCCCTTGGCAGAACCCGGCCGCTGGCGGATCAGCACCACGCCCGCGACATGGACCATGGAGCGGAACTTGCGCGCCCTCAGATCGCAGGCACGCACGAAGCCGCGTTCGGCAAGGCTGGCGCGCAGGAACGCCATCGGATGCGCCTTCAGGCTGAGGCGCGTGGTCTGGTAATCGGCGACCACTTCCTCCGACAAGGGCATCTGCGGCAGCGCGGTGCGATGCACCTCCGCCCCCTCGTCGCGCGTGGCGGCGGCGGCGAACAGCGGCAGGTCCGCACCGCCGACGAGGCTGCGCGCGTCCCACAGGGCCTGCCTGCGCGATAGGCGCATCGAACCGAAGGCATCGGCGCTGGCGAGCCGCTCCACATGGGCGGGACCGATCCTGGCACGGTCGCGCAGCGCGCGCACGTCCTCGTAGGCGCCGTTCTCCTCGCGCTCGGCGACGAGCTGCGCGGCCACCGCTTCGGGCAGGCCGTCGATCTGCCTGAGGCCCAGCCGCAAGGCGACGTGCCGGTCGAGCCGGCCGCTGTCGCCCTGCCCGCCACTCGCCGCACCGACTTCCTCCAGCGTGCAGTCCCACTGCGACAGGTTCACATCCACCGGCAGCACGCGCACGCCATGTTCCGCCGCATCTCGCACGATCTGCGCGGGCGCATAGAAGCCCATGGGCTGCGAATTCAGCAGCGCGCAGGCGAAGGCAGCGGGGAAATGGCATTTCAGCCAGCTCGACACGTAGACGAGATGCGCGAAGCTGGCCGCATGGCTTTCGGGAAAGCCGTATTCGCCGAAGCCGCGGATCTGGTTGAAGCAGCGCTGGGCGAAGTCGCGGTCATAGCCGCGCGCGACCATGCGTTCGACCATCATGTCCTGCAATTCGTCCACCATGCCGCGGCTGCGGAAGGTCGCCATGGCCTTCCTCAGCCGGTTCGCCTCTTTCGAGGAGAACTTGGCCGCATCGAGCGCGATCTTCATCGCCTGTTCCTGGAAGATCGGCACGCCCAGCGTGCGCTCGAGGATGCTGGACAGTTCGTCCGGCGGGCCGTGCTGCGGCGACGGCGCGGGTATCACCACCTGTTCCGCCCCGCGCCTGCGCTTCAGATAGGGATGGACCATGTCGCCCTGGATCGGACCCGGGCGCACGATGGCGACCTGGATGACGAGGTCGTAGAATTCGCGCGGGCGCAGCCTCGGCAGCATGTTCATCTGCGCCCGGCTTTCGACCTGGAACACGCCGAGCGAATCCCCCTTGCGCAGCATGGCATAGGTTTCCGGGTCCTCGCGCGGGACGCTGGCCAACGTCAGCGTGCGGCCGTGGTGGTCGTCGAGCAGGTCGAGGCATTTGCGGATGCAGGTCAGCATGCCCAGCGCCAGCACATCGACCTTGAGGATGCCGAGCGCCTCGATATCGTCCTTGTCCCATTCGATGAAACTGCGATCGGGCATGGCGCCATTGCCGACCGGCACCGTTTCAGTGAGCGCGCCTTCGGTGAGGATGAACCCGCCGACATGCTGCGACAAATGACGCGGCATTCCAATCATTTGCTCGGTCAGTTTGAGAACGCGCCTGAGATGCGGATCGGTGACGTCCATGCCTGTTTCGGCAGCGTGTTTCTCGCTGATCTCGCGGCCCCAGCCGCCCCACACCGTCTTGGCGAGCGCGGCGGTCACGTCCTCGCTCAGCCCCATCGCCTTGCCCACTTCGCGGATCGCCATGCGCGGGCGGTAATGGATGACCGTGGCGCACAGCCCGGCGCGGTGACGGCCATACTTGCGGTAGAGATACTGGATCACTTCCTCGCGCCGCTCGTGCTCGAAATCGACGTCGATATCGGGCGGCTCCTTGCGGTCTTCGGAGATAAAGCGGTCGAACAGCAGCTGGTGCTGCGCCGGATCGACACTGGTGATGCCGAGGCAGTAGCAGACGGCCGAATTGGCCGCGCTGCCGCGTCCCTGGCACAGGATCGGCGGGTCGACCTTCTCGCGCGCGAAATCGACGATGTCCTTGATGGTCAGGAAATAGCGCGCCAGCTCCATCTTGCCGATCAGCGCCAGTTCCTTGTGCAAGGTTTCGGCCACGCTTTCTGGAATCCCTGCGGGATAGCGCCATTCGGCCCCCTTCCACGTCTCGGAGACGAGATAGTCCTGCGGCTCGACCCCGCCGGGATAGAGTTCTTCGGGATATTCGTATTTCAGCTCGTCGAGGCTGAAATTGCAGGCATCGGCCACTTCGCGCGCAGCCGCGATGGCGTGCGGCCAGCGTTCGAACAGGCGGACCATGGTCGCAGGCGGCTTGAGGTAGCGTTCCGCATTGCCGTGGAGCAGGTGCCCGGCGGCCGCGACAGTGGTCTTGTGCCGGATCGCGGTCATCACGTCCTGCAACGGGCGCCTTTCCGGCCCCGCGTAATGCACGTCGTTCGTGGCGAGGATCGACAGGCCGTTCGCTTTCGCCAGCGCGTCGAGTTGCTCGATCCGGGCGATGTCGCTGTCGGTGTAGAGATAGGCCGCCGCGATATGGCGCAACGTCGGCAGTCCGGCAGCGAGCTGCGGCACGATATCGGTAAAGGGCGCGGCGAGGTGTTCCTGCAGCTTCTCTCCCGCCAGCCCGACGACATTCCCGGCCCATGCGGGCACGATGTATTCCTGCGCCAGATCGCGCGGGGGCACGAGGATCAGCTGCACGCCCTCCGTATGGCGGGCGAGCATGGAGAGCGAAATGTGGCACTCCCCCTTCTCCTGCCATTCGCCGTCCAGCGTGCGCATCCGCCCCGCCGAGATCAGGCGGCAGAGCCGGCCATAGGCCGCGCGGTTCTTCGGATAGGCGAGGAAGGCCAGCCCCTCGATCGTTTCGATCCGGCAGCCGATGCAGGGCTTCAGCTTGAGTGTTGCCGCCTCGGTATGGACGCGCACCACGCCCGCCATGGTGTTGGCATCGGCAATCCCGATCGCGTCGTATCCCAGCGCGCGCGCCTTGAGTACGAGGTCCACCGCATCCGATGCCCCGCGCAGGAAGCTGAAACAGGACACGATGCCGAGTTCGACGAAGGCGCTGCGCGGCGGCGCGTCTATCGAGGCAGGATCGATCTCGATCGTGCGCTTGGGAATCTGGAGGTCGCTTTCGGGCATGGGCTCACCCCGCAAGCTCCGCCAGGCGCGCCTTCACCGCGGCAAGGTCGGCATCGAACAGCCGCGCCTGTTCCTCGCGCGCAGGGCCTTCGAGGCGCAGGAGATAGGACGGGTGCGCGGTGACCCACAGCTCGCTGCCGTCTTCCAGCGGGATCGGCGTGCCGCGCACCTTGGAGATGCTGACCGTCTTGCCCAGCAGGCCGCGCGCCGCGCTGGCACCCATGGCGAGCACCAGCTTGGGCTGCACGATCGCGCGCTCGCTCTCGATCCACCAGCGGCAGGTGTCGATTTCCTTCGCGCCCGGGTTCTGGTGCAGCCGCCGCTTGCCGCGCTGCACGTATTTGAAATGCTTCACCGCATTGGTGAGATAGGCCGCGCGCCGGTCGATCCCGGCCTTTTCCAGATGCACGTCGAGCAATTGCCCAGCCGGACCCACGAAGGGGCGGCCAGCCAAGTCCTCATTGTCGCCGGGCTGTTCGCCGACGATCATCAGGGCGGCATCCTGCGGCCCCTCCCCCATGACGGCGGTATTGTCGAGCGCGCCGATCGGGCACTTGCGGCAGGCGTGGATCGCCTTGTCGATCGCGGCCAGCGTGTCGGGCCGCTCCTCGAACTCGAGCGCCCCCTTTTCCACCATGCTGGCCTCGCGCCCCTGCGCGCCTGCGATCAGGTCCGGGATGAGCGATGCCTCCGGCATGTTCTTCCAGTACTTCTTGGGCATTTCCTTCAGCATGGCCCCGATCTTCAGCCGCGCGGGGTTGAAGATGGAGGCGTAATAGGTGCGCCAGAGGTCCTCCATCGGGTCGCCGCCGGGGGCATCATGGCGCTCGGCAGGCGGGCCTTCCGCCATCGTCTCGCCGTCCCAGTGGAGGCTGCCGCGCGGGGTCAGGATCGACCAGCGCATGTTCGAAAAGCGGCGCATGAAGAAGCCTGCATTGGCGCGCAGGATGTGATGCTCGGGCTCGAACCAGGCGACGTAATGCTCGCCCGCTTCCTCGTCCTCACTCTCGACCAGCCGGAAGCGCACGAAGGCGTGCATCTTGTGACTGTCGCGCCGCACGTTCTTGTCGAGTTCCTCCACCCGACGCACGTCGAGGTCGGCCTTGTCCTCCATCATGCGCGGATTGGACTGGAGCCGCCACAGCAGGCGGTAGAGCAGCGCGAAACGCTCGGGATCGGAATGCAGGATCGCGTTCTTCGCCAGGCTCACGAAGCGGCGGTTGGCGCGCACCGGCCTCGCATCCATCGGCGGGACCGGCATCCGGCGCTCGCCATGCGAGAACAGATCGCCGCTGCCGCCCGGCTCGACCCAGGCGATGCGGTCAGGCGGCACGTCGCACTGGACGAGCGCGCGCGCCCGATCGCGCCAGAAGTCGAAATCGTCCGCTTCGGGCAGGTTGACCACGTAATAGGTGCCGAGCCTGACATGCTGGAGCGCGGTCATGTCACAAACAGCTCCAGCTGCTCTGACTTCGGGGCGAGCAGGCTGCGCAAATCCGCCCGGTCGGTCAGTGTGACCGGGCGCCAGTCCACGGTGCAGATGAAGGGGCGCACCTTGGTGATCGACTGGGTGAGTAACGCCACGTCGTCCAGCCGCAGCGCGCGGTGGCGGCGGCTGGCGAGGATCTTGCCCACCGCCTTCACGCCCAGGCCGGGCACGCGCAGCAATTGTTCCTTGGTGGACCGGTTTACGTCGACCGGGAAGGCCTCGCGGAATTTCAGCGCCCAGGCGAGCTTGGGATCAATGTCGAGCGGCAGGTTCCCGTCCGCCTCGGTCGCCTGCATCACCTCGGCCGGCTTGTAGCCGTAGAACCGCATCAGCCAGTCGGACTGGTAGAGCCGGTGTTCGCGGATCAGCGGCGGACGCTTCAGCGGCAGCACTGCGCTGGCATCGGGAATCGGCGAGAAGGCGCTGTAGTAGACCCGGCGCAGGCGGAAATTGTCGTACAGCCTGCTGGCCTTGCCCACGATGTCGGCATCGGTCGCGGCATCGGCGCCGACGATCATCTGGGTCGACTGGCCGGCAGGGGCGAAGCGCGGTGCGTGCTTGAACCTTTTGTGCGCGTCTTTCGCCTCTGCAAGATCGGCCTTCACCTTGCCCATCGCCCCTTCGATCTGCCGCGCGTCCTTGTCCGGCGCGAGGCGGGTGAGGCCGCTGTCGGTCGGCAGTTCGACATTGATCGAGACGCGGTCGGCATAAAGCCCGGCCTGGTGGACGATCTCCGCATCCGCTTCGGGAATGGTCTTGAGGTGGATGTAGCCGCGGAAATCGTGCTCTTCGCGCAGGATGCGCGCCACCTCGACGATCTGTTCCATCGTATGGTTCGAGTTCTTCACGATGCCGGAGGAGAGGAACAGCCCCTCGATATAGTTGCGGCGATAGAAGGCCAGCGTCAGGTCGACCACCTCCTGAGGCGTAAAGCGCGCCCGCGCCACGTTCGAACTCTTGCGATTGACGCAGTAATGGCAGTCGAACACGCAGTGGTTGGTCAGCAGGATCTTCAAGAGCGAGATGCAGCGGCCGTCGGGCGCGTAGGCATGGCAGATGCCCATTCCTTCGGTCGAACCGATCCCCCTCCCGCCCAGGCTGTTCTTCTTCGCCGTTCCCGACGACGCGCAGGAGGCATCGTATTTCGCCGCATCGGCAAGGATTTCCAGCTTCTGGAGGATCGTCTGCTGCGCCATTTGTTCTTTATATGTTCCAGCGTCAGATTCGCCAATGTCAAAAGATGCACGAAAGTTGGATTTTTTCGGGAACTCCACGCGCGCACGCGCGTAGCGCGGGTACGGACCGGGCCCCTCTGGCGAGCGCAGCAGCGCTCGTGATGTCGGACGTAAGTAACGCCGGCGGCCCATTCCAATTCCCCAAAAGGGCGTCGGCATACCTACATCTCGCGGCCGCAAGGTCGCCAGTCTGGAGTATGCAATGAAATATCTCGCTTCCCTCGCCCTCGTCGGTCTGGCAGCCACCCCGGTTGCCGCCCAGGAGAAGGACTGGAGCTTTGGCGACGGAACCTCGCCGGAACGCTGGTCGACGGTAAATGCCGCCTACGCTCTTTGCGATGTCGGTCTGCACCAATCGCCGATCGATCTCGGAGCCCCCAATGCCCGCGGCGATATCGAGCTGACCACCAACTTCGGCGAGACCGCCGGCAAGGTCTCTCTCGGCAAGGAGAAGGTCCAAGTGGATTTCCCTGCCGGATTCGGAATGAATTCGGGCGGCAAGGAATTCGGCCTCGTCCAGGTCCACTTCCACACCCCTTCGGAGCACGCCATCAGCGGCAAGCGTTATCCGCTGGTCGCCCACTTCGTGCACGCAACGCAGGCTGGCGAACTTGGCGTACTGGGCGTCATGTTCGAACTGGGCGATGCCAACCCCGCCCTCGATGCCATCGTGAATGGTGTCGGCAAGGGTAACGGCACGCAGGTCCAGTTCGATATCAACGACATGGTCCCGGAAGACACGGGCATCTATCGCTACATGGGTTCGCTGACCACGCCGCCCTGCAGCGAAGGTGTCAACTGGCACGTGGCCGATACGATCATGACTGCCAGCGCTTCGCAGATCGCTGCCATGGAAGGCAGCCTCGGTCCGTCCGCCCGGTCGATCCAGCCACTCGGCACCCGCCTGCTGGTCGCCCCGGCCGACTGATCGCGAAATTCTCCGGGGCCGGGAGCTAAGGTTTCCGGTCCCAACCCTAATGGCCCGGTAAGCATGAGCCGAAGGGCAGGATTCACCCTTCTTGCGCCAATAGGACTCTCCAAGGGGAGAAATGGCGCGTGGGGCTTTTCCGCAGGAACCAGGTCGCAAAACCGCAGGACCGGCGCGTTGCGACGCGATACAGCGTCGATTGCGCGGCTACGCTCAAGATGCTGGGCGGCGACCGTCACGGCCGGCTTTCGGATCTGTCCGAGGCAGGTGCGCGCCTCGACACCCCCAATCCCCCCAGCGAAGGCGTTTCAGGACTGCTTTCGTGGAACGGGCACGAGCATTTCGGCAAGGTGGTCTGGGCCAACGAGCGCAGTTGTGGCCTCGTGTTCGAGCGGCCCCTTCCCCAATCGGTAATCGAAGAGACGGTCGATACGGTCGAGGCCCCGTCGGGTCCGGTGGCGAAGTTCGGCAATATTCCTCTCGGACAGCGGCGTTCGCGCCGTGCGAGCCTCGTTTCGGAAGGCTGAGGGTTCAGGCGGCGGCAATCTCGCCTGCGCGATAGGCGCAGGACTGGAGATTGCCCATGCGCGCCGCATACCTGATGACTGCCCTTGCCCTTTCGGCCACCCCTGCGCTTGCGCAGGACGAGGAAGCACAGGCCGATGCGCCGCGTGGAGTCCCGGTGAAGTGCATCGCGCCGCAAGCGGTCGTTCCGCCCTTCAACAATACCCCTGAGGCGATGGAGCAGTCGCGCGTTGCAGCCACGATCGTGGCGGGGGACCGTGTGTGCAAGGGCAGCGCGCTGATGCTCGAACTCTCCGAAATCCAGCACGGCCCCGAAGAGCCGGTCGTGCCGGAAGAAGGCGTGGAAGAACCGGCCGAGCCCGCCTAGGCGCACAGGCCCTGCAAATACCAGTCGGGCGCCCCGCCGCGGCCGTCGCCCACGATGCCGAGACGATAGATCCAGTAGCGGCGTCCGCGATCGTCCTCGATCCGGTAGTAGTCCCGCAGCCTCGCCCCCCCGCGTTCGCGCCACCATTCGGGAGCGATGCGTTCCGGGCCTTCGACCCGCGCCACCTCGTGCACTTCCCCCCGCCAGCGAAAGCGCCGCGGGTACCCGTCAGGGGTCGCGTAGAGCACTGCAATCTTTTCCGGATTGTCGAGTAGTTTCAAAGGCCTTTTGTGGAAAGCCAATTCGCCTTGTGAAGTCGGTTCCGGCTCCAGCGGGGGCTGCCAGCGCTGCGCGCGCTCGGGGATGTGGCTGGCAAACGGAACCGGCCGGGTAACCGCATCCCTGCCAAGGCGTACCGTCAGCCGGTCGATGCAGGCTGCCAGCGAAGTGCCGTGCGTTTCTGCCGCAGCCTCGATATCGCCCTGCTCCAACGCCAGCGGCTCGGCCCAGCTGGCGCGCAGGCGCAGCATCTCGATACCGAACCCTGCATCGACATCGTCGAGCCGCGCCGCGAAGAGCCGGCAGATATGCGCCGCCTCGCGGGTGGCGGCAGCCATTTCGAGACGGCGCACCACCACCTCCCCGTCGACCCGCCACATTCCCAGCTCCAGCCTGCGCGCGCCTTCGCCCCGCGCTTCCAGTTCGCGCGCCATGTCTTCTGCGAGATCGCCCACCACCTGATCCAGCAACTGGCGATGGCGGATCGGCTCCATCAGACGGCGCTGGACCAGCGGCATGTGCTGCGGGACCACCGGCAGCAGCGGCTCGGGCACCCTGCCGAGGATTTGGTCGAGCCGGATGAGCGGGTTGGCGGCAGGCGACTTGCGGTTGCGGAACCGCCGCTGGATCGCATCGCGGCCGATCGTGGCCAGCTCTCCGAGCCGCTTGAGGCCGAGGCGGCGCAGCACGGTAAGTACGTCATCGTCGAGGCGCAGCGCGGCGACAGGCAGGTCGGCGAGCTTCGCTTCGGCATCGTCCTGCGCGGCCAGGATCGCGCCGGGTGGGCCGTAATGCGACAGCGCCCATGCCGCCCCTGCCGTCGGTGCGATAGCGCAGCGCAGCGTCAGTTCGCGGCGCGCGAAGGCTTCTGCCACATCGGCCAGCAGCCTGCCTTCCCCGCCGAACAGGTGCGGCACCGCCGTCACGTCGACCAGCAGGCCGTCGGGCGCGTCCATCGCCGACCACGGGCCCCAGCGCTGCGCCCAGATCGCCAGCCTTTCGAGAAAGGCGAGATCGCCTGCCGGATCGCTCGGCGCGGTAGCGATGTCAGGGCACAGCGTACGCGCATCGGCCAGCATCATGCCCCGGCGCGCACCTGCCGCCATGCCCGGCCGGTTGGCCGCCTCGATCCGCGGCCCGTGAGCGGTATCGGCGATGAGCACGAGCGGCTTGTCGTCGAGTGCGTGGCGCTCTCCTCCATCGCCTAGCCGCCAGTGATCCATCGCCATGGCAGGCATCCAGATGGACAGGATGCGGCGCGGGCGCGCGGCATCCGGCAGGAGCGCGCTCATGCCCGCCGGGGCGCGCGGCGATGTTGCAGCCCGGCTGCCCAGTTCGCGACCGCGCGGTCGGTTTCTCCGCCGGCCCTGCCTGCCCTGAGGGTCTTGCCGTCCTCTCCCAGCAGCCACTCGCCGGGCGCATGGCTACGCGCCCGAAAGAGTTCGGCATGCCACGCCGGATCGCCCGGGGCCTGCGCGTTCCAGCGCGGCGGGGCGGACGGCGCGCTGGTGGCTTCCCAGCGCATCCGCGCCGAAGACAGGTCGCGCGCGGCATCGAGCCGGACGAGGAACAGCGGCACACCGTGCCTCTCGCTCGCCAGGGTCAGCCGGCGCGAGGCAGTGAAATCCAGCGCCTTGGCATTGCCCGGGATTTCACCGATCACGAAGGCGAGATCGCGGCAGCGCAGCCCCTCTTCCAGCGCGAAGAGGGCATCTTCCACTTTCTCTGCCAGTACGTGGATCACGCGGCCCTGCAGGTCCGCCGGAAGCCCTGCGCGACAGGGCCTGCCACCAAGGCGCGCCGCCTCGCGCGTCTGGACCCACAGCACGCCGCGCCGGTCCTCCGCCTCGCAGCCGCATTCACGCGGGACATGCCGCCAGTCGTCGAGCGCCAGGGCAAGCGCCACGCCCGCCCCTGCCGCTTCGCGCGAAAGGGCGAAAACCTCGTTGTGGAGCGCCGGTCCCTGCACTGCCACCAGCCCCGGACGCCAGCGCGCGCTGCGACGCGCGGACAGCGCGGCAACGTCTTCGAAGGCCGTGATCGGCAGGGAGGAAAGGGCGGTATCGGACATGAGGAATCGACTCGTTTGTTCGCATTATGTTCCATGCGACAGAGATTCGCAATTCGTCTGTGCGCTGCCCCGCTCCGGCGCAGTCGCAGGAACGCGCAAGCCGCTCCAAGCGTACGAAAACCAAACGCAATCACCAGAAGGGCAAGATCATGAAATACTCGAAAGGCAACCCCGACGCGCTCAAGGAGAAGTTCTGGCACGCCATGGCGGACTCGCCGTTCCTCTTCCTCGAACTCGACGGCCAGTCGGACACTTCGGTGCCGATGACCGCCCAGCTCGACAAGAATGCGAACAGCTCGATCTGGTTCTTCACGCAGAAGAACAGCACCTTCGCCAAGCTGGGCAAGGTGAAAGCGAGCTTCGCCGGCAAGGACCACGACATGTTCGCGCGTTTCGACGGCACGCTGGCGGTCGAGACCAGCCAGGAGCGTTTTGACCAGTTCTGGAACAACTTCGTCGAAGCCTGGTACGACGGCGGCAAGGACGATCCGGATATCCTCTTCCTGCGCATGGACCTGGGCCAGGCGGAAATCTGGAGCGGTGACCTCGGCTTGCTCAACACTGCCAAGATGGCACTGGGCATGACCGTCCACCAAGAAGCCGAAGAACGGCACGTGGAAAGCGTCGACCTCTAAGCGGGATCGACAGCACAAAGAAAAAGGGCCGCTCCAGTGGGGCGGCCCTTTCTTTTTGCCTTAGTCCCGCGGCTCGTCGGGATGGATGGGGATCATCGTCTCCTCGCCAGCGACATCATCGACGACTTCGATGATACCGCGTCCGAGATGGCTGTTCCCGCGGCTGTAGGCGAAATAGATGACCAGTCCGATCGTGGTCCAGATCGGCAGCACCAGCATCGCTTCGAACGGCAGGTTGAGGAACAGAAAGGCGCAGCCGATGATGGTCGCCGGCCCAACCAGCCACAGCGCCGGCGTACGGAAATCACGCTTGCGATCCGGGTCGGTCTTGCGCAGCAGCATGACCGCGACCGCCACCATCAGGAAGGCGTAGAGCGTCCCTGCATTGGCGATGTCGGCCAGCTGCCCCACCGGGAAGAACGCGGCAGCAACCGCCACGATCACGCCGGTGATGGCGGTGACGACATAGGGCGTCTTCCACTTGGGATGCACCTTGGACAGACCTTCGGGCAGAAGACCGTCACGGCTCATCACGAAGAAGATGCGGGTCTGCGCGAAGAGCAGCACGAGAATAACCGAAGGCAGCGCGAGGAAGGCCGCGATACCCAGCATGTTGCCGATGCCCGAGAAGCCGATCTGGCGCAGCACGTGGGCCAGCGCCTCGTCCGAGCACACCAGCGCGCTCGAATAGGCAGGCAGGGCACACTGGCGTGCCAGTTCTTCCGACCCTGCAGGGAACGGAATGCCGTTCGGCCCCATGATCGGCTGGCCGCCGATCGTCCCGATCGCACCTGCTGCCACGAGGATGTAGAACACGGTGCAGAACAGCAGCGAACCGACGAGGCCGATGGGCACATTGCGCTGCGGATTCTTGGTTTCCTCGGCCGCGGTGGAAACTGCGTCGAAGCCGACATAGGCGAAGAAGATGGTCGCCGCGGCACCCACCGCGCCCACGCCCGTGCCGAAGCCGCCGAACACGCCGGCCGGCAGGAAGGGGTTGAACTGGTCGGGATCGAAATAGGCGCTGGTCAGAGTGAGGGCGATGAAGGCGGTCAGCGCGGTCACCTTGATAGCGACAAGCACGGCATTGACCTTGGCACTTTCGCTGGTGCCGATCATCAGCAGCCAGGTCACCAGCAGGGCGATGACGAGCGCGGGCAGGTTGATGAAACCGCCCTCTGCCCCGCCCAGTGCCAGCGGTCCTGCCGACAGCCATTGAGGCAGGTATATGCCCAAGAATTCGTTGAGGATGGTCCCCGTGAAATAGCCCGACCAACCGACCGACACGGCCGATGCGGCGATGGCGTATTCGAGGATCAGCGCCCAGCCGACGGTCCAGGCGAGGAATTCGCCCATCGTGGCATAGCTGTAGGTATAGGCGGAACCCGCGACCGGGATCATGGCAGCGATTTCGGCGTAACAGAGCGCGGCCACGATACAGACCGCACCCGCGATCACGAAGGCCAGCATCAGGCCGGGACCTGCCTTCTGCGCGCCGGCGGCCGTCAGTACGAAAATTCCGGTGCCGATGATGCAGCCGATACCGAACAGCATGAGTTGGATGGCACCGAGCGAGCGATGCAGCGATTTCTTTTGCGCAGTCGCCAGAATGGCGTCGAGCGGCTTTACTCTATCGAGGATCATTTCAGGCGAAGGCCTCCACGGGCCCGCCTCGGGACCCTCCCGCTCCGCCAGCCCGAAGCGCGCTAATTACGCGCGAACTTCGGACTGGAAAAGCGGCAAATATGTCAGGCCCCCAGAATAGAGGGGAAAAGCCCCGTCACGAGGATGATCGTGACTGCCAGCGGGCACAGCCAGGCAATCAGGAAACGCCACAGGCCGAACATGGCAGGCGACAGGCCGGTCGTCGTGCGCAGCAGGTTGGTATCTGCCTTCCACCCGACGAAAAGCGAGGTAAACAGCGCGCCGAGCGGCAGCATGACCTTGCCCGTAAACCCGTCGACCGTGTCGAGGATGTCGGTGTTCTCGAACAGCGACCAGAAGCCCAGCGGGCGCACATCGGCCCAGACATTGTAGCCCAGCAGGCAGGCAATCCCGATGAGAAAGGCTCCGCCGCCGAAGATCGCCGACGATTTCGGACGGCTCCAGCCGCGCTCCCCAATCCCCCAAGCAGTGGGCACTTCGAGCAGCGAGATCGAGCTGGTGACTGCCGCCACGAGGATGAGGATAAAGAAGAGGAACCCGAACAACGCGCCGCCCGGCATGGTCTGGAATGCGAAGGGCAGCGTCTGGAATACCAGCGTCGGTCCGGCGGCCGGATCCAGTCCGACGGCGAAAACGATCGGGAAGATCATCAGGCCGGCAAGGATGGCAACGCCGGTATCGGCAACCGCAATCATCGCGGACGTCGCGCCCAGCCCGCTGTTTTCCTTGATGTAGGAACCGTAGGTGATCAGCCCTGCAACACCCAGCGAAAGCGAGAAGAGCGCCTGTCCCAGGGCCGAGTTCATGACCTGCGGGGTCAGCTTCGACCAGTCGGGCGTAAACAGGAATGCCACCGCATCGCCGATGTCACCCTCGATCGCGCCGTAGACCACGAGCCCGAGCAGGAGGACGAAGAAGGCGGGCATCAGGTAGGTAGCAGCCTTCTCGATCCCCGAGCTGACGCCGCGCGCCACGATGTAAAAGGTCAGCCCCATGAAGGCGAAGTGCATGGCAAGCAGCAGGCCGGGGCTGGCGAACATGTCGCCGAGCCGCTGCTGGATCTGTTCCTGGCTCTCTCCTGCCAATGCACCGCGGAACGGGTCGCCGGACAGGATCGCCTGGAGGAAGTCCCAGCCCATAATGCCCGCATAATAGAGCACCCAGCCAGCTACGACCGAGTAGAACGACACGATCAGGAATGCCGCGATCGCCCCGATTCCGCCGAATATCGACCAGCTCGGCGAAGCGCCCGACTGCACGGCTACCTTGCGGATCGAACCGACGGCATCGGTCTGGCCGACACGGCCGACGAAAATCTCGGACAGCACCAGCGGCAGTCCCAGCAGGAACACGCAGCCGATGTAGAAAATGACGAAGGCGCCGCCCCCGCTTTCGCCGGCCAGAGTCGGAAAGCGCCAGATGTTGCCCAGCCCGACTGCCGCGCCGACCGCGGCAAGGATGAATGCGCTACGCGAGGACCAGCCCTCGCCCGTGGTTTGAGAAGTCGCGACCATTTGTCGTCCTAATCCCTTGTTTCCCGCAGCGCTCCCGGTCGCCGCTCCTCGGGGCGGGCTTTAAGCATGGATACCACGCGGTGTCCAAGCGTTGCTTTGCCTTCTCCCCTGCACTTGCTAGGGCACGCCAATGTCGACCACATTCCAGCTCGATACGAGCACCAGCCGCGCCAACCCCACGCCCCAGCCGATGAAACGGCTCACGGTACCGAAGATTCGCGCTCACAAGGCAGACGGCGAAACAAAGGAACCACTGGTCATGCTGACCGCCTATACGGCGCGTCAGGCGCAGATCCTCGATGCGCATTGCGACATCCTGCTGGTCGGGGATTCACTGGGGCAGGTGATCTACGGATTGCCATCGACCATTCCCGTCACGCTGGAGATGATGGCGAACCATGCGGCTGCCGTCGTGCGGGGTAGCTATCACTCGGTCGTCGTCGTCGACATGCCGTTCGGTTCCTACGAGGCGTCGAAGGAACAGGCGTTCGAAAACGCTGCCTACCTCCTCAAGCAGTCGGGCGCCGCGGCGGTCAAACTGGAAGGCGGCGAGCAGATGGCCGAAACCGTCGCTTTCCTCAACCAGCGCGGCATTCCGGTCATGGGCCACGTCGGCCTGACCCCGCAGGCGGTAAACGTGCTCGGCGGCTACATGGCGCGCGGGCGCAGCGATGCAGAGGCGGACAAGATTGTCGGCGATGCACAGGCGCTCGACGAAGCAGGCGCATTCGCGATCGTGATCGAAGGTGTTGTCGAGCCCATCGCGATCGAAGCGACCAAGGCGGTATCGTGCCCCACTATCGGCATCGGTGCGTCCGCGCAGTGTGACGGACAGGTCCTCGTGACGGAAGACATGCTCGGCATGTTCGAGCGCGTTCCGCGCTTCGTGAAGAAATACGAAAACATCGCCGAGGTGATCGACCGCACGGTTGCAACCTATGCCGAAGAAGTGCGTTCACGCAGTTTCCCGTCGCAAGAACAGACCTACCAGCCCAAAAGCTGAGACCCGGACCGAAAAGATGCTCGCAACCATCTGGCGTTTCTACGCCTTTTCTCTCTTTTTCACTCTCATCTGCCTTGGCCTTGGCGCCTGGTACGGCTGGAGCGCGACCGGTACGGTGACCGGGACGCTGTCCCTACTGTGGATCATCGTGGTCCTCTCGGTCCTCGAAATTTCGCTCAGCTTCGACAATGCCGTGGTCAATGCCTCGGTCCTCAAGGAAATGGACGAGGTCTGGCAGCGCCGCTTCCTGACCTGGGGCATCGCCTTTGCGGTGTTCGGGATGCGCGTGGTCTTCCCGCTCGCCATCGTGGCCATAGCTGCAGGGCTTGGACCGCTGGAGACGATCAACCTCTCGCTCAACCAGCCGGACGAGTACGAGCGCATCGTGTCGAGCGCGCATGTCGGCATCGCCGGTTTCGGCGGTGCATTCCTTGCGATGGTGGGCCTGAAGTTCTTTTTCGACCTCGACAAGGAAGTGCACTGGATATCCGTGATCGAGCGCAACCTGTCCAAATTTGCCGCACTGCCCGCAGCTGAAATCGCAATCCTGCTGCTGGTGATGTGGGGTATTTCGAACCTGCTCGAACCAGCCGAAGCGCTGACTTTTCTCGTCGCCGGGATTCTTGGCCTCGTGACCTTCATTGCAGTCGAAGGGATCAACACGATCCTCGAAATGAAAGAGGAAGCGCACAAACTGCAGGGTGCCGTGGTGCGCAGCGGTCTCGGCGGCTTCCTCTACCTCAACGTGCTCGACGCTAGCTTCAGCTTCGACGGCGTCATCGGGGCATTCGCATTGTCGAACAACATGGTCGTCATCGCGCTGGGCCTGTCGATCGGCGCGATGTTCGTGCGCTCGATGACCATCCATCTGGTCCGCAAGGGTACGCTGGCAGCCTACCGCTTCCTCGAACACGGCGCTTTCTGGGCGATCATCGTGCTCGGCGCGATCATGCTGGTTTCGGCCAAGTTCCACATTCCGGAGACGATTACCGGGTTGATCGGTGCAATCCTGATCGGGCTCAGCTTCTGGTGGTCGGTGCGGTACAACCGTCGCAACCCGGTCGAGGCTGACGGGCCAGCCGCGTAGACAGGGGCGCGGCCAGCACCAGCTGGAACAGGTGGTAAAGCAGCAGCGGCATCACGATGAAACCGGCCACGGCGGGCGGGAACAGGATCGTCGCGAGCGGCGCTCCTACCGCTGCGCTCTTCTGCGCTCCTGCGAAAAGGAAAGCGATGCGGTCTTCGCGTCGCAGGCCGAGCATGCCGCCAGCGGCCCAGGCACCCAAGTGGCCGATAGCGAGGAACAGTCCGACCAGCGCAAGGACGATTGTCCAGCCCGACCCGTCCATGCGTGACCACAGGCCCTGCTCAACGGCGCCGGAAAAGGCCACATAGACTGCGACTGCGATCACAAACCTGTCGATCCAGACGATGCGCTGCCGGTTGCCCGCCGTGAACCGGGCAGCGGGCTTTTGGAACACCTGCCCTATGGCGAAAGGCAGGACGAGGATCGTGAGGATCTTGACGATGACTTCGTTGCCGACCGCGCCCTCGCCGCTTCCGCCAAGCGCAAGGAATATCGGCACGGTTACGAATACACCGATGATGTTGAGCAGTGCCGCACTGACGACCGAGAGCGCGACCGTGCCGCCGGAAAGCGACGTATAAGACGTCGCCGATTGCACCGTAGAAGGCAGCGCACCGAGATAGAGGAAACCGAGTGCAACAACTGCGGGCAGCGCGCTATTCGCAGCCAGTGACAGCCCCAGACCGGCAATCGCCATCGCGCCGAACACCCATAGGACCAGAGGCAGGAGAAACCTCCAGTTCGCGATACCGGCAAGGATGTCCTGCCGGTCGATACGCAGGCCGTTGAGCAGGAAGAGCAGGAAGATGGCCCCGTTGGCGATCTGCTGCGCGATCTCACGTGCAGAGCCTGTCGCGGGAACCAAGGCCGCTGCCGCAATGGCAATTGCCAGAAAGCGGATCATCGGGTCCCGGGCGATGGATGCGAGTGCCATGAGGGCCCACCTGCCCGTGAGCGGTGCCCGTGTCTAGCGGCGCGAAAGCGCGGCGAGCTTTGCCTGCAACTCGCTGCGCAGTGTCCTGTCCTCTGGCGGAAGGGCATCCAGCAGCGCCGTTATGGCAGGCAGGCTTGTTCGCTGCATTTCGTAGGCCTCCAGCGCCCAGTCCAGCTTGGCAGCGCCCTGACCCTCGCCCAATTGCCCCGCAGCGACACTGCGGGCTGCAAGGACCCATGGCACGCCGCGCATTCCGCGTTTCAGCGCACGGTCGAAGAGGTCGGCGGCTTCCTGCCACTTTCCGGCTTCGGCATAGGCGCTCGCGGCTAGCGCTGAGGCATGGCCGTTTGCCGGGTTTGCGGCGGCGTATTCGGCAATAACCCGCGCCGCTTCTTCGCTCTCCAATGCCGCAGAGAGCCGCAAGACGAGCGGCCATGAACGTTTTATGCTGGCGGCTTTACCATAGGCCTCACGCGCGCCGACGCGATCGCCGGCAGCCAGTGCGGCATCGCCCTGCAAGGCCCATGCATCGCTCGAATTGGGGAACTCAGCTGTAAAGGAGCGCGCGGCAACCTGCCCTGCCTGGAAGTCTCCGGCATATATCCGCGCACGGATCGCATCGCGTTTGGCCAGCGCGGCCCCGCCTTGAGCTTCCGTCGGCGGAAGAACGGCCAGTGCCTCAGTCGGCGTGGAGGCCAAGTCGAGGAATACGGCAGCTTGCTCCCGATCCCCCAGCGCCTCGTAGGCACGGCCCACGAGCGTGCGCAGCCACACCGAACCGAGTGGTCCACGCGCCTGGTCGGCGAAGCGGTAAACCAGCTCCTCCTCGCCGCCGCTGCGCGACAGGGCATAGGCGAGCAATTCCGCAACCCTGCGATTGTCGGGTTGCAGACGCTGCAGTTGGTTGAGCGTTTGCGCCGCGCTTTCGAGGTTCCCCCGCTCAATGTCGATGATCGCCGAGAGCAACCGGGCGGCTGGTGTCCTGCTGCGCACCGCACCCGACCGGTCGAGCGCCTCGCGCGCTTCGACAAACGCGCCGCTCCGAGCGGCAGCAACCGCCTTCAGATAGTGGGCTGCAGGCGTTTCGCTCTCTTCTTCGTAAAGCAGGTCGATCGCCTGCGGGATGTCGCCGGCATCAAGCAGGGCGGCAGCATGTTCAAGCCGCACTTCCTGGTCGCGAGGCGCCGCCTGCCGCGCCCTTGCAAACCACTCCGCCGCCGGGACCATTCCTTCGCTATCGCGCGCCAGATGGCCGCGGAACCGCAGCGCGGCGGCATTGTCCGGTCCGAGCTCCACTGCCTTTTGCGCCGCATCGAGCGCGGCGAACTGGTTGCCGATGTTGTAGCGAAGCCGACCGACATCGACCCACAGCTCCGGGTCATCCGGGGCGACTGCTCTTGCCCGTTCCAGCGCCTCGATGGCCGCCGGCAGGTTACCCTCGCGGTACGCAAGCTTGCTGAGCAGGCGGAAGCCTTCGCTTGCCGTCTCCTGACTGAACTCGCCATCACCGAGCCATTTGCGAGCGGCAACCAAGTCGCCGCGTTCCAGCGCCTCCTTGCCTGCCAATGCAGCGTAGTCGGTCCGGGGCGTGCCCGCTGCCGCGAGCTCTTCAAGCGTCAACTGCACTGCCCGTGCATCGCCGCGTTCCACCTGGTCGCGCAGGTTTTCGATCCCGTCGCGGGTCCCGCCGCTTTCGCCGCAACCTGCAACCAAGGCCGCTGCGAGAACCGCAGCCAGTCGGAAATCAGTCCTGCAGGTCATACTGCTTCAGAAGGTCGTACAGCGTCGGACGGCTGATCCCGAGCAGCTTGGCGGTATTGGAGATATTGCCCTGCGTGCGCGACAGGGCCTTGCGGATCATCCTCCGGTCGGCCTCTTCGCGCGCCTGCTTGAGATTGAGCGCCAGTTCGCCAGCCTCTTCGTCCCCGCCAAGATCGAGGTCTTCGGCGCCGACCAGCTTGCCGTCCGACATGATAACCGCCCGCTTCACGCGGTTTTCCAACTCGCGAACGTTCCCCGGCCAGCCCCAGCTATCGATGGCCGCAAGGGCATCGGGCGCGAAACCCTTCACCTGCGGGTTCATCTCCGCGCTGAATCGGGACAGGAAATGTTTTGCCAGCAGGACGGCATCTCCCGGGCGTTCGGCCAGCGTCGGGATTTTCACGACGATTTCCGCGAGGCGGTAGAACAGGTCTTCGCGGAAAGTGCCTTCCGCGATCATCGCTTCAAGGTCCTGGTGCGTCGCACACACGATGCGGGTGTCGACCGCAATCGGCTTGCGCCCGCCGATCCGTTCGATGACGCGTTCCTGCAGGAAGCGCAGCAGCTTGACCTGTAGCGGCAGCGGGATGTCGCCCACCTCGTCGAGGAACAGCGTACCGCCGTCGGCCAGTTCGATCTTGCCTTCGTTGGTCTTTACCGCCCCGGTGAATGCGCCTTTTTCATGCCCGAAGAGTTCGCTTTCGAGCAGGTTTTCGGGGATCGCGGCGCAATTGATGGCGATGAAGGCCCCGCTGCGCCGGTCGCTTGCCTCGTGAAGACCGCGAGCGAGCAGCTCCTTGCCGGTACCGCTTGCACCGAGGAGCATGACCGAAACATTCGTCGGCGCGACACGCTCGATCGTCCTTGCCACTTTCGCCATCTCGGGGGCGGCGGTGATCATCGAGCCGAGAACCGTCTTCTCCTCGCCCACCTTGGCCGACAACCGCCGGTTCTCGGCTTCGATTTCATGAAGCCTGAAGGCCCGGTCGACGATCATGCCCAACTGGTCGATGTCGACCGGCTTCTGGTAGAAGTCATAGGCCCCGCGATCGATCGCCTGGAGAGCGCTTTCCCGCGCGCCGTGGCCGCTGGCGACGACGACCTTGGTGTCGGGCTTCATCGCCATGATCGCATCGAGCACGGCAAAACCTTCGGTCGTCCCGTCGGGATCCGGCGGCAGGCCGAGATCAAGCGTAACGACTGCCGGCTCTTCCGCCCGCAGCGCGGCAAGCGCCTGGTCGCGGTTGCCCGCAATGACCACCTCGTAATTGTCGTAGGCCCACCTCAACTGGGCCTGCAGTCCTTCGTCATCCTCGACAATGAGCAGCTTGGGTTTCGCCTCGGCCATCAGACGGTCTCCTTGGTCGGGGTGCCGGACCCTTGGTAGATTGCTTGTGCGGAGCGCAGCGGCAGGCTGACGCTGAAACGGGTCCCCAGCCCTTCGCGGGATTCGACGTCGAGCCGGCCCTGCATGGCGCGGATCGTCTCGCGCGCCTCGTAGGCGCCGATGCCGAAACCGCCGTCCTTGGAGCTGACGAAGGGTTTGAACAGGCCGTTTCGTAGGAAGGCCGGGCTCATGCCCTTGCCCTGGTCGATCACGTGGATCTGGCCAGTGATGCCGTCGCTGAAGACTTCGATCGTGACCGGCGTTTCGTCGAAGCTTGCATCGATGGCGTTCTGGACGAGATGGGCGAGCGCCTGTTCCAGACCCTCGGCATGGGCGACGACGACTGCCTGTTCCGATCGTGCGATGCCGATCGGGTGGGACCCGCCAAACTGGTCGACCAGCTTCCTTGCGACCTGCGCAAGATCGAGCGGCTCGACTGCCTGGTTACCGGCCGTGCCATAGCGTCCCAGCCGCGCGAGCAGGAGGTTGAGCTTGTCCGCGCTGTTGCGCAGCGTCACGAGCATGTCCTTGCGGAATTCGGGCTTGTCGGCGTGCAGTTCTGCATTGCGCATCAGGAGCGACATCTGGCTCGAGAGGTTCTTTATGTCGTGCATGACGAACGCCATGCGGCGGTTGAACTCGTCGAACCGGCTCGCCTCGGAAAGGGCGACCTGTCCGCTCTGTTCGGCAAGGTAGCTGGCGAGCTGCCGTCCGACGATGCCGAGAAGGTCGAAATCCTCCCAGTCGAGATCGCGCGTGATGGCCGGCCTGGCGAGCACGATGACGCCCACGAGGCGGTCGAAGTGCAGCAGCGGCACGGCAGCCCAGGCGCGCCGTTCCTCGCGCAGCCATTCGGGCAGGAATTCGAGCTCTCCGTGGTGTTCGACCCCTTTGCGCGCCTCGTCGAAATCGATGATCAGGCCTTCGCGTTCGAGGATGGTGGCCAGTTCGACCGGCATGGCGCGGTGCGGGATGTCCGCGTTCGGCCAGCACCAGCTAGCTCCCAGCACCAGCGAGCCGTCGTCATCAGGAACGAGAAGCAGGCCCGAGGGACTGTCGGTAATGTCGGCCAGCGCCTTCACCGTGCGTTCCTGCAGGCTGGTCTCGTCGAAACCGGTGCGGCCGATGGTATTGGTGAAGCGCATCCACTCGCTCCGGTAATCGTAGCGGTGCTTGAAGAGATGCTTGATCGCGGTCACCCGCATCCAGCCGCGCATCCGGTCGGACGGCAGCCAGATCAGCGCCAGCGCGCCGGCCGCGATAAGCAGGCCGACCTGCGTCAGGGCACGCACGTCGCCTTCGAGCAGGTCGAGCGAATTCGCCAGCACCAGCATGACCGCGAAATAGGCGCCGATCACCAGCAGCGAGAGCGAACGGAAAGCGAGCGTACGCGAGGGCCGGAACTCGAGGCCCGCCGCATTCGAATTGTAGCCGATGGCGAAGGGTATCGCGATGATCGCCGCGGCAAGCCCCTGTACCGCCACCAGTTCCGGCGGCGCTCCCCCCGTGAGATAGGCCAGCGTGTGGAAGTTGAGCGCGAACGCCCACATCCCCGCCATCGCCGCGGCATTCCAGCGCAGCAGGCGGCGCGAGGACAATGCCGCACCCACGTAGAGATTATGGATCAGCACGAGCGCACCGACCGCAGTGAGGACGCGCAGGATCGCGGCGGTCTCGAACACCATCAGGCTAGCATCGGGCCAGCCAGCATAGCGCCGTGCCAGCATCAACAGGGCGATCTGGAAGGTCTCGACCAGCGCCAAGGCAATTGCCGCGGGTCGCACAAGGCGCAGGCTTTCGTCGCGACCATCATTCGCGAACAAGCGGAAGAGGACGAAAATCCAGGCAAGGTTGCGCGCCACTTCCGTCAGCGAGACGGCCAACCGGTCGGGCGGGAAGCTGGCCGCCGCAAAGCACCAGTTTGCCGTCAGGGCGAGCGCTGCCACGCCGGCCCAGCGGTCCGGCCTTTCGCTTGCACCGAAACGCGCAACCCACAGTGCGGCAAGGCCGCAAACCATTGCGCCGACCGCGTAAAGCACGGACCCGAGACTGCCGACCCATTCCATCAGCGGGCCCCATCCGGCCAGAGGATGACGCGCGCCGTCTGCAGGAGGATCAGCACGTCGAGGAAGGGCGAGTAATTCTTGGCGTAATACAGGTCGTATTCCAGCTTGCGGCGGGAATCGGCCATGCTCGCGCCATAAGGGTAGTTGATCTGCGCCCAGCCGGTGATGCCCGGTTTCACCATGTGGCGTTCGGCGTAATAGGGCAGTTCGGCCTCGAGCTCGCGAACGAATTGCGGGCGTTCGGGACGCGGGCCCACGAAGCTCATTTCGCCCTTCAGCACGCTCCACAATTGCGGCAGTTCGTCGATCCGAACGGTGCGGATGAAGCGCCCGACACGCGTGATGCGGGGGTCGTCCTTCTCCGCCCATTTCGCGCCGTGCGCCTCGGCATCCTGGCGCATGGAACGCAGCTTGGGGATCATGAAATTCTGGCCGAACAGGCCAACGCGCTGCTGGCGATAGAACGCTGGCCCCTTGCTCTCCAGCTTCACGAGCAGCGCGAAGAGGAGGATCAACGGCAGGGTCATCACCAGCAGGACAAGACTGACCACGACATCGAAGGCGCGCTTGGCAATAGAGGACAGACGCTGGCCGGCAGTGAACCCGTCCGAGAAGATGAGCCAGCTCGGGTTGAGCGTATCGAGGTCGAGCCTGCCAGTCTCGCGTTCGAGGAAACCGGACAGGTCGCTGACATCGACCCCCTTGGTCTTCACCCGCAGCAGGTCCTTCAAGGGCAGCGCATTGCGCCGTTCCTGCATGGCGAGGACGACTTCCTGCGCCCCGATGCTGGCGACATATTTGCCGAGGTCCCCGACCGAAGCGCGCTCGAGCGCACCCTCGATCTTTTCGCCCGGGCCGGTGCCCATCCACAGGCAGGCAAGCACCTTGAAGCCCGCATCGGGCCTGCGCGACAGGTCGACGATCTTTTGCGCTCTCGGCCCTGCCCCCAGCACAAGCACCCGCCGCCTGAACGCGTCCTTGTCGATGATACGCGACATCAGCAGCCGGTTGACGACCAGCAGCACCAGGCCGATCGCCATCGCGTAAAGCAGGATGGAGCGCCACAGCGCCGTACCGGGCAACACGAGGTTGACGAAGGAAATCGCGAAGATGCCAAGCCCCAGCGCCACGAACATGCGTGCGGTCGCAAAGCGCATCGAGCGAAGGGCAATCGGCGTGTAAGTGCCTACCGCAATGGTCGCGAGCCAAACGATGACGGCAAAGCCGATGACGGCCGGCAAGCGGTCGCGAAACGGTCCCGGGTCCATCTGCAGCTGGAAAGTGCGCAGGTGCCAGCCCGCCTCGCCCGCGAGGACCAGCAAGAGCAGGTCCAGCGCGCACAGAAGCATCACCTCGTAAGGGATGTAATGCTTGAAAATTCGAAACATCGTCGTTCTGCGGCGGCCTCGGGCTTGGTTAAGGCCAGCCTTACCATTGGAATGGTGAACTGTCGGTAAATTTTACACCAATGAAAAACGGCGCCCTGTCGCGGTGACAGGACGCCGTTTCGAGTGTTTTTCGGGCCGGGTTAGTTGTCGACTGCGTCCTCGACCGCCTCGCCTGCATCCTGCGCAGCTTCGCCTACGGCGCCGGCTGCTTCGCCTACTTCATTGGCGGCATTGGCGATGGCATCGTCCTTGGCGACCTCCGCCCCGCCCATCTGGGTGAAGAGAACGACCGCCACGACTGCGACGACCAGCAGGACGAGCGCCATCAGCCAGCCCGAACCACCGCTGCGGCGCGGTTCGTCGGTCACGACGGTATGGGTGGTGTGCGTATTGCCATCGGGCGTACGCGTTTCCGTGATACGTTCTTCTGCCATTGGTACTTGCCTTCCCACAATTGCTTGTATTGTGGCGAAAACGCGGCGCGCTTGCAGGCGGTTCCCACGTGACTGGTTAACGCTCGCCGAACTGGAACGGCGTGGTCCCGCGGCTCATCCGGTCGAAACTGAGGTGTCGGCCGCGAGGCGGCAGCGAACGCTGCGCGCAGTTCTCGCGGTGGCAGCGCGCACAGCCCGGTCCGATCGGCTGGGCGTCGGCAGGGCGGAGCGAAACGCCCCGCGCCTGTGCCAGGTCGCCTGCCAGGACCGCTTCGATGCCGAGGACGACGGAGTAGCGCGCTTCGCCCTTGGCCCCGCTGCCCACAGGGCTCTTGGCCATGGTCAGCCAGCCACCCTGCCTGTCTCCGCCATCGTCGAGCGCGATAAACTGCACCTGCAGTTCCCCGCCCCGTTCGAAAGCCAGATGCGCCGCCCACAAGGGGCAACTCACCTCCCCGTCGAGGAAGCGGGCCGTGCTGGCACCGACGAAGACCTTGGAAAACTGCCCCGCCCGGTCGAGGCGCGCCATGAAGAAAGGCAACCCTCTCTGGCCGACCCGTTGCAGCGTCGTCAGGCGGTGGGCGAGCTGCTCGAAGGTCACGCCGAAGCGGCGCTGGAGGACCGGTAAATCGTATCCGGTCGCCTCGCAGGCGCGCAGGAACCGGCCATAGGGCATGATCAGCGCGGCGGCGAAGTAGCCGGTCAGGTGCCGGGCGAACAACTGCCGCGCCGCATCGTCCTCCAGCCGCGAACCCTGCACGATGGCGTCGATCTCGTCGCGCTGTTCGAGCTGGGCCAGCTGTGTCGCAAGGTGGAAATTGCGCGATGCGGGGCTGAGCATTTCGTTCAGCTGGATCTGGCGCGCATGGAGGTCCAGCCGGCTTAGCCTGTCCGGCAGGACCTCTGCCGGCAGGATGCGGACGGACAGCTGGTGCCGTTCACGAAGGCGGTCCGTAAGGGCGACCCCGATATCTCCGCGTGACAAGCGGATTTCGTCGGCCAGTTCTTCTGCCGCCGTGTCGAGGTCTGCGAAATGGTTGCGCCAGCGCTCGATCTCGCGCCGCGACGCGGCGAGCGGATCATCGAACAGGTCCGCGCCCGCACCCGCCTTGTCATAGAGGCGCGCGAAGGCCGCAGCGATTTGCGGCGATGTCGCAAGGAACTCCTCCGCCTCGTCCCGGTCGATGGCGAGGTCGGCGAACCGTTCGTCCGCCAGCCGGCGCATCAGCCCGTCGAGACCGCCCACTGCCTCGTCCTCGCGCAGGGACCGGGGGTCGAATTCGAACTGTTCGACCATCGCCATGATGACGCGCGCGCTGACCGGGCGCTGGTTGCGCTCGATCAGGTTGAGGTAGCTGGGCGAAATCGACAGGCGCGTCGCCATGGCTGCCTGGGTCAGGTTCTCGCGCTTTCTGAGGCGACGTATCGCCGGCCCTGCAAGGAGCGCCTCGTCGGCCATATTGTAAATTCCTTTACATCTTTACAGCTATAGTTGGCAGGAACGCGCCAATTAGACAACAAATTCTGTAAATTTCCCTGTCATGCAAACGCCCGAGGGCACATCTTCCTCTCAAGGCCACAGTGCCAAGACGACAGGAGATTCGCATGACCTACCAGAGCCGCATCGCCGAACTCGGCCAGACCATCGCCAAGAATGGCGACAGCTGGGCAGCCATCGACGCAGCAAGCGCTGCTCGCATGGCCGTGCAGAACCGCTTCCCCACCGGCCTCGACATCGCGCGGTACACCGCCAAGATCATGCGCGAGGACATGGAAGCCTACGATCGCGACCCGGCGAACTACACCCAGTCGCTCGGCTGCTGGCACGGTTTCATCGCCCAGCAGAAGATGATCAGCATCAAGAAGCATTTCGGCAGCACCAAGCGCCGTTACCTCTACCTTTCGGGGTGGATGGTCGCCGCCCTGCGCAGCGAATTCGGCCCCCTGCCCGACCAGTCGATGCACGAGAAGACGAGCGTTCCTGCCCTGATCGAGGAACTCTACACCTTCCTCAAGCAGGCCGACGCCCGTGAACTCGGCGGCCTGTTCCGCGAACTCGACAAGGCCAAGGAAGCCGGTGACGCAGTCAACACGCACCGCCTGCTGCGCGAAATCGACGAACACCAGACGCACGTCGTGCCGATCATCGCCGACATCGATGCAGGCTTCGGCAATGCCGAGGCGACCTACCTGCTCGCCAAAAAGATGATCGAGGCTGGAGCCTGCGCGCTCCAGATCGAGAACCAGGTGTCGGACGAAAAGCAGTGCGGCCACCAGGACGGCAAGGTTACCGTTCCGCACGAGGACTTCCTCCAGAAGATCCGCGCGATCCGCTACGCCTTCCTCGAACTGGGCGTTCCCGACGGCATCATCGTCGCACGCACCGATTCGCTCGGCGCGGGCCTCACCAAGCAGATCGCATATTCGACCGAACCGGGCGACCTTGGCGACCAGTACAACAGCTTCCTCGACTGCGACGAAGTCGATCCGGCCAACATCACCAATGGCCAGGTCTTCATCAGCCGCGACGGCAAGCTGCTTTCGCCCAAGCGCCTGCCCAGCAACCTGTACCAGTTCCGCGCCGGAACGGGTGAAGACCGCTGCGTGCTCGACTGCATCACCGCTCTCCAGAACGGTGCAGACCTGCTGTGGATCGAGACCGAGAAGCCGCATGTCGAACAGATCGCCGGCATGGTCGATCGTGTTCGCGAGGTGATCCCGAATGCCAAGCTGGTCTACAACAACTCGCCCAGCTTCAACTGGACCCTGAACTTCCGCCAGCAGATTTTCGATGCGTGGGAGAAGGAAGGCAAGGACGTGTCGGGTTATGACCGCGCCAAGCTGATGAGCATCGACTACGACGGTACCGAACTCGCCGCCGAAGCCGACGAGAAGATCCGCACCTTCCAGGCCGATGCCGCAAAGCGTGCCGGAATCTTCCACCACCTGATCACGCTGCCGACCTACCACACGGCCGCGCTGAGCACCGACAACCTCGCCAAGGAGTACTTCGGCGAACAGGCGATGCTCGGTTACGTCAAGAACGTCCAGCGCGAGGAAATCCGCCAGGGTATCGCCTGCGTGAAGCACCAGAACATGGCCGGTTCGGACATCGGCGATGACCACAAGGAATACTTTGCCGGCGAAGCGGCCCTCAAGGCCGGCGGCAAGGACAACACCATGAACCAGTTCGCAGCTGCCTGAGGAGAGGAAGGATGACGACGATGACCGACGAAGCCCCGAAGACCGAACCGGGCCGCGCACGCGCCCTGTTCTCCACCGCCGACTTCCGCCTGCTGCGGACCGCCCTGATGCATTACGCGAGGGCGACGGATGACCGGGAGGAGCTCGCCAAGATCAACGCGCTCCACCACCGCCTGGGCACCTACGTGCCTTCGGACAGCTAATTACCAGTTCTCCTGGGGAGGAGAAACGGCCGTCGCAGCACCCCCAAAGCTGCGGCGGCCGTAAATTTTTGGCTCAGCCCCCGCTCCGCGGCATCAGCTCCAGCGCGGCACCGGCAAGCGCTTCCGCACCGGCCGCGACCACCTTTTCGGCATCGGGCGCCCAGAACGGCGAGTGCAGCGAAGGCAGCGGCTTGCCCTCTTCCTTCAGCGCCTTGAGCATGTGGTCCGGCGTACCGCTGACCCAGAAGATCACTGACTTGATGTTGTCGGGATCTGCACGGCGGTATTCGCTGAAATCCTCGCCCCCCATTACCGGCGGCTGCGTGCCGACGCGGTCGGCACCGAAGCGGTCGGCGAAGCTGGCGAGCAGCTGTTCGGCGAAATCGGGATCGTTGTAGGTGGAGGGCGTGAAGTCTTCCTGCACCTCGACCACCGGCATCAGGTTTTCGGGCATGCCTGCCGCCACCGCCTCGCCGCGGGCGATACGGGCGATCCCGTCGAGCAGCAGCTTGCGGCTTTCGTCGGAATAGCTGCGCACGGTCAGCTGCATGCGCGCCTCGTCCGAGATGATATTGTGCTTGGCCCCGGCAAGGAAGCTACCCACCGTCACCACGCCCGGCTCCAGCGGCGACAGTTCGCGGCTGACCAGCGTCTGCAGGCGCATGACGATGGCGCTGGCGAGCACGATCGGGTCCTTGGTGGTGTGCGGATAGGCGCCGTGGCCGCCGACGCCCTTCACTGTGATGTTGACGCTGTCGACATTGGCCAGCGCATAGCCCGGCGAAATGCCGATGCTGCCGGCAGGCTTGTCCGCCGCCGCATCGTGGAAGGCGATGGCGTAATCGGGCTTGGGGAAACGGGTATAGAGCCCGTCGGCCAGCATAGCGCGCGCACCGCCGCCGGCTTCCTCGGCAGGCTGGAGGACCATGACCAGCGTGCCCTGCCATTCGTCCTTGCGTTCGGCGAGCAGCTGGGCGGCCCCGATGAAGCCGGTCATGTGGGTATCGTGGCCGCAGGCGTGCATCACGCCCGTCGTCACGCCGCTGGCAGGCGTCGCCATGACCTTGCTGGCGAAGGGCAGCCCGGTCTGTTCGACCACCGGCAGCCCGTCCATGTCGGCGCGCAGCAGGACCGTGGGCCCGTCACCGTTCCTCATCACCGAGACGACACCGGTCTTGCCCACGCCTTCGGTCACTTCGAAGCCGAGCGCGCGCATCCGCTTGGCGAGCTTGGCGGAGGTCTTGTACTCCTCGAAGCTGAGTTCGGGATTGGCGTGGAGGTCGCGGTAAAGCTCCATCAGGTCGGGCATGTCTTCGGCCAGCGAGGCGCGCAGGTCCTGCGCCGAGGCAGGGGCCGCAAAGGCAATCGCAAACGCGGCAAGGCTTGTTGGACGGATGTAGGACTTCACGGGTTTCTCCCCCACAGCATGGAACACTTGGAACACGGTCCTTGGGGCAAAATTCCCCGCCCCCGACCATCGCCCCTCTGGCCGCGCCTGTCTGGCACGGCGGCAGGCCGTAGGAAAGCCCTACAACCCGTAAGTGAAGACGAGCGCGGCCGACAGCGTGACCACCATGATGATGACCAGCGGCACGCCCGTGCGCACGTAATCGCCGAATTCGTAGCTGCCTTCCGACATGATGAGCATGTTGGTCTGGTAGGCGATCGGCGTCGCGTAGCAGAGGTTGCAGCCGAACAGCACGGCCAGCACCATGGGTTCGGGCGGCAGGCCAAGCTGGGTCGCGATGGCAAAGGCAATGGGCGTGCCGACCGTCGCTGCCGTGGCATTGGACGCGAAATTCGTGATGAAGGTCATGGTGAGCATGATCACCGCCAGCGCCGCTGCCGGGGTCAGGTATTGCAGCCCGCTCGACATGACGAGGCCGATCCAGTCCGCCGCACCGCTTTCGAGGATCACGCGGCCCAGCGCGATACTGGCCGCGACCAGCACGATGACCGAGGCGGACAGCGCCCGGCCCACGCGGTCGAATTTCACGCAGCCGGTGACGAACATCAGGATCGCGCCGAGCAGCGCGGAAATCGCGATCGGCACCTTGAGCAAGTAGAAGCCTTCGCTGCCGAAGAAGGGCAGGCCGACCGATGCCAGGGCGACCGATGCACCCATGATGCCCGCGGCGAGCACGGCTTTCGACCGGCGCGGCAATTCACGGCGGCCTTCCAGCGTGAGAAGGCTGTCCGCGCGCTCGAACCGCTCGATATCGTCGGGCAGGCCCATCACCAGCAGCACGTCGCCTTCCATGAAGCGCAGGTCGCCGCCTTCGGAATAGCTGTCCTTCTCGCCCAGCAGCCGTTCAGGACGGTGCGTGCCGATCACCGCCACCCCGTACAGGTCGGCAATGCCGGAACTGGGCAAGGTGCGTCCGATCAGGCGCGAATCCGCCGTGACCGTCATTTCGACGACCGCGATGTCGATGCCCTGGTCGTGCGAGGTGCGGCGGATGCGGTCGATCACCCAGCTCGGTGCGGCATCGCCGCGCAGCACCGACATGGCCTCCTCGATCGCCTGGTGGGTACCGGTCATGCGCAGCCGGTGATGCGGGCGCATGAGGCCGCGCGGGACCTCGTGGAACTCGATACCGTCGGGCAGGCGCGAGGCCACTTCGGACAGTTCGCGCCCGTTGAGGATGGAATTCTCCGTCACGCGCAAGCGCGTCTCGAACCGGCGCAGCGCGTGGACCTGCGCGATACGGTTGTCGCCCAGCATGCGCGGCATCACCAGCCAGACGAAGGGCAGCGCGATCAGGCAGGCGAAGATCACGATCGGGGTGAAATGGAACACGCCCATCCGCTCCATCCCCAGGTCGACCGCGATGGACACGACGAGGATGTTGGTCGAGGTGCCGATAGTGGTCGCCAACCCGCCCAGCAGCGATGCGGCATTCATCGGGATCAGCGTCTTGGAAGCAGGCAGCAGGCCGCGTTCGGCAAGCGCCACGAAGATCGGGATCAGCAACACGAGGACGGGCGTGTTGTTGATGAACATCGACAGGACGAAACAGACCACCAGCGAGAACAGCAGACCCAGCTGGAGGTTGAACTTGAACATTCTCTCCAGGAAGCGGGCAGCCGGTTCCAGCGCGCCGGTCACCACCAGTCCCCGCCCCATGACCATCAGCGCGCAGATGGTGATCAGCGCGTAATGGCCGAAGCCGGAGAAGGCGAGCTGCAGCCCGTCGGTCGGGTCGTTGCCGTCGAGCGGGAAGAAATAGAGGCCGACCGCGATGACTGCGATTGTCAGCAGGGAGACGATCTCCACTGACATGCGGCCGCGGGCAAAGGCGACGAACATGGCGACGGTCACGACCATGGCGGCTATCGCGTGATAGGACGGAATTCCGATCATCCGCCTGGGTGAATTCCATCGCTGGGGCGCGAATTCAAGGGCTTTCGTCCCCCAGTTGCAATTCGTCTCAGCTTGGGTGGGTCGCGGGGGCGCCCCGTCCCTTGACCAGCAGGGCTGCGGCAAAGGCAGCTGCGACCAGCGTACCGGCGCCGCCTGCAAGGAATGTCCAGTCGGCCCGGCTGGCCATGGCAACGAGGTTGAGCCCCAATGCGGCAAGGCCCGAAAGCGCGCAGATTGCGCCGACTGCCTTGGTCACCGCCCCGCCCTTCCCGAACAGCGACAGTCCCAGCATCACGGCCGCCGCGCCGAGCGTGAACTTGGCGAGGAAGTAGAGGAAGAACGCGCCTGCCAGCACCGCATCGAACAGTTCGGGCAGGCTTTCCGACACTTTCATCGCGGGCGCGAACATCGACAGGCCCATCGCGACCTGCAGCAGGTTGAGCAGGCCGGAAATGCCGACCAGCGTCCACAGGACCGCATTGTCCGGCCGCCGCATTCCGAGTGCGAACGACACGGTAGCCAGCACGAGGAAGGCGATGAGTTCCGCAAACCACGTCAGCGGGCGCAGCATCTCGTTTTCGGAACCCGAAACGACGGTGATATAGAAAATCTGCGACGCCACGGTCGCCAGCAGTGCGATAGCGACTGCGCGAATGGATGCCTGTTCGCTCATGGACTGTCCCCCTTGTGCCGGCACGGGATGAAACCATGCCGTTCGCGGGGTCTGCCACGAAAGTTACAGCGAATGGAAGGCTGGTACCCCTGGCCGGACTCGAACCGGCACTTCAAAGAAACTCGATTTTGAGTCGAGCGCGTCTACCAATTCCGCCACAGGGGCCTGTGCAGGAGCGCGGGAGTTAGCCGCGCTCTGCGGGTGCATCAAGCCTTGAGGGCCTGCGCCACCAGTTTGTGCAGCTTCGAGTGCAGCTGGTCGTTGGCAGCTAGCACCTGCTTCGAATGGATCTGTTCCGAGCGGCCGCGGAAATCGGACACGAAGCCGCCGGCTTCGCGCACGATCAGGCAGCCTGCCGCCGTATCCCAGTCGTTGAGGCCGCTTTCCCAATAGCCGTCGAACCGGCCGGCTGCGAGCCATGCGAGGTCGAGCGAGGCGGCGCCGAAGCGGCGGATGCCTGCGACATTGGGGCCGACCGCGCTGAAAATCTTCGACCATTCGGCGAAGTCGCCATGGCCCTGGAAGGGAATGCCGGTGGCGATCAGCGCTTCGGACGGGTTGCGGCGCGAGGACACGCGCAGGCGGCCATCATGCAGCCATGCGCCGCGGCTCTTTTCGGCCCAGAACGTCTCGTCGGTGACGGGGTTGTAGACCACGCCCGCGGTCACTTCGCCCCATTCGTCGCTGCCGAGCTTGCGTTCCTGCACCGCGATGCTGATCGCGAAATGCGGGATGCCGTGGAGGAAGTTGCTGGTGCCGTCGAGCGGGTCGACGATCCAGCGAGGCATGCCGTCCTTGCCATCGATCACGCCGGCTTCTTCCATGACGAAACCCCAGTCGGGGCGCGCCAGGAGCAGCTCGTCGTAGATCGCGCGTTCGGCACGCATGTCCGCCTTGGACACGAAGTCGGCAGGGCCCTTGCGGCTCACCTGCAGGTGTTCGATCTCGCCGAAATCGCGGCGCAGGCGGGCACCCGCCTTGCGCGCGGCTTTCTCCATTACGCGGATCAGTCCGGAAATTGCGGCCATTGGTATCTCTTACTCGGTGAGGACGCGGATCGAACGCGCCTGCAGGTGGATGTCGCCCCACTCGCAGGCCATGTCGAACTTCGTGCCCTCGATGTTGAAAGTGTCGATCGCGAAGCGGCGCTTGCCTTCGTCGCCGATATCGCGGCGGTCGAGGCTGAGCTTGGAAATGCCCGCGAAGCGCAGCATTCCGGGGTGGAAGCAGCCATCCTCCCCTGCGCCCGGTTCCTCATAATCGGAGTGTCCGGGCTCGAGGCAGAAATCCATTTCCAGCGTCAGTTCGTCATCGTTGATGATCACCGCCCGCAGCGTGCTGCTGGCGATGTCGACGTGATCGAACCGGCTGGCGATGGACTTGCCCATGGACACAGTGCCTCAGTTGGCCTTGCCGACGTAGCTCTGCTCGTAAACGTCGACCACGATGCGCGTGCCGCTCTCGATGTGCGGCGGCACCATGATGCGCACGCCGTTGTCGAGCACGGCAGGCTTGTAGCTGGACGAGGCGGTCTGGCCCTTCACCACGGCGTCGGCTTCGACGATGGTGGCTTCGACCTGCTGCGGCAGTTCGACGCTGATGGGCTTTTCGTCCCACAGTTCGAGCATCACCTGCATGCCGTCCTGCAGGAACGGGCGGGCATCGCCGAGGAGGTCGGAAGGCAGGTTGATCTGCTCGTAGGTTTCCTGGTCCATGAACACGAGCATGTCGCCGTCTTCATAGAGGAACTGGTAGTCCTTCGTATCGAGGCGCACCTTCTCGACCGTGTCGGCGCTGCGGAAGCGGACGTTGGTCTTGCGGCCGTCCTGCAGGTTCTTCATCTCGACCTGCATGTAGGCGCCGCCCTTGCCGGGCTGGGTGTGCTGGATCTTGGCGACCTTCCAGATGCCGCCTTCGTACTCGATGATGTTGCCCGGACGGATGTCCACGCCGCTGATCTTCATGGGAAACCTGCCTTCGATGTGAAAGAGCTCCGACCGGCAGGGATTCGTGCCGGGCGGACGTGCGCCGCGCGCCTTACCCGAGGCGGGCCAATCGGGCAAGCAATGGAAAATTCATGTGGCACCCCCTATATCGGGATGTGGAGGGCATCACCATGAAACGCCTCATTGCCACTGGCCTCGCCGCCGCGCTTGCCGCCACCGCCGCACCGATGGTGCAGGCGCAGGGCCGGCTCGGCCTGCTCGAACAGGGCGAATATGTCTGCGCCCTGCCCGGCAGCGCGACAGGACCCGCCTGGCGCGAGATGGACGCGCATAATTTCGCCATCACCGGGGCATCCAGCTACCGCACCGACAAGGGACAGGGCACCTACCTGCTCGAAGGCAATCGCGTGACCTTCACCCGCGGCCCGATGAAGGGGCATCGGATGATGCTGCTGTCGTCCGGGCTGCTGCAGGAACTGGGCAAGGACGACAAGCTCGGCCGCCTGCGCTGCCACCGCGCAGGGCCGCTGCAAGACTGAGCTAGCGTCCCGCCGTCAGGAGCGGGAACGGATTGACCGCATTTGCGGGCTCCCACCACTCGGCATCCTGCGTCGTCTGCAAGATCGCGAAATGCAGGTGCGGAGCCTCGTCCGAGGCATTCCCGCTCGACCCGACCGTGCCCAGCCGCTGGCCGCGGCGCACGCGCTGGCCTTCCTTCAGCCCTTCGGCATAGCGGTCGAGATGGGCGTAGTAATGGATTGTCTCGCCATCGGGCGAGCGCACATAGATCGTGTTGCCGCCCGCGTCGGAGCGGAACAGCTTCTCCACCGTCCCCGGCCCTGCCGCCACCACGCTGGTGCCGCGCGGTGCCATGATGTCGATCGCCTCGTGCAGGCGCACACCCTCGCTACGCGAATCGCTGAAGGTGTCGGTGAGGTCGGAGGGGCGGATGTTCTTGACCGGAATGAGCAATTGCCGCCCGTCGCTGTCGGCCGGAGCAGTCGGCCCGGCCCTGTCGAGCGAAGCGGCAGAGGCGTCCGTCTCGCCGCCGGTCGGGACCGCGACGGGACTGGGCGCAGCTTCTGCCGGCCGCGTATTCTTGCGCTGGCTTTCGCTGCTCGCATTCTCGATTAGCGTGCCGCCCGCCACGATCCAGATCGCACTGGTAATCGTGGCGGTGATGACGATGGTGAGGATGCGATCGACGAAGTTCATGGGGCCACCCTAGCCCATCTGGCCTCGAATATCACCTGCGTCGATTGCGAGACCATCTGCGCGAGCCGCGCGGCATCCCAATTGGTCAGGCGCACGCAGCCGCTGCTCTGCGCGCGGCCGATGGTATCGGGCTCAGGCGTGCCGTGGATGCCGTAATGCTCCTTGCTGAGGTCGATCCACACGACACCGACCGGGCTGTTGGGCCCTGCAGGCAGCTTGAAGGTCTCGCCCGAACCCTTTCCGAGCACTTCGGGGTCATAGGAATAGGGCGGGTTGTAAGCCTCGCCGAGGATTTTCCATTCGCCCAGCGGCAGGGGAAATTCGCTCGAGCCGGACGACACGGTAAACAGCGCCACCAGCTTGTCGCCCTGGTAGGCGCGCAGCGTGCTGCCGGCCTTGCTGACGACGATGCGATCGACCTCGGTCTGCTCGCTGCCGACGCCGAGCGAGGCGAGCGTGCGCTGCCAGTTGCTGTCGTCGATCGAGCCGGGCTTGATGGCATCCGCGCCGATATTGGGAACGCGGATCTGCTGGCCGACCTGGAAATAGCTCGGCTCTTCGCCATCGGGCCGCCCAATGTCGGGGGTCGGCGTGGGCTGCGGATTGGGTCCCTTGCCCTGCGCCGCACCGGCAGGCTGGCCGCCGGGATTGAGTTCCTTCAGCACTGCGACCGTGGTGTGAAAACGTTCGGCCAGCCGCTCGTCGAGCGAGCGGTAACCCAGCCTCTCCATCTCCGCCTGCTCGGCCGGATCCTCTGGAATCGAGCGATAGTCGGGCTTGCCCCAGCTTGCCGGGATGGTGACGACGCGGGTTGCGGGTATCTGCTCCCACTCCGCCAGCGCGGCCTTGGTCGGCTCGTCGAGGTTGCCCGTGGTGTCGAGACCGTTCGCTTCCTGGAAACCGAGCAGCGCGTTCTCGGTGCTCATGCCCATCTTGCCGTCGATGACGCCCGGCCCGAAGCCGATCCGGTCGAGCACGACTTGGGCCTGCATGACCGGGCGCTCCTCGGAATCGGGAAGGGCATCGGCATCTGCCGCCATCGCATCGCCCTTGTCATAGGCCGCGTCGTTCGAGGCCATCGCGTCGGCGTAATTATCCTGGCCAAAGGTCTCGTACCCCTGGTCTGGCGCGGCAGGCCGGGCAGCGGCGGTATCGGTCTGGTCAGCCTCTTCGGCCCCGTCCAGCCCGCAGGCGGCAAGGGTCACGCAGGAGGCGGCGAGAAGCAGGAAATGGCGCATGGGAACTCCCGAAATTACGGGACGCGACCCGTCCCTTCGGGAGAAACAACTCACTTTACCGACATTTGCTCCGCAAAGGCCTTGATGGCGGCCACTTCGTCGCCGTTCCAGACGGCGCCCGATACAGCGAGGAAGTCAGCCCCCGCCTCCACGATCGGACGGCAGTTTTCGGGCGTGATACCGCCGATGGCGACGCTGGGAATCTCCACCATCTCGCTCCACCATTCGAGCAGTTCGAGCTCGGCGGTGTGCTCGGTCGCCTTGGTCGTGCTGGGGTAGAATGCGCCAAACGCGACATAGTCCGCCCCCGCCTCGCCCGCTTCCAGCGCAAGGTGGCGCGAGCCGTGGCAGGTCACGCCGATCTGCGCCTCGCGGCCCAGTTCCTCGCGCGCGTCGGCAGGATCGCCGTCGCCCTGCCCCAGATGGACGCCATCGGCCTTCAGCCGCTTGGCCAGCCCGACGTCGTCATTGACGATGAAGGCGACTTCGCGCGCGGCGCAGATCGCCTGCAGCGGTTCGGCCAGGGCAGCCGCATCATGCTGGTCCAGCCCCTTCACACGGAACTGGAAAGCCGTAACGAGGCCTTCGCCTGCATCGAGCGCGCGTTCGAGGCGTGCGGGAAAATCGCCCGACACGTCGAGCGGCGAAATCAGGTAGAGCTGGCAGGGGGTATCGGTCATCGCGGCGCTACGTATCGCCAGAAACGCGCTTCGTCGACATTCAGATTTGCGAAAGCGGCGGGCGGCCTATCCTTGGCCTATGAACAAACGCCCCCTCGCCCTTGCGGCAGCCGCCCTGCTCTTCCCCGCGATCGCCGCCTGCGCGGTGGTGCCCGATGCGCCCATCGTGGAAGGCACGCCGCGTGCCGAGGGCACTCCCGTGGCCATCGGCCAGCCGGTGCGCGTGGGCGATGTCGTGGTCACGCCCCGCCGCGTGGTCGAGGACAGCCGCTGCCCGGTGAATGCGCGCTGCGTCTGGGCGGGCCGCCTCGTGGTCGAAACCCGCATCGACGGTGCAGGCTGGCGCGACACCGCCAATATCGCGCTGGGCGAAGACTATGGCACGCACGACCGCGTGATCGCACTCGTCTCGGGCACGCCGGAGGTCACCACCGGGCGCGAACTGGCGCCCGGCGATTACCGCTTCGTCTACGAAAGCAGGTAGGTCGTCAGGCGATGCTGGCGGCGTGGATCTGGTCGATCGCGCCCGACAGCGTGCCGTCGAATTCCTCGTCGCTCTGCGTGGCGCGCAGGTCCTGCAGCAGGCCGCGGCTGAAGCTGGCGATCATGCCCGGGTTCTGCGCCAGGTGTTTGCACGCTTCGTCGGTCGAATAGCCGCCCGACAGTGCCACGACACGCAGCACCTTGGGGTGGCTGGTCAGGCCCGAATAGAGGCCTGCGTCCTTGGGGATCGACAGCTTGAGCATGATCTGCTGGCCTTCCGGCAGCGCATCCAGCCCTTCCTCGATCGCGGCGAGCATGATCTTTTCGCCTTCCGCGCGGTCGGCGGCAGTGATGTCGTATTCCGGCTCCAGGATCGGGACGAGGCCGCAGGACAGGATACGCGCGCCTTCGGCGAACTGCTGGTGCACGGCGGCCTTGATGCCGGCCGGATTGGCCGACTTCACTACGCTGCGCATCTTGGTGCCGAAGACGCCCAGTTCGCGGGCACGGTTGCACATGTCTTCAAGGCCCGGGTTGGGCTTCATCAGCTGCGCACCGTCACGCTCGTCCTCAAGCCCCTTGTCGACCTTGAGGAAGGGAACGATGCCGCGTTCGGCAAGGCGGTGGGGCACGCTCTTGCCGCCGCTCTGGCCGTCCATGGTCTTTTCGAACAGGATCGCGCCGATGACCTTGCCGTTGCCGAAGCAGGGTGCCTCGATGATGCGCTGGCGCATTTCGTGGATCAGGCCGAACATTTCGTCCTCCGTGGTCCAGGCACCCTCTTCGATGCCGTAGCCCTTGAGCGCCTTGGGGGTCGATCCGCCCGACTGGTCGAGCGCCGCGATGAAGCCCTGACCGGTGGCGATACGCTGGCGCATTTCCTCGAAATTCATGTCCGTCCTCGCTGGTGCGTGCATAGGTATGCACGGCCCCTTAGCGGCGGCTCTTCGCAGCTGCAACAGGAACGCGAGGATTACTTGTTGAGGGCGGCGACCCCGGGCAGGTCCTTGCCTTCCATCCACTCGAGGAAGGCGCCGCCTGCGGTCGAGACGAAGGTGAACTCGTCCTTCACCCCGGCATGGGCCAGCGCGGCGACCGTATCGCCCCCGCCCGCGACCGAGGTGAGCGAACCATCCTGCGTCAGCGCGGCTGCGGTCTTGGCGAGCGCGACCGTCGCGGCATCGAACGGTTCGGTCTCGAACGCGCCCATCGGGCCGTTCCAGACCAGCGTGCGGCAGGTCTTGAGCACGTCGCCAAGGGCCTCCACCGCCAGCGGGCCGACGTCGAGGATCATCTCGTCCGCGGCAACCTCGTGGACGTTGCAGACCCGCATGCTCGCCGGATTGGCCGCGAATTCCTTCGCTACCACCACGTCATAGGGCAGGTGCACGGTGCAGCCGGCATGGTCGGCCGTGTCCATGATGCGGTTGGCGGTGTCGGTCAGGTCGTGCTCGCACAGCGACTTGCCCACATCGACCCCGCGCGCGGCGAGGAAGGTGTTGGCCATGCCGCCGCCGATGATGAGGTGCTGCACCTTGCCGACGAGGTTTTCGAGCACGTCGAGCTTGGTCGAGACCTTGGCCCCGCCAACCACGGCAGCTACCGGCGTCTGCGGCGCGCCGAGCGCGGCGTCGAGCGCCCTTAGTTCCGCTTCCATCGCGCGGCCCGCATAGGCGGGGAGGAAATGCGCCAGCCCTTCGGTCGAGGCGTGGGCGCGGTGCGCGGCGGAGAAAGCGTCGTTGACGTAGAAGTCGCCATGCGCCGCAATGGCCTTGGCGAATTCGGGATCGTTCGCTTCCTCGCCCGGCCAGAACCGCACGTTGTCGAGCAGGCCGATATCGCCAGCGCGCAGGATGCCGATCGATTGTTCGACCACCGGCCCCGAAACTTCGGGGATGAACATGATTTCCTTGTCCAGCACCCGCTCGACATCGCCCTGCACCATGCTGGTGCTCATGGTCGAGTGGCGCTGGCCCTTGGGGCGGCCGAAATGCGCGAGCAACAGGACCTTGGCGCCCTTGTCCGACAACTCGAGGATGGTCTCCTTGACCGCCTCGACGCGGGTGACGTCGCTGGCGCGCCCTTCCTGCATCGGCAGGTTGAGATCGACGCGCACCAGCGCGACCTTGCCGGTTACGTCGCCAAGGTCGTCCCCAAGGTCGTCCAGGGTCCTGAATTTGCTCATCTGAGTGTCCTTAGAGGAACTTCCCCATCACGCCGGTGGTGTCGATCATGCGGTTCGAGAAGCCCCACTCGTTGTCGTACCAGCTGACGACGCGCGCCAGCTTGCCTTCGAGAACGGCGGTTTCGAGGCTGTCGACGGTCGAGCTGGCCGGGTGGTGGTTGAAGTCGCTGCTGACGAGCGGCTGGTCGGTGTAGTCGAGCACGCCCTTCATCTTGCCTTCCGCTGCGGCCTTGAGCGCGGCGTTGATTTCCTCTGCCGTGGTATCGCGGCCAGGGACGAAGGTCAGGTCGACCAGCGAAACGTTCGGCGTCGGCACACGGACCGACGAACCGTCCAGCTTGCCCTTCAGTTCGGGCAGGACGAGGCCGACCGCACGGGCAGCGCCGGTGGTGGTCGGGATCATGTTCTGCGCACCGCCGCGGGCACGGCGCAGGTCCTTGTGGATCTGGTCGAGCATGCGCTGGTCGTTGGTGTAGCTGTGGATCGTGGTCATGAAGCCGCGCTCGATCCCGACGAGATCCTGCAGGACCTTGGCGACCGGTGCGAGGCAGTTGGTGGTGCAGCTGGCGTTCGAGATGATGTCGTCGTCAGCGGTCAGCGTGTCGTGGTTCACGCCGTAGACGATGGTCTTCGACACGCCCGTTGCCGGGGCCGAGATGATCACGCGCTTGGCGCCTGCCGCAAGGTGCGGGCGGGCCGCTTCGTCCGACTGGAAGAAGCCGGTGCATTCCATCACGATGTCCACGCCCATTTCGGCGTGCGGCAGCTTGCCGGGATCGCGTTCGCTGGTGACGCGCACGTGCTTGCCGTTGATGACGAGGTCTTCGCCGTCCACTTCGACCGTGCCGGGGAAGCGGCCGTGGGTGCTGTCGAAACCGAACAGCAGCGCGTTCGACTTGGTGTCGGACAGGTCGTTGATCGACACCAGCTCGAGGTCGTGGTCGTTACGCTCCAGGATAGCGCGCGCCACAAGGCGACCGATACGTCCGAAACCGTTGATTGCAACCTTGGTCGCCATTGGGAAGAACTCCTGCTTAGCCGTTCAATTTGTTGATGATTTGCGGGACGATCGCCTCCGCGGTGATACCGAATTTCGCGTAGAGGTCACCGGCCGGGGCGGATGCGCCGAAGCGGTCGATGCCGATGGTCAGGCCGTCGACGCCGACAAAGCGTTCCCAGCCCTGCGTGACGCCCGCCTCGATCGAGACCTTGAGCGCTTCTGCCGGCAGCACGTCGGCGCGGTAGGCCGCGTCCTGCTGCGCGAAAAGTTCCATGCACGGCATCGAGACGACGTCCGCGCCGATGCCCTGTTCCTCGAGGCTGGCGGCACAGGCCATGGCCACCTCGACTTCCGAACCGGTCGCCACCAGCACGACCTTGCGGTCGGCATCGGCGGCCTTGAGGCGATAGGCGCCCTTGGCGCTGCGGTTGCTCGCCGCGCTCCAGTCGGCATCGCCTTCGCCGCGCAGCTGCGGCAGGTTCTGGCGGCTCAGCGCGAGCACAGCAGGCGTGGTCGGCGCTTCGAGCGCCAGCGCCCAGCATTCCGCCGTCTCGATCGTGTCGCACGGGCGATAGACGTTGAGATTGGGGATCAGGCGCAGGCTCATCACCTGCTCGATCGGCTGGTGGGTCGGGCCGTCTTCGCCAAGGCCAATGCTGTCGTGCGTCAGGACGTAGGTTACGTTGATTTGCTGCAGCGCCGACAGGCGGATCGCATTGCGGCAATAGTCGCTGAAGATCAGGAAGGTGCCGCCATAAGGCGCAACGCCGCCGTGCAGCGCCATGCCGTTCATCGCGGCGGCCATGCCGAATTCGCGGATGCCGTAATAGAGATAGCGGCCGCTGTAATCGTCCGCACTGAAGGGCGCGGTGGAGGCGGTCTTGGTGTTGTTCGAGCCGGTGAGGTCGGCCGAACCGCCGATCAGCTGGGGCAGCTTCTCGGTCAGCGGGCCGAGTGCCATTTCCGATGCCTTGCGGGTAGCGACGGTCTTGGGATTGGCGGCGAGATCGCGGATGTAGCTTTCCAGCGCAGGGCTGGCGAGATTGCCGACGCCCGCCATGTGGTTCTCGAACGCGGCCCGCGCCGCGCTGTCGGCTTCGAGACGCTGGCGCCATTCCGCATGGGCGGCCTTCCCGCTCTCGGCGGTCGAGCGCCAGTCGGCAAGGATCGCGTCGGGCACGGTGAACGGCTCTGCGTCCCAGCCGAGATATTCCCGGGCGGCGGCAATTTCGTCCGCGCCCAGCGGCGCGCCGTGGACGTTGTGGCCGCCCTGCTTGTTCGGGGCGCCCTTGCCGATGACGGTGCGGCAGGCGATCAGCGAGGGGCGCTCGTCGGCCAGCGCTTCGTCGAGCGCGCGGCGGATGTCCGCGAAATCATGGCCGTCGCAGATGGTCACATGCCAGCCGGTCGCCTCGTAGCGGGCCTTGATGTCCTCGCTCGTCGACAGGTCGGTATCGCCGTCGATGGTGATGCGGTTGTCGTCCCACAGCACGTTCATGCGGCCCAGCTTGAGGTGGCCGGCAAGCCCGATCGCTTCGTGGTTGATGCCTTCCATCAGGCACCCGTCGCCCGCGATCACCCAGGTGCGGTGGTCGACCAGCCGGTCGGAGAAGACCGCGTTGAGGTGACGTTCTGCAATCGCCATGCCGACAGCCATCGCAAGGCCCTGGCCGAGCGGGCCGGTAGTGCATTCCACGCCGTCGAGGAGGAAGTTTTCCGGGTGGCCGGCGCAGGGGCTGCCAAGCTGGCGGAAGTTGCGGATGTCGTCCATCGTCGGACGCTCGTAGCCCGACAGGTGGAGCAGCGCGTAGATCAGCATCGAGCCGTGGCCGGCCGACAGCACGAAGCGGTCGCGATCGGCCCAGTTCGGCGCGGCAGGGTCATGGCGCAGATATTCGCTCCACAGCACCGTCGCGGCGTCGGCCATGCCCATCGGCATGCCGGGATGCCCCGAGTTTGCCGCCTGCACCGCATCCATCGAAAGAGCCCTGATGGCGTTGGCCATCTGGACCATGCGGGCAGTGTCGATTGTCATGCTTGGTATCTCCGCGAAAAAGGGCCGATTCGACGCGCGCGCACCCTTCGCGGAGGCGTGCGACAAGGTCAAGCCGAGGGCTGGGGACAGGCCTGCGGGGCCGACCCTTGAGCAACTTATCAACAGCACACCCCAAACCTTTGCGCGGCAACGCGATTCTTGGTATTTCTACGCACTATGAGCGACGCGCGCATCACAACGGCCATCGACAGGATCGAAAAAGCGCTCGCCCGCATCGAGACCCAAGCCGCGCTTTCGCGCTCTTCGTCGGCTTCGGCGGCACTCGTGCAGAAGCACGAAGCACTGCGCGAACAGGTCACTGCCAGCCTGTCCGAACTGGATACGCTGATCGCGGGGCTGGAACGGTGAGCGAGGTCCGTCTCACCATCGGCGAGCGCAGCTACACTGTGGGCTGCGCAGCCGGCCAGGAACAGCGGATCGAATATCTCGGCGGCCTGGTCGATGCCAAGCTCAAGTCGATGGGCGGCAATCTCACCAGCAACGAGGCCAAGAACCTGCTCTTCGCCGCTCTGATGCTGGCAGACGAGGCCGACGAAGCCCGCAACAAGGGCGGCTCGGCTGCACCCTCGCCCGCACCTGCGGGATCGCCGCTCGACAGCGACGCCGTGGCCGGAAAGCTGGAACGCCTTGCCACTGCGTTCGAAAACGCTGCATCGGCTCTTGAGGGGCGCTCGCAGGCCTCCTAAATAGGCCGCGGCGGGACTGCCCGGCACGAGCCGCATGAAACATCCCTGAGGCTATAAGCAATCCAAGGGAGCTGTCCCTACCTGGTTGGCGGGTTCGTCCCGGCGATCCGGATATACGGCGCCCACCTGACGTGAAGGCGTCAGAGGATTTTCCGGCAACGACCCATGGTGGTTCCGCCACTCTTTTCGGTGTCCGCACGCCATCCGGCGTGCGACCTCCTCGCTCATGCGACCTTGCGGTCGCGTCGCTGCGGGCGCCCGGTCGGGCTTGCGGGCATTCCGCCCGATGAATCGAGTTGATGAGGCGGCAGTGACCAAGGACGAACTTCGCAAGCAACTGCGCGCCGCCCGGCGAGAGACGGTCGAGGCCCTGCCCGAAAGCATGCGCGCGCTGGTCTTTCATCGCCCGCCTGCGCCCCTGCTCGGCCTGCTGCCGGAAGGAGCGGTGATCGGCCTGTACCGTGCCAATCCGCACGAAGCGCCAGCCGCGTCCTATGCCAAGTTCCTGTACGAACGGGGCCACACCCTTGCCCTGCCGCGTTTCGCCACCCGCAATGCGCCGATGGAATTCGCTCTGTTCGAAGACCCGTTCGAGGAAAGCGACCTCGAGGTCGGTCCCTTCGGCCTGCTGCAGCCTGGAGCAGACGCTTTGCCAGCTTCGCCGGACGTGCTGTTCGTCCCGCTGGTCGGCTTTACCGATCGCGGAGAGCGGCTGGGCCAGGGCGGCGGGCATTACGACCGCTGGCTGGACGCCCATCCCTCTGCGAAAGCCATCGGGCTCGCCTGGGACAGCCAGCTGGTTGCCGCGCTGCCGACCGAGCCGCATGACCGCAGGCTCGATGCCGTCGTCACCACTACCCGCCTTTACGGACCCTTCGCATGAGAAACGAACCAACCTGGCGTATTCCCGTCGGCCTCATGGGCCTGCTGCTGGCGCTACTGGTCTACGGCATCCTCGTCGCGCGCTACGTGCCCGAAGTGATCGGCGGCTGGAACGCGCTGGTGCAGACGGTGATCTACCTGTTCCTGGGGCTCGTCTGGCTGCTGCCGCTGCGGCGTTTCCTGATCTGGATGGAAACGGGGCGCTGGTCGCCGCCTTCGGACAAGGAATAAGGCGCCCAAAACGAAAAAGCGGGGCCGAAGCCCCGCTTTCACGCATCTTCAAAACTGAAGAATGTCCCAAGTGGCGCGAGTGACGGGACTCGAACCCGCGACCCTCGGCGTGACAGGCCGATACTCTAACCAACTGAGCTACACCCGCGCATCTAGGCGCTGTGCCTCTTGGGAGCCGCGCATCTAGGCGGCACTCCGATTCCTGTCAATGCGCTTTTCGCCCCTTTTTTCGGATTGTTTTCCCGCTCTCGCATTTACTCGAAAGTAACCATTTGGGGCCGACACTGCCGCCAGCATTTCCACGTGGGGGAACGGGGGAAGTCGCATGTTGCAAGGGGCATTACTCATCGCATCGCTGGCGCTGCTCGGGGGCGGCGCGATCGCCGCGAAATCGGCCATCGATATCCAGGACAGTTGTTACGAGGCACCGTCCGGCTGGCCCCGCTGACGTTCAGCAGTTCTCGTACTTCCAGTAGCGCTTCTTGCCCTCGGCAAGCCATTCGACCGCCTGGTCGAGCCGGCTTGCGCGGGTCGCCTCGCGCTTTGCCCCGGTAATCCAGTCCACATAATCGCGCCGCTGCGCCGCGGTGAAACCGTCGAAAGTCGTCTTGGCCGCAGCATTCACGCCGAGGCGTTCGGCTAGGTCTTCCGGCACGGCGCTTTCCTTCACCGGGGCGCGCTTCTTGCCGCCGCCGGTGGCGCTCCCGCCCGCCTCGATCACGGCGGCAATGTCCTGCAGGCGGGCGATGAGGTCAGCGTCTGCAGGAAGGTCGGAGAGCGAGGCGATTTTGCCGCACTGGCCCATGCCGTCGCCCTGCTTCGCTTCGCCGTGGATGGTGAAGGAGCAATGCGCCTTGAATGCGGCCATGCCGGCGACATTCTTACCCTTCAGGCAGAAGTGCGGCATGCCCCATTTGATGTCCTCCGCGCCTTCGGGAAGCGCGTCATGCGCCACTTGCCGCAGGTGCCGAAGGATGGGCTGCGCAAAAGGCGCGGCCTTGGCGATGTAGTCGTCGACTCGGGTGTCGGTCTTCATGCCCGACACCCTATCACAGGTCAGTCGACGAGGATCAGCGCAGGCGTCTCGATCAGCTTCTTCAGCGCCTGGATGAAGCTTGCGGCATCATAGCCGTCGACCACGCGGTGGTCGCAGCTGATCGAGATGTTCATCAGCTTGCGCTTCTCGATCCGCTCGCTGCCCATGCCGTCGGAGACGTACATCGGGCGCTCGATTATGCGGTTCGGGCCGATGATCGCGACTTCGGGGCGGTTGATGACCGGCGTGGTCGCCACGCCGCCGAGGGGGCCGAGCGAAGTGACGGTCAGCGTGCCGCCCTCCATCTCTTCCTTCTTCGCCGTGCCGCTGCGAGCTGCATCGGCAAGCCGCGAGATTTCCTTGGCGAGCTGCCACAGGTTCATCGCATGCGCATTGCGGAGAACGGGGACCATCAGGCCCGCATCGGTCTGTGCAGCCATGCCCATGTTGACCGAACCGTGCCGCGTCACCACACCCGCCTCGTCATCGTAGCGCGCGTTGATCATCGGAAAGTCGGGCAGCGTCTTGCAGATCGCCGTGATCAGCAGCGGCAGGATCGTCAGCTTGGGACGATCGCCGCGATTGGCGTTGAGCTGGGCGCGCAGGGTTTCAAGGTCCGTTACGTCCATCTCCTCGACATAGGAGAAGTGCGGGATGTTGCGCTTCGATGCAGCCATGTTCTCGGCGATGCGGCGACGCATGCCGATGACCTTCTTCTCCTCGTCCTGGCGCGTTTTCGCGGCAGGCGAATAGCCGGAGTTGTAGGACAGGAACTGGTCGAGATCGCCGTGACGGATGCGGCCCTCTTCCGAAGGCTTCACCTGCGCAAGGTCGATGCCGAGGTCCCTGGCGCGCTTGCGCACGGCCGGGGTGGCGAGGACCTTGGCGTGAGCCTTGGGCTCGGGCGCCGGGGTCGGCGCGGGCAGCGGTTCGGGTGCCGGATCGGCGGCCAGCGCGTCGTCGGCATCGCTTGCATCAGAAGTTTCGACCTCGATCCGCTCCTCGACCTTCTCCGCCTTCGGAGCAGGTGCCGGAGCAGGCGCTTCTTCGGCGACGTCTTCGGGAATCTCACCCTCGACCTCGATCACGACCAGCATCGAGCCGATCGAGACCATGTCGCCTTCCTCGCCGGCGACCTCGACGATGGTGCCGGTGACCGGACTTTCCATCGGCACGGTGGCCTTGTCGGTCATCATGTCGACGAATTCCTCGTCCTCCTGGACGCGGTCGCCGACTTTCTTGTGCCACTGGACGATCTCGGCCTCGGCGATGCCTTCGCCGATGTCGGGCATATTGAAGGTGAACTTGCTCATCGCGTTACTCGCTCAGGATCTTGTCGAGGGCCTCGCCGATACGGACAGGACCGGGGAAGTAGGCCCATTCGAGGCTGTGGGGATAGGGCGTGTCGAAGCCGGTGACCCGTTCGACGGGCGCTTCGAGATGGTAGAAGCAGCGTTCGGTGACGAGCGCGGAGAGTTCCGCGCCGAAACCGGCAGTGCGCGTGGCTTCGTGAACGATCAGGCAGCGGCCGGTCTTCTTCACCGAGGCTTCGATCGTCTCGATGTCGAGCGGGACGATGGTGCGCAGGTCGATGATATCGGCCTCCACGCCCTTCTCGGCGCAGACCGCCTCTACCACGTGGACCATGGTGCCATAGGCGATGATTGTCAGTTCCTCGCCCTCGGTGGCAAGACGCGCCTTGCCGAGCGGGATCTTGTAATGGCCTTCGGGCACGATGCTGGCGTCGAACTTCTTCCACGGTTGCACCGGCTTGTCGTAATAGCCGGAGAACGGGCCATTGTAGATGCGCTTGGGCTCGAAGAAGATGACCGGGTCGTTGTCCTCGATCGCGGAAATCAGCAGGCCCTTGGCGTCATAGGGCGTCGCGGGGATCACCGTCTTGAGGCCAGCCACATGGGCGAAGATCGCTTCCGGGCTCTGGCTGTGGGTCTGGCCGCCGAAGATGCCGCCGCCGAACGGGCTGCGCACGGTCATCGGAGCGATGTATTCACCCGCCGAGCGATAGCGCAGGCGCGCCGCTTCGGAGATCAGCTGGTCGAGGCCGGGGTAGATGTAGTCGGCGAACTGGATTTCCGGCACCGGACGCAGGCCGTAGGCCCCCATCCCCACCGCCACGGCGATGATGCCGCATTCGGAAATTGGCGTGTCGAACACGCGGGTCTTGCCGTATTTCTCCTGCAGGCCGGCCGTGCAGCGGAACACGCCGCCGAAATAGCCCACGTCCTCGCCCATGACGACGACATCGGGGTCCTTCGCCATGGAGATGTCGAGCGCTTCGTTGATCGCCTCGATCATGTTGAGGCGGCGTTCGATGCCGGTCGCTACGCTATCGGTCGTTTTCGTTGCGGTGCTCACAGGTCGAGCCCTCCCGGAAACTTGGTCTCGCGTTCGCGGATCGCCTGTTCGGCCTGCTCCTGCAGGTGCCACGGCAGTTCCTCGAACACGTCCTCGAACATGGTGCGGAAAGGATGGTGCAGGCCGTGGCCGAGAATGCCGTTGGCTTCCGCTTCCTTGGTGGTCTTCTTGACGTATTCCGCCGCTTCGAGGTCCATGGCCTGCTGGCGCTCCTCGTCCCACTCGCCGATGGCGATGAGGTGGTTCTTGAGGCGCATGACGGGATCGCCCAGCGGCCATTCGTCACGCTCCTGCGCGCTGCGATAGCCGGAGGGATCGTCGGAGGTGGAGTGGCCTTCGGCGCGGTAGCTGAAGAACTCGATCACGGTCGGCCCGGCATTGGCGCGGGCGCGGGTGGCGGCCCACTGTTCCGCCGCATAGCAGGCGAGCGGGTCGTTGCCGTCGACGCGCAGCGAGGCGATGCCATACCCAAGGCCGCGCGCCGCAAAGGTCGCACGCTCGGCTCCCGCAAAGCCGCTGAAGCTGGAAATCGCCCACTGGTTGTTGACCACGTTGAGGATGACCGGCGCGTTGTAGACGGTCGCGAACAGGCAGGCGGAATGGAAGTCGCCTTCCGCGGTGCTGCCCTCGCCCACCCAGGTCGCGGCAATGCGGCTGTCGCCCTTGATCGCGCTCGCCATCGCCCAGCCCACCGCCTGCGGGGTCTGCGTGGCGAGATTGCCCGAGATCGAGAAGAAGCTGTGCTCGCGGCTGGAATACATGATCGGCAGCTGGCGGCCCTTCAGCTTGTCGCCCTTGTTCGAGTAGATCTGGTTGATCATCTCGATCATCGGGTAGCCGCGCTGGATCAGGATGCCCTGCTGGCGGTAGCTGGGGAAGATCATGTCGTCGCCCGCCAGCGCCATGGAGGCGGACACGCTGGTAGCCTCCTCGCCGGTGCACTTCATGTAGAAGCTGGTCTTGCCCTGCCGCTGGCCGCGGAACATCCGTTCGTCGAACGCGCGGGTCATGGCCATGTGGCCGAGCATCGTGCGCAGGGTTTCGGGATCGAGCTTGGGGTCCCAGGGTCCGTGCGCCTTGTGGTCGTCGCCCAGCACGCGGATCAAGCCATAGGCGAAATCGCGCATGTCCTTGGGATCGGTAGTCTCGTCGGGGCGCGGCTGCGCGCCTGCTTCCGGCACTTCGATATGCGAGAAGTCGACCGTATCACCGGGACGGAACTTGGGTTCGGGAACATGGAGCGAAAGCGCGGGGCGGTTGTCGCCGGCTTTCGCTGCTGTCCGGTCACCCTCGGCAGGGGGCCTGTCGGCCATAGACTCTCTCCAGACGCAATCTTACGCTTGCGCGTTATTTTATTTCACGCGGGAGAAACGGTCAAGATGGTGCCGGTTCAGACCGCGACGGGGGCCTTGATGGGCCCGTGCGGCGTGTAGTCGTGAACCGCGAAATCCTCAATGCGGTAGTCGAAGATAGAGGCCGGACGCCGCAGAATCTCAAGTGTCGGATGACCCTGCGGTTCCCGCTCGAGCTGTTCTTCAACGAGGTGTGCGTGGTTGAGATACAGGTGCGTATCGCCGCCCATCCACACGAATTCTCCCGGCTCGAGTCCTGCTTGGTCGGCCAGCATGCGCTGAAGCAGCGCCGCCGACCACAGGTTGAACGGCAGCCCGAGCGCGACGTCGCAGCTGCGCTGGTAGAGCAGGCCGTTGAGCCGCCCGTCCGCGACGTGGAACTGGTAGGTCTTGTGGCACGGGGGCAGCGCCATCGAATCGAGTTCGGCCACGTTCCAGCCTTCGATGATGTGGCGGCGGCTGCCCGGATTCGCTTTGAGCGATTCGACCACCTCGGCGACTTGGTTGATCCCCTCGCCCTTCTCGTAGAGCCCGTCCTTGCGATAGCGATAGGTCGGCCAGTCGACCCACTGCTTGCCGTAGACCGGACCGAGATCGCCCCAGCGCGCGGCAAACGCCTCGTCATCGGCGATCCGCTGGACGAAGTCGTCGAGCGCGATCTCCTCGCCCGTCTCCTTGACGTAGCGCGCGTGCGGCCACTCGTTCCAGATCTTCACGCCCTGCAGCACCAGCGGTCGGATGTTGGTGTCGCCGGTGAGGAACCACAGCATCTCGCGCGTGGCGGTCTTCCAGTAGACCCGCTTGGTCGTGATGAGCGGCATGGCCCCGCCCGCAAGGTCGAAACGGAGCATGGCCCCGAAGACGGACCTCGTGCCTACGCCGGTGCGGTCGCGGCGCTCGTCCCCCTCGCGCCAGATGCGGCGCATGAGGCCGAGATATTGCTGTTCGTAATGCTGGTCGGACACGGCCGAAGCCCTATCCCGATTTTCCGCGAAATGCCTGCTTGCGTGTGCAGCAATCCACACCTATAGGGCCGCCTCTGCCTCGCGGGGTCCGCCCCGCAAGCATCCGGTCGGGGAGTAGCTCAGCCTGGTAGAGCACTGTCTTCGGGAGGCAGGGGCCGGAGGTTCGAATCCTCTCTCCCCGACCACTTTTTTGTCAAATATAATTCAAATCCTGCGTCCCTGCTCATCAGCATGCGGGGCTCTAATCCGAGATTTCAATTTGTTCGCACTGTCTCTTTTGGGTCAAGATGGCTTGGGTCATTTTACGGTTGCCGACGCCTTAACATCAGATTGGCCTTACCAAGATTGTTCGCGGCCCCTCGCTTGGATGTGGAAATTCGCCTGAGAACAGCTCAGTTCGTGTTGTTGTGCATACTTCTTCTGAGCTAAATTTTCTTAAGTTTAGACTGTCGAGTGCGGTAAGCTCTACTCGCGAAATGTCGCTTGCGCTCGCACACAATTGGCGGAGGTCATTTTGAGAGGCCAACCGGCTGATTCGTTGCTCCAAGTGCTCGGCTCGCTGGGGCATCACCGAAACCCTAATAGTAATCTGCGCCATACTTTGCTTCTCCGACGCTTGAGCGGGTTGCGAGTGCATGTGAACGCCGAACATCATTAACAGCATAGCGAATGCTCTCTGAGGGCTGCCGATTAACTGCATTTTGGAAAGTCCTCAATTTTATAGCCTTCCCAAAGCGTATCGGTGATTACCAGAAAAATGGTGCCAAAGCTCTATGTAACGTTACTTAGGTCTTCGAACTCCTCGCTCCCGGCACGGAGGTTCCGAACAACCTTTCGCTGAGTTAAAAGCGTTGAAAGCCGGGTTGCATCAAGGACACGCGATTCAACTGCGTGCGCGGAGCTAGTGAGGTACGATCAGCTAAATCACTGAAGAAGGTTTGATGCGCGGCTCGCGGCCGCATTTGTCGAGTTCAATCAAGGTCAGCGGGCGGATAGATCTCAATTATAGTGGCCGTAGACGCTTCAGTTACGCCCCCGCCAGACAAAACTCGGCTATTCTGACGAAAGAACAAGGGTCTCGAAGAACCCGCGAGCTGCGCTTGTTTAATTGGCCTATTCGCAGCCAAGCTAACCAACAAACATGATCAAAGGATTAGATCGCAATTAGCTCGAGCTGGGATACCGGGCTAGAGTACGTTCTGTGATCAATACTTGACCGAAACGACGCGTCGACCTCTGGCTTGGAGAAACTCAACTTGTTCGTCAGCCTTGGCCTCGAAGACCCACTTCTCCCCCGGATAGAGCCTGTTGGGAGCGAGTGTCCGACACTCCTGAGTGACGATGATGCATGCTTTTCCGTCAAAAAACTCTACGGACGAGTTCGAACGGTTCTCGACTGAAATACTCCCACTCTCCCGATCAGATACTACCGAACCGGCTTCTAAAGCTGGTCTAAGCAGTACCAAAGTATCGTAGCCTACCAAGACCTTAAGCCCGTCAGTTTCTGACACAACATCTCCGGAAACCGGCCGGACTCGAACACGAAAAATCCGTTCAACTTCAGGACGCTCGCCCAATAGAGCGATGCGCAGCAGCCGACGTTCTCCCGGCTCCAGGATAAGGCGCCGAGGTGACACAAATATCGGCGCAGATTTCTCAAGAGTAAGCTCGACGCGCTTTTCAAAGTCGGTGTCGGGATTCAGCACCTCAAATGGCTCTACTGCGACGTACATTCGCTCTTCGCCATCGTTGAGAAGCTCAATATCACCCCGTGCAGGTCCGTCCGCTTCGAGGTCAATGATCACCTTGTCGAGAACCAAGCTGGCCGACGCCGTCGCAGACCATAAGGCGCATACTATGGCCGCAAATGCTTTAGCCCTGAATTTCATGATTTTTCCTCTGCTTGCTGAACGACGAGCTTCCCGACCCGTGCAAGGTCTTCAGATTGCTCAAAATCAGGCGCCTTCGTGATATAACGCGCGCCGTCCCTGCCGCTTATTTCGAGGTCCTGCCCCGGCGACGTTTCCAATTGGAAATAACCCATTTCGTCGGATACCGCGACCTCGCGTCCCGATCGGATAAATGCCCTCGCTAATAGAGTGCCATCTTCCGTGACTAGCTGTCCGACAATGGCTGTGAGGCGTTTAACTGACCAATTGAGTTCCCGAATATTCCCTGGGTACACAGAAACCTTACGCACATCGTTCTCAATTTGCAGCGGGCCGCTTGCCCGAGCCTTTAGCCGCACCTCGTAGGATCGGTAGCTGGGTACGGTTAGGGTAGCGCGTTCGCCTCCTTGAATGGAACCTCTAGATTGTCCATCGATCAATATTTCGAATTCATCAACTTCCCGGGCACCGTTCACATTAAGCAACAATGTACTCTCTCGGCTTGCCCTCACAGTATTTGCTATCTGATCGCCATGCAGGAGCAATGTGGTGGCGCCGCCAAGAGCGAACTGGGTCCGACTGGATCGGCGCTCTTCTGCTCGGAGCACGTCTGCTCGCAAAGATACTCCCTGCCCGGTGAACTCCATCGCCGTCGACAGCGCATCTCGACCGGGGCCTGTCTCAAAGGCAGCCTGTGCCTCGATTTGGCCAATTTCGCCAAGACCGAGGGACCCATTCACATAATGCTCGCTGAAAATGCCAGCTTCATCATCAGCTGGCTGCCTTCGGTAACCTACGGCAGCTCCAGCCCCTCCGCGGCTTCCAAACATTCGCAGGTTTACCCCGACAAAGTAAGCTTCGCCGAATGACGAAGTTGAGTACTCCCCAACCAAGCTTACGATTGCATAGCTCCGTCGAACGATGTCGTAGTTTGCCGTGCCTGTGACAGCATACTGGTAGCTGTTTGACATGTCGCGATAGTTGCCTAGCAGCCCCAACCTCAGCCTCTTGCCAACCCAGCTTATGGATCCACCAGCCTGTGTGTAGTCCCCAGTAAGGTCTGCCTCATTGCGGACGCTCACCCTTGATCCAGAGACATGTCGAAGATCGAAGCTGTAATTGAAAGCGCCGCCCCTCATCGAGGCGAGAGAAATCGAGGCTGACTGCGCCCCAGACGCCTGCATTCCGACTGCGGCTTCCCCAGACATTTCGGTCCCGAGATAGGCGATCATCACTCGCCCCCCTGCGTCCTTATCCTGGTATTGGGCACCGGCGCCCAGCGCCCAGTTTTCGGTCAATCGGAAAATTGCTCCGGTCTGAGCCGTGAGCTTTTCAGACAGCGAAGCTCCCCTAAGCAACGACGTGCGATAGGGGACCTCCAATCCGGCCTCTGCGAAAAAAAAGGGGTGGTCGGGAGGTGGAATACTCCGTGATTTGCTAAAAAATCGTCGCTCGAGTCTGGGCGGAGCTCCAGACTCGCTTATTTCGATTTGTATTTCGTAATTACCGGATGGGAAGGAAGCAGTGTCTATCTGCGTACTTCCAGCAGGAAGGTTTGCAGCATACAGAATTCGTCCACCGAGAGAAACTTCAACTCTCCCGCGAGACCGCAGGTAAATATTTATTGGCGTGCCAATAAGCGTTTCCCTATCCAATCTCGTGTCTAGCTGGCTTGAAATGCCAATGCCGGCAACGCGAGCCCGACGCAAATTAGTAGACGAGCGGGCCCAAAAAAGACCTCCGTAGTACCTTACGTCGTTTTGATCGATTTCCCCTCGCGCCTCTTCGACCTGAAGCCCAGCGCGATCTGAATATACGAGTGAATTCTGGAAACGAATATCGCCAACGCTCGCGATCGTGTCCGCGTTTCCGGAAAAATCTACTTCACCTCCGTCATACCCCGAAGCCAGGAAGCTAATCGTCGAGGCAAGCGCGAAATCCTTGTCAGGCGCCGGAAGATACAGCGGTGCGGCCGACTCTCGGCGCAACTCCGAGTTCACGAAGAGATGAATTTCGAAGCGATCTGCATAGTGGATGATGCCGACAGTCTCGGGTTCTAGAAGGCCGCATGTTTGCTCCACATTACGGGTGGAACATGCTCGGTCCTGATTGCGCGGCAGTCTCGATCTGAGCGCATGCGAGATGTCGTCGGTCCTCAGCGTCTCCGGCAATTGAGCGAGCAGAAGGTCAGGGTCTGAAAATACCACCCATTGAGGATTAACCGTCACCTCGAACAGCCCGATGAGGCGCCCCTCAAAGTAGACGTCGAGGATTTGCTCCTGATCATCCTCCAGGTCCTCAAAACCTGCTGGAGCCGTAACTTGAAAGGATGAAGCGAATACAGGCGAAGGGTACCCAAACATCATGGTTAATAGCGCAAAAAGCGCGGCCACGGACTTATGATGGTTGGATAGCCCCGCCATCGCAAGTCAACTCGGCGAAACGATGAGTGTGAGGGCTCCGGAGTAAGTTCCTGCCTTAGCGCTGGCAATTTCGGCTTCGCTCACCCTTATAATCAGGCTGGCGCTCGTCATGGGGCCATTGTTGCAGGCATGGTGCGTGGCGGCTGAAATGAAGTCTCGCGACGGCTGGCCCGCCATAAGCTCTTCGCCAGTCATTTGGCCCGTGAATTCTGACCAGAGTACATCAAAGTTGATGGCGTCGATCCCGGACGCAAGAGCAAAGGTAGAGCCTGGTCCGGTTCCAAGCGCGATCACCGAGTAGGCGGGGATCCGATTACTGCTGAAAACGCAGACCGATTGGCTTTGGACCGCATCCCCGCCCAAGCCAAAGGCTCCGAATTGCACGTCCTGTAGACCGGTGATGCGCACACGGTCGTTATTGCCCCGGCTGATCCCATTGCCATTACCTTGGGCATGGACCGGCTGCTGGAGGCCCAGTGCCACCATTGCCATGAGGCTAATCGCCCTTCTGATGGCAGAATTCACCATGCCTTAGAAATAAAGAACTATGGTTAAAACTTGGTAAATCGGGCCCACTCTGAAGGCGGGCCCGATTTACCACTTATTCGGGCTGCACCAGCAGCGTCAGAGTGCCGGTATAGGTCTGACCAGCCTGCATCGCTGAAAGATCAGCGCTCGCCAACTTGACGATAAGGCTTGCCGAGCCTGCAGGCCCACTGCTGCACAGCTGATGGGTGGCGGTTGAAGTCAGACCTGTCTCTGCCGCTCCCGCAACAAGAGCCGTCCCGTTGGCCTGACCGACGTTACCTGCCCATTCCACGCTATAGGGGACGGTGGAAGCACCGCTCGCAAGCGTAAAGGCATTACCACTACCGCTACCACTGGCAGTGATCGAATAGCCGCGCGTCGAAGTGTTCGACCAGACGCAGACATCCTGGTTGCTCGATGCATCAACTGACGGGTCAAGATTGAGAAGGCTGATATCATCAAGGCCCGAGATACGGACTCGGTTAGGCACGGACGCATTGATCGACACCGACCCTGTCGAAGTCGAACCTTGAGAGCCCTGTACAGCAGCGGCTGCGGGGGTCGAATTCAGAGCAAGAGCAGCAAGAGCGCACGTTGCCATGAACTTTTGTGCTTTCGCATAGTTAAAGGCGGTCATTTAAGGTCTCCACAAATTCCCAAATCAGGAATTAACGTGGGTCGGTTAATTTTACGTAATCGGGTCTCATTCCCCGGGGCAATCGCCATTGCGCGCGCTGCAGAAATCTAGACCGGTCAGGATTGAGCTGAAGAGGCATGGTTAAGAGGCGCAAGGATGCGCTCTTCATCATGCCGAAATCACCCAATAAAATTTCCTGATTTGCTTGCAATAAATCTGGGCTTCCCGCTTTGTTTTTAGGCGAGACAAGATATTTTACCCCTCAACGCGAGCAAAAAAAACGCCCGGAAAACCGGGCGTTTAATATTCCGTAGCGGACCAGAGATCCTGTAGATCCTTAAATCAAGGGCTGACCGGATCGTCACTGCCACCGTCGTCGCCTCCGCCTGCAAGCGAGGCAAGAAGACCGACAGCTGCAAAAGCCGCAAGAAGGACAAGAACGGCCGAACCTCCCATTTCACTTTCATATGCAGCTGGTTCACTGGCGCGAACCTGGGCCTGAACTGTATCAGCATTGCCTATCGTCACCGCAACGAGGCTGAGCGCAGCTGCCATGGAGAGGAGATTAGACTTGCGCATAAAACTACCTTCGGATTGATTCTGTCGCCGGACTATCTCAGCGAGGGATCGATTTCAAGGGATGTAGCGGAATTTTCTTAAGAACCTTACCAATCTTTGCATGCGACTAGTAGGGATTTCCGCGCCCATGGTTGATGCGACAGGAACGACAGGCGCCTCTAGGGACTTGGGAGCGCATTTCCATGCGCTTAGCACACCTGTCGTACCCAACCGCACGTTATCATCAAATCAACTTTGCTTCCAAGGCTCAGCGAGACGATAGATTTTCGTGTAAACCCACCGACCACCGCTCAAGGAGAATAGTCGGCGAAGGCTGGTTAGGTTCACGCCATAGCAGCAACCCTCAGCGCAAGACCTCACTCTTTCCCGCAAAGATCGATTTGTCGACCAGGTGAGGCATGCGATGATCGGCACAATGAGGCCTGCGCCCAGCCTTCCTGCTCACGATGTCCAAGGGTAGTACCTCTCTTACCTGCCGGAGGCGAAAGTCTTGCTCCTCGCTCGCTTCCCCTCCGCCAAAAGAGGAGGCGATTGGTGCTAGTGCCCGGGGAGCGCCAAATGCATCGCTTGCGCGACACGTGGCGTTATCGCGCATGCTCCCCGTGGATCCGGAAGCTGGGTTCCAGACAAAGGAGCAATTCAACCCCATGCACAGTAGACCTTGCTTCTCGCAGCCGAACTCATGGTCGCCCTGCTCAAGCACCCTAGCCCACCGCCCACTGGCTGGCGCCAACCGAAAGTGGCTTTCCAACATCGTCTAGGCAATCTCTACGATAGCAAGATCGGCGAGGCTTTGCACCCATAGGACTGGAATGATCGCTCGCATGATATATCCATAAGGTGCAGATATATATGGATTTTCCCCCACTTTGTTAGAATTTAATTAGGAAATAAAGCAGATTTATCCCCATACAGGCCGAATAAATATTGTCATTTGTCTATTTATCGGCCCTGTCACTCAACGGGGAAAAATCATGAGATTTGTAAAGAGGTATGAATTTACTTCACTAGCCGCGCTTGCGCTTCTTGCCACGTCTTCTATCGCAGCAGCGAAAGACTACGAGTTCGCTCCGCTGCCTCAGGGCGGAGCGTCGATAAGGTATTTGCAGGGCATTCCGACCGTCAGCGTGGCAGACGAGAATGGCGGGGTGATGGTCACCCAATCCGAGGAAATGTACGGTCGTGTCCGCCTCAACATCGCCTTCACCAATGCAAGCGACGTGGGGATCAACTTCGGCATCGAGAATATAACAGCGACCCTCGATGGCGAGCCTCTGGTTGTGATGAGCGCGTATGACCTGGAGAAGATCGCCAAGCGGAAGGCCGGTTGGGCTAACTTCGCGGTGGCAATGGCTGGAGGGCTTGGGGCAGTAGCGGCGAATGCAAATGCCAACCGGACCTATACGACTGTCGGCCGCTCACGCTTCGGGTCCTATTATTCCCAGACCACCGTTCGCGACAACACAGCCGCGGCTGTGGGTACGGCGGCTTCGATTGGCGGGGCAGCGTACACGATGTCTCGGATCAACCACAATCTCGAGCAAACGCTGGGATCCATTCAAAACGAAGTGATCCAGACGACAACCGTCGACCCTCGGACGAATTACGGCGGCATGCTGGTGCTGGATAAGTTCAAGGTGACGAAGAATTCACCTGGTCGCCTTGAACTGGTCATCCGGCGCAATACCGGTGATGAAGAAGGATACAGGGTCGCGTTCGATCTCAAGCGCTAGACCTCAGGGAGGGATGCGACAGGCACTTCCCTCCCTTTTCCGCTCACCACATCAGGCGATGCTTGAAGTGAAAGAATCCGGGCCATGCCCGATCGCGCGGATGCTCCTACTCTAGCAGCAGTTTGCTCGCGCGAGCGCTCCTTGGCCCAAACAAAGCTTGGCCTCCATTCGCCTGCAGTCAGAATTGGCACGTCTTGCGGGCTGCCCAGCAAGCTCCAACCATATGAACAACCGGCGCGTGCCCTCAACCAGTCGGTTGAGCCGAAGGAGCTTGGAAGTCTGGAACAGCGTGAAGCGGTATATTCCTCAACCGAAAGCGCCTCGCGAACCCGTTAGGATGGTACGCGGCCAGTGTCGGCTGAGCGCAGGCGCGACCTTTGCCCACTATTTGCTGTATCGCACATTCTTGTCGATCGAAGCACTTGCATACGAGAGCTCAATTCAACGCAGGCACGTTTTTCATGAGGTGCCATCATGCCCCTCCAGCTCGCCCTTCTATTTAAAGCGATTCGTCCGGAAAGAGACTGCCGCCATGCATGCAGTCGAAGCATCCTGCGGCACAAAGAAGCCTTTGTCTTTAATTGCTTGCCTGCCGATTCAAAGTTGCCTGACACTGATCTAAACTTGGTCTCGAATATCAAGGAAGACCAGATGAATGATGATGAAATCAAGTTGCATGAGGATGCCCGCACTCTAGCCGCTGCTGTCCTCGACGAGATGCTGGACGAGCTTCCTCTCACCTTGAGGAAGGAGGTCCTAGTCGAGATCGTTGCCAAGGCTGGGGTCTCGCGCCTTACGCGAAACAGCCCGAGGCCTGCTGAACTCGAACAGCAGATCAACTTCCTCGCGCGACTTCTGATCGAAGAAGCCCCCGCCTCCCCTCTTGATGCGCAGCTGGTGCTGCAGGCGGTAGCGCTTAATGAGGCTACTCAGCGCCAAGTGTCCTACGCATCCGATGAACGGACATCAGAGCGGCACCGCGAGTTCAGCCTTAGCTTCGCCAGTAGGGCTATGATCAATCACGCCAAGGTCATGCAAGCACGTGAGGCCATGGCAGGGCGCCGCAAGACCGACATGGACAGCTCACGGGCAACATCGATCGTTGCAGCTATCGAAGCGGGAAAACGTAGGTTGGAGCTAGCAGATGCTAGGCGCACCCTAGCCAATAGTGAGCGTAGCGCCCTTCAAGGAGCCTCGGGTGAGCACCCCTCCAGGAAAGCAAGACCGATACCTAAAGGTGGCCAATGACCTCAAACAGGGCCCCTCACCTTCGCAACATAGGACCGATGCTTGCTAGCCCTCGATGCGGAGCAAGGACTCGTATGGGAGCGCCATGCCGCTCGCCAGCAGTGGCGGGCAAGACAAGGTGCCGGATGCACGGCGGGGCCAAAGGTTCAGGGGCGCGGGCAGGCAATCGTAATGCGCTGAAAGACGGCTTCTTTACCCGTGAGGCAATCATGGAGCGGCGCAACCTCAATGGGTTGCTCCGCGAAATATCCTCGACAATCCGCGATCTGGACTAGCCGCCCTGAAGTTATGAACTCAGGAGGACCGTGCAGAGGCAATCCGCCGATATAGGGAAACGCAGAGCAGAGTGGCGGCTGCTGCAGCTACCCCGACCAGAAAATCGGCGAGGTCCGCTTCCCTCCCCCGCCCCATGCCCCACTGGATACCTTCGATCGCGAGGGCTAAAACCGCTGATCCGCCAAAAAGGCGAAACGAACTGACCTGAGGCCAAGTCAATGCGGCGAGCGCCGCCACGGTTACGAAAGCCAGAACATGCTGTAGCTTGTCTCCTAACCAGTTAGGAGGAGTGAAATCTGGATCGAACCCTACCCAGAGGATGAAGGCGACGACGATCGCGAGAGCAAGAGCGAGATGTTCGTTCGGTACGGTCCGCCGCCTACTGCCGCTTGAGGCGTACGCCTGGCGAGGAGACTGGATCGCCGAGAAACTCGATACCGGCGTCTTCGAATTTCGTCAGAAGGCGCTCCAAAGTGCCGCCACGTGATGGCGGAATGCTTTCGTCTGCCTCAAAGCGCTTAATCGTAGCCCAACTGACCCCAGACAGCGTAGCGAGCTCACGCGAGCTAAGCCCCAGCAAGGACCTAGCAGCACGAATTTGCGGCCCTGAAATCACTTGCGCTCCAGCAATTGTGAGCTTATAAGCTCTTAATGAATTTTGATCTGCTCCCAACGGCATTGCCGCCGAACATCGATGACATCCTCATTCGTTGCAAGGGTGCCTACTCACAAAACACCTTGCGTGGCTACCGCAATGATTTGCGACATTTCCAGCAGTGGTGCGAGGCCCAGGGGAAAGAGTGGCTCCCAGCGGAGCCAGAGACGATTGCGCGGTTTATCGACGAGGAAGCCAAGACCAAGGCTATGGCAACAGTGAAGCACCGGCTCGACGCGATTAGCTTTGCTCATATGATCGCCGACCTGCCCCGCCCCACTGGTCACAGCGAGGTCCGGCTCGCGGTGCGCCGCGCCAAGCGCAGGAAATCGACCAGGCAACAGCAGGTCCTCGGACTGACGAAAGAGCTGCTAGACCGAATGCTCGAGGCCTGCCCGGACACGCGCACCGGCAAGCGCGACGCGGCGCTTCTTTCGGTGGGCTACGATACGCTCTGCCGGAGCAGCGAGCTCGTTCTTCTGAGGGTCGAGCATTTGAGCCCTTGCCGCTCGCGGCTCTTGGTCCCCCGCTCGAAGAACGACCAGTTCGGCGAAGGACGTGCTGCTTATCTTTCTGAAGAAACGGCCAAGCGCCTCGATGTATGGCTTTCCTCCTCCGAGATCACCGAAGGGCCGCTTTTTCAAGGGCTCCACACGCGCAAACTGGCAAAGCGACCGTTTGTGACCGCGTCGGTACGACGGATCGTTAAACGCGCTGCAGAGAGGGCATCACTGACTCCGCCGGAAATAAAAGCATTATCCGGTCACTCTATGCGCGTTGGCGCTGCCCAGGACATGTTTGTCGCAGGTTTCGAGACCCTCGGCATCATGCAGGCTGGCGGATGGAAGAGCCAGAACGTGCTCGCGCGATACGTCGAACATGCTTCAACACAGGCTATGCATCTCAGGCGGTGGAAGCGCTTGTCTGAGATACACTCAGAAGCAAGAATGCCGGCCCAATCAGAGCCGGCACTCCAACCACACTACGGTGTTGTGAACGCTAGGAGCCGTTAGCCAGAGCGCCCAGATATTCCCCATATTCGTTCTTCGCGAACCGCGACGCCCTGGCCATCAGATCTTCGTGGTTAATCCATCCAAGCCCGTATGCGATCTCGTCAGGCGAGCCCACTTGCTGCCCCTGACGTTCAGTCAGAGTGCGGACGAAGTTGCCTGCATCGAGTAGCGAGGCATGGGTGCCGGTATCGAGCCATGCGTATCCGCGCCCCATGAGCTTCACCGACAGAAGGCCGTCCTCGAGATAGGTCTCGAGGAGTGAGGTGATCTCGAGCTCTCCTCGCTCCGAAGGCTTCACGCGGCGTGCTCGCTCGGGCGCAGTTCCATCAACGAAATAGAGGCCTGTCACGGCATAGCTGGACGGTGGGATTTCAGGTTTTTCGATGATCGCTCGGACCGTTCCGTTCTCGTCAAAATCAGCGACGCCGTATCGCTCGGGATCCTTGACGTGATAGCCGAAGACAGTTGCGCCGGTGTCGCTGCTAGCCTCAGCGAGCATTTCGGGCAGCCCGTGCCCGAAGAAGATGTTGTCTCCGAGGACCATCGCCGAAGGTGCACCATCGAGGAAGTCTTCAGCGAGAATGAAAGCCTGCGCTAGTCCGTCGGGGCTGGGCTGGACGGTGTACGAAAGCGAAATACCCCACTGGCTCCCATCTCCGAGAGTCCGCTGGAACTGAGCCTGGTCTTCGGGAGTGGTGATGATCAGGATTTCCCGAATACCCGCGAGCATAAGAACGCTTAGCGGGTAATAGATCATCGGCTTATCGTAGATAGGAAGAAGCTGCTTCGATACGCCGGTAGTTACGGGGTAGAGGCGCGTGCCCGATCCCCCTGCGAGAATGATCCCCTTGCGAGCGGTCATTGCGTGATCTCCATGTCTTTAAGAACGTTTTGCAGGCCGCGCCGCCAGTCAGGGCGAGCGATGCCAAAGGCCTGCTCGAGACTGCTACAGTCGAGCCTGGAATTGAGTGGTCGGGTGGCCGGAGTCGGGTATTCGCTAGTAGGGATGCCCTTCACTGTCACTTCGCGCCTGGCCTCCGCAAAGATTGTCTCGGCGAATTCCTTCCAGCTGACATCAGGCGCCCCGCTGAAATGATAGGTGCCTGCTTTCGAAGCATCCTTCGCCAGCTGCTTTACCAAGTCGAGGCAGGCCTGCGCGATGTCGCTTGCCGGCGTCGGGCCTCCAATTTGATCTGCGACGATATTCAACTGATCGCGGTCCTCGGACAACTTCAGCATACTCTTCACGAAATTGCTTCCGTGGGGCGAAAAGACCCACGACGTTCGGAGTATCGCGTAGCGCCCGCCTGCCTCAAGAACCGCCTTCTCACCAATAAGCTTAGACAGCCCGTAGGCGTTCTTTGGGTCGGTCAAATGCTCTGGCTTCCAAGGCTCGTTGCCGCTTCCGTCAAACACATAGTCTGTCGAAATGTGGACGAAGGGGACGTCAAGGTCCGCGCAGGCTTTCGCCATTGCCGCCGGCGCCAAGCCGTTCACGCGGGCGGCAACAGTGGTTTCGTCTTCGGCCCGGTCGACGGCCGTATATGCCGCAGCATTGATCACTCCACTCGGCGAGTGCTTCCGTATCGCTTCCGCACAGCTCTCAGGCTGCGAGAGATCGGCTTCGTCCCGAGACAAGCAGGTGACATTACCCAGGGCCTGTAGCTCGCGAGCCACCTGCCCCGTCTTACCAAAGACGAGTATGGTCACGCCGCCTTTGCCTTACCGGTTCCGAGCCGCTCACCCACGCCCTTGCGTTCCAGCAATGGACGCCACCAAGCCTCGTTTTCGAGATACCAGACAACGGTCCGCTCCAGTCCTTCTTCCACTGTCACTGAGGGCTTCCACCCCAGTTCATCACGTATGCGCGAGGCATCGATAGCGTAGCGAGCATCGTGGCCGGGACGGTCAGTGACGAAGGTTATGAGATCGGAATAGCGACCTTCGCATCGTGGCTGGACGCGATCGAGAATTGAGCAAATCGCCTGCACCAACTCGAGGTTGGTACGTTCATTGTCGCCGCCGATGTTGTAGCTCCGCCCCACCTCGCCTCGCTCTGCGACCAGCAAGAGGGCCTCCGCATGATCCTCGACATAGAGCCAGTCACGGATATTCGACCCGTCGCCATAGATCGGCAGCGGTTTGCCCGCGAGCGCATTGAGGATAACGACCGGAACGAGCTTTTCAGGGAAGTGATAGGGCCCGTAGTTGTTCGAGCAGTTCGTGATGACAACAGGCAGCCCGTAAGTTTCGTGCCAAGCCCGGACCAAATGGTCAGAACTCGCCTTGGAAGCGGAATAAGGGCTCCGGGGATCGTAAGGGGTATCCTCGGTGAACTTAACCTCCGGATCCGCAGGTAGCGAACCATAGACTTCATCAGTGCTGATGTGATGGAAACGGAAGCTCTCGGGCTTTCCCGCTTCCTCCCAATATTTCCGAACTGCCTCCAGCATATTGAAGGTCCCGTTGATATTGGTCTCGATAAAATCGGACGGCCCATCGATCGATCGATCCACGTGCGATTCCGCAGCAAGGTGCATGACGATGTCAGGCTTGAACTCGTCGATTGCTTCCTGAACGGCTTCGCGATCGCGAATGTCGCCTTGTTTGAACCGATAAAGTTCGCTCGTCTCTACTTCGGCCAGATTCTCGAGGCATGCGGCATAAGTTAGCGCGTCGAGGTTTAGCACCTCATGACCTCGCGCAATCGCGAGCCTGACGACGGCTGAGCCGATGAAACCGGCACCACCGGTAACGAGGAACCTCATTGTGAATTCTCCCAGAGAAAGGGGCTTTTGATTTGTGAAAGATAAGGCGCCTCGACGTCTTTCTCGCTCAAGACCGGATTATCGACGTCCGGCCATTCGATGCCGAGTTCCGGATCATCCCAGCGTACCGAGCCTTCGGTTTCAGGAGCGTAATAATCCGAGCATTTGTAGACGATCTCGCTGCCCGGCTGCAGCGTCATGAAACCGTGGGCGAAACCTGCAGGAATGAAGAGTTGGAGGCCATTATCCGCACTAAGTTCGTAGCCCGCCCACTGACCGTAGGTTGGGCTACCAACGCGGATGTCTACTGCGACATCGAAGATAGCACCGCGGCCGCACCGGACCAATTTGGCTTGGGCAGCAGGAGGCTTCTGAAAATGAAGGCCTCTGACCGTGCCGACCTTGTCGGAGAGCGAGTGATTGTCCTGGAGGAATTCGCACTCGATGCCTGCGTCGCGATAGACTCGAGCATTGTAGGTTTCAGCGAAGAAACCTCGGCTGTCGCCAAACCTGCGTGGCTCCAGCAAAACGACCCCGGGAAGCCGGGCCTGGTCAACTTTCATCATCTCTACTCTTGTTGGGAATTCATGCTTCTCGAAGGAGCGAGAAATATTCGGCGCCAATCACATCCCAGCGATATCGGCGGTTCGCAATTTCATTCATCAACGAACCATTCTTGATATCCGAGATACCGGCAACGAGATCCGCCAACTGGGGCGCACTCGCAAAATAGGCTGCGCAGTCTTCGGTCGTGTAGCGATTGAAGCTGCAATCAAATGCAAGGATTGGATGGCCGACGTGCATCATCTCGACCAAGGCCGGATTTGTGCCCCCTGCCGAGTGACCGTGGATATAGGCCGATGCATTGCCCCGGATTCGTTGAAGTGCTGTCGGCTCGTAGATCGGATCAAGCATTAGGATGTTCGGTGAGTGGGCATATTGAGACCTGAGCTTTCGGCCGAATTCGCTGTTGTTCCAATTCCCCACGAAAACGAGCGGGAGCGATGAGTTTTCGAATGCCTCAAGGATCATCGCCACGTTGTTTTCGGGCTCGATCCTGCACAAGGCTAGAGCGTAGTCGTCGGGGATTAGGCCAATGTCGATAGGTTCTTCGGCAATCGATTGAACTGCATGGTCGCCGCCGTAGGCGATAACGCGGGCCTCAATCTTGTATGTTTCCTTTAGGTAGTCAGCGATACCCTGATTGTCGGCGATGACTTCGTGTGCAAAACGAACAGCCAGCCATTCCGACCATTTGAGGAAATAGCGCCCTAGGCCCGTCCACTTCGGGCGTCGCCATTCAATCCCGTCGACATTCGTAACAATCCTTGCACGAGAGATCAGCCTTAACAGTGGGAAAATGATCGCCCCCGACACCCCAAGGACAAGAAGCCGGTCATGCCGCCTCCAGATTGCATCGAGCGCTGCCACACAATCATAGATGATGCTCTGAATTCCGTTTGCATTGAGACGAGAGTAACGCAGCCTCGCACCGCAATAATGAGAAGGGCGTTCCTCGTACGCCTGCTTAGAGCAATACACTGTCAGCTGATCAATCGGTTGATCGCTCGCTTGCGCATGGCAAACAAGTTTCTCGACCAGAGTCTCGAAGCCGCCGTAACGTGCCGGCACCCCGACTGTACCTGTGATTGCGATTTTCATTAATATTCCGCTTCAGGCCTTGGCAGCCTCTACCGAGGCCAGTGCTTCACGCAAACGGACTGCGAAGCTCTCGAAACTGAAATTGCTGGCGCGTCTTCTCGCCTTCGCTGACATTTGCATCAATAAACCAGGATTGTCTGCCAGAAACCTCACTTTTCGTTCCAGTAAATCAACGTCCCGGGAGTCAATGAGCAAGCCCTCCTCGCCATCAGTGATAATTTCTGACGGCCCGCCGACCGGGGGAGCGATAACGGGAACCCCAAAGGACATCGCCTCCACCAACGTCAAACCAAATGTCTCAATCCACTGGTCTACTCTTGAAAGATTCAGCACCAGATCGGCTTGTTGATAGAACTCTTCCGGCCTCTCCGAGCGCGGAAAGATGTCTAAATTACCTGGAATTTCCGAAACCGGTAGATATCGTTTCACCTCATGGGGCTCCGCATTCAAAACTAGTCGGAGGTGAATTTCCGACCGGTCTGAGAGGCGCCGAGCAAGCTCGAGAAATTCGGGTATCCCTTTGAAGTCCCGTGGCGAAGCGAGCATAAGGATTTCGAATTTTCCAGAATGCATTGGATCATAGAGATGAAATTGTCCCGCCGACGCGATCCTGTCTGGAACGGGGTTGGGAACAACCGCTGCGGCAATTCCTTCGATCGGAAGTCTCGCTCTGTTGTCTTCGGAAACGTACAGCACGAGATCTGCAGTTTTCCGCGCCACCCAGACCAAAAAAGACTGAAGGATTTTGGGTGAAAGTGAAACCTCGTGAATGTGGTAGATTACCATTCTGCCAGAACGACGACCCCAAAGCGCTGCGCCAAATGGCAGTAGAGTATTGACGTAGACAACCGCATGGGGCGGAAACGAAGAGCGCGAGAGCTCACGGTAGAGTTGGACTTGGCTGACCATGAAGCTGAACAATGTCAATATCCGGAAATTACTGCGCCGATACCAGTAACGCCGAACAGGTATACTCACCCCTTCCAAGACCCCACGGCCTTGACTGCCAACAAGAAGAAGACCGCGAGCCTTCAAGGCTCTGATAGCTTCACTCAAGATTGTCGGACTACCCGAGCTATCGTTCAAGAGGTGACAGAATACAATCACGTCAAAAATTTTCGATTTTGCGACGTGCCAAGCGGTCTCGATCCGCCACAATCATATCGACGATTGTAGCTGCTGAGGTTTCTGCATCGGAGACATTATCGACAGCAATAAGCAACTTTCGGTCAGCTAGATCTTGGTATCGTCCATTCAATATCTCGATCGCGTCGAGGCTTAACTCTTGCTTTCTCTCACGGACTACAGCCGCCGGGACCCTGATAAAAAAGGCGTACTTCGGCCTGATGGTTAGGTACGCGATGACGCGCAAGATCCAGTTCGGCAGCGATATCCGGCTGCGCCCAGGATCCGCAACCATGTCAAAGATGTAGCGGTCAAAGAGCATGACTTCGCGCCTAGTCAACTTCTCATGCGTTTCGCGAAAATATCCAATCTGATAATCGATCCAGTAATAAGCTGAGCGCGCCAGAGAGCCCACAAACCCGGACGGCATCGCCCGATGTGGCTCTCCGTAGTTTTCGTCAATTCTATCGATCGCTTTTGCGGACTTTGCGATTGATGCGATCCTCGGCAGGATCGAGGGGCGAAAATGCCGATATGCGACTGATTGCTCGCCAAAGACGCACTCCAGTTGCACCTTGATTTTGTCAATTACAGTCGTTTTGCCACATCCATCAGGGCCGCTTACCGAGAGGAAACTTCCCGCTGGGCGCAATCGATCCCGCAACCGGAAGAACAGGAAGCCCAGAGTGCGCACGAATGCGGAAAAGCCTTGTGCCCGCCACAGCCGCGCTATGGCCATGAATCTCACACGGCGCGACAAGGGTAACAATTTTGAACCTTGTCCTGCTGCAAGTCTGGCGATCTGCATCGCAGCCAATCCTTGGTCAAAGAGCAAGCACAACTTGGACGAAATGATTGCCTTGGCGTTCTCGTCTGACGCGATGGCAGCGAAGGCCTTATCGTACTTAGCATGCAACGGCTTACCCACCATCAGATGGAACAGCCATTTGTCGAGCAACTTTACCGCGTCTGAAACGACTGGGATGCCGCGGTGATCGCAAGCGTCTTCGAGCATCTGTGAGGCTGAGAGCGCCTCGATTCCGTAAACCTGGCTCGATGTGAAGAAATCAATCTTGATTTCGAAAATCGCGGAAGGAGAAAGTCTCTTAAATAGTGTAAACTGCGTGAGTCGCTCGTCTCGAAAGTAGTTGGCGAATTGCAATTCGTTAGATTCTGCAATGGTTCGTACTACGCCAACTGCAGCCGGCAGATGTGCCGGTTCAACAATTAGGTCAAGATCGCGAGCGCCAAGGCTTTCAGGGAGTCTTTCATAATTACGTAAAACGGCGAAACTTATACTCCTCGCAGAAAGCCCTTGGAAGAGTTCTTCCAGTACGCGAGTCTCCAAAACTCTTGGACTTGATTCAGCTACTTCAACTAAGTTCATCATCGTGAGGCAGTTTGGGTCTTTAGCTTCTGGCGGATCAACTTTGGGGAGAACGCTCCGCTCAACCCAAGGAAAATAGCAAGTCGCAGCCAGTCTCGCCTCATCCAAGCGAAACCAGCTTTCTTGTACCACGCAGCGGCGCTATCAGAGCGCCAGTCATTCAAGCGATCCCATACGGTCCGCGAAGCGATAAAGCTCGCTAAACTCTCTTCACTTTGACCGTATCGGCGGCGGCGGAGACAATCCTTAATCCATCTCATCTTGAGCTGCATGAGTTTTAAGTTTTTCGTTGATAGCGATTGCTCGGGCTTCCGATAGCGAAACAATGGCTCAGGAAGCGTCAGGAAATATCTACCCGATGCGCCTAGATCCGACATCCGACACCACAGGTCTAGGTCCTCGGCGAAGTCTTGGTATCTAATACCCTCTTCATTGGGCAATATGTCTTGCCGGTAGCCGCCAACACGCAATGCATCAGACTTTCGGAAAAGCGTTGTGGGAGCCATGAAGAGCAGTTTCCGATCGTTGTACATTCGCTCAAATTCACAGCGGGACTCTGGACCGACCTTCTGAATGCCGAGGTCTCTGTTGCTTGCAGAGACGTAAGTCGCGTAACTGCCTACCCCGATAATATTGGGATCATCACGCAGGGTGGTTTGCAATCTCTCAACCAAACATTCTTCAGCCATGTCGTCGGCATCGAGGAACATGACGAAGTCTGACCCTGCCTCATTCAAGCCCCGCTGGCGGGAGAATGCGGTCCCTCTGTTCTCATCGTTTCTCAGTAAGCGAACCGTTGGATCGCTCTTCATAATCGACTCGACGACTTCTATCGTGTCGTCGCTTGACGCATCATCAATAACCAAAATCTCTGAAGCCCTGGCCGTTTGGATCTGCAAGCTTTCGATGGCTGCTCTAATTGTTGACGCTGCATTATAAGCGCAGATGATAACGGTCACTTTGAGGCTATCGGCGCTCATGTCACGCTTCCTTCAGAACACTTTCATAGGCGGCAGAAAGGCGTTCAGACACTTTGTCATAGGTGTATTTTGACACCGCAAGCTCACGTGCATTCCGCCCCAGTCGTCGCCTAAAGCTCTCGTCCGCGGCTAACTTGGAGAGGGCCACAGCGAGGTCATCTGCCGGACTCCTATCAGGAGCCAGGCTCACGGTAATGCCGGCAGAGCTTCCGATCGCTCTTCCGGTTGCGTCTCCTTCGATGCATACGGTTGGCAGCCCTGAAAGCATTGCTTGCAGGACGATCGTTGCCAGTCCGTGATGGAAACTCGGGTAGAGAAAGACATCAGCCTCGTTGAGATTTTTAACGACGACATCCATCGGTACTCGCCCGAGAAAGGTTACTCGGTCGCCTTCTGGGTGCTTCTCGGCACAAGTAATGAGCTCTTTCTTGAGGGGACCATCACCCACAACGATAAGCCTCGCCTCTTTATTACTATCAAAGAACTTCAGCGCCGCTTCGAGCGCCAGTCTTGCGCCTTTCCAATCTTTCAGCTCACCAACAAAAAGAAGCTTCATGGGACCGTAAGATGCGGCCTCTAGTTTGGAGAGCGCGAGCTCGCTTGTGTCGGTGATTGCCGTTTGCGGAAATGGAACGATCTTTGGGGCATAGCGAGGAGGAAGCGTCTCTGAAGTATGACTTAAAATTATCTTTGCGCGACGCGCCGTAAGTCTAGTGAATGGGTCAAACGTCCTGAGAGCCGAGCGCATAAAAACTCTTGCCAGATCTTTCAGCTTGGACCGAACAGACAAGTGTTTGAGAATTTGCGGATGGGTGTTCTCGCTGCCGACTGGGCCCCAGACAAATGGTCTTTGACCAAATGCAAGCCCCGAAGGCATCCAGTCCATTCCTCCAGTCAGATGATGTACGACATCCACATGTTGTCGGCGCAAAACCTTTCGCGCACGAAACGCAACACCGATTTGCCAAAGGTAATAGTAGATCAAAAAGAATCGCTTGCCCTTTTTGTAGAAGCGAAAAATCCACGGTAGATCGAGATATTCGAATTGGAGGCGGGCTGGCTTTGGTGTTCGTGCGAACGCTTGGTCGTGAACCTTTCGGAGATTGGCCCTAGTAATTACGGTTACGTCATGCCGCTTTGCGAGCTCATGCACTACTCGCCAGCCAATTTCACCCTCACTCCCGCGACCAGTTTCACAAGCATACGCAGAGATGAGAACTTTCATCTCGACCGCGACCTGTCCCGACGTAGCGACTTCCTCTCGATCTCATATACGATGCGAATACAGATTAGTCCGAACCAAAAAACCTGAGTGTTCCAAGCAGAGAATGCGAAAAATATTGCCCAAAAGACGATCAACGGCGCGGTGCTCCGGCTGAAGAGCCTGAAAGCATAAGTCCACGCGAATAGGGCAAATGCGATTATCCCATAGAAGACCGCAAATCCCGGTAGAAAGCCCACTGACGCAGAGTCGGTCATACTGGGTATCTTCCCTAGGAAGAATGCGAAGAGGCCCGGGGTTCCAGACCCAAGCCACCAGCCGATCTGCTGCAGGTTCGAAGAATCGAAATAGATGACTAGAGGAATGACACGCAGGGCACCGCTTCCCTCGGCCTCGTGAATGCTTGTGATATCCAAGGTGGGGAGCGCATTGACTAGGTTGACGACGCGCTCGACCGCCTCAACCTCAAGAATCGACAGCACCGGCCAAGCAAAGAGCAAGATCGCGCCTACGGCAGTAGCCCAGGTCGCCCCACTTGCGAGCGCCAGAACGACCACGATCGACGCGGCCGACAGCGCGCTTCCACTTAAGACCATGGTAAAGAGGAACGCGAAGCAGACGCGCCAATTCTTCCGCAACGTCTGAACGAGAGATTGCGCTGGTTTATTAACTCGCTCCAATGTGAGAAATGCAAGCATGGCAATTCCCACCACTCGTCCCAATTGAGAGGGCTCGAAGGCTAGGGAGTTGTAACTCCACAATCCTTTGCTCGCGATCAAATTAGGAACCGGCAATCCCGCAAACGATGCCGTGAGCTGGATCACGGACGCTACAGCGAAGGCTTGGATCAAAAAGGAAAAAAGAAGTGAAGCATGGGAAGCGTTGAACCAGCGTTTTTGGCAGAGGCCCGCCAAAACTAGATATCCGCAAGCAAAAAATAAGGTGAAAAGTGTTGACCAGATGTCGCGAGCCACATTGGATGATAGACTCGCACTGGTCATCAAGACCGCCAAAAGAGTTAGAAGGACTAAGTCGCCCCCAAGGCGCAGCCGCATAAAGGGCAAGGCGACGGCACCGGCAGCGATGACGCCCAATAACAGGTAGTTCCTGAACTCTTGGTCGACGAATATTCCGATCACTATCGCAAAGGAAAAGAACAGGAGGGCAAACAGCGCCCGCTCATTCTTTTCCAACTCTATTCGCGAAGAGTGGCTTCGGAAGTGAGACCGCTTTTGACTGAACCCAAGGTCCCCCGAAGGACGTTGACTTTCCGACCTGAGGAAACGCATGTTTTTTACCGGTATCTCAGTCGGCTCAACGCGCGCCTGAACCGTAAGGCGATGAGCAGCGTTGCTCGCGAAAGCAAGAGAAGAGATCTCTCAAAGGACGAACGCCCGGAGTATGTCTCGTGGAAATACCGCCTAGATGCACTCCAGAATGCAAAGCGCCGATAGGCGTCCCCTTTTTCCGTCGGTTCATGCGCGTGCTGTACGGAAAGGTCTCCCAAAAAGGCAATTTTCAGGCCTAGGTCTTTCATCTGGTGAGCAAGAATGGCTTCCTCGCAATACAGGAAGACGTTTTCGTCAAAGAAACCAATTTTCTGCATTGCATCAGCACTAATCATGAAACATGCGCCGGAAACCTTTTCGACAAAACGCCTTCGAGGAAGGGTGTCGGGTTCGACCTTCTTCCGCAGGTCCCGGCTGGAGAACATCGTCAATGGCCAAGCGAACTCTTTCCAGAATGAGAGCTCAGCCATAGGGTTTTCCTCGTCCCCGCTCAGATTAACAATCTGGGAGGCAGCGATTCCTACAGAGTTATCTGCGCCAAGTCCTTCTACAAGCCTTGAAACGTAGGATGGATTCGAAACCCTGACGTCAGGGTTGACTACGAGAATGGCATCACAACCGATCGCCAAGGCAAAACGGGCCCCGATGTTGTTACCCGCTGAATAGCCTGCATTTCGGTGGTTCTGCAGAAAATAGGCGCCCTGATCGAAATCCGCCGGGATATGATCAGCCCGCAAGACCACACTACTTCGTGTGATTGAAATGAAGTCTTCAATCATCTTTGCGCGGGATGAGGCATCGGAATTATTATCTACAACTATGATCCGGAGGTCGACGCCCTCCTGATTGACCAGAGTTTGTAGGCACCCGGCCAAATCCTTGTCGCTATTGTAGGTTAGAACGACAGCGCCGACCCTTGGAAGAGTTGTCACTTCGGCATCCGCACTAGCAGACTATCGATGAGTTGGCCGCGGAATTGCTCACCTTCAAACTCTAAGCGTTGGTCCCCTGCGTCGTGTGACCGCCGAAAATAGAATACAGCATGGATGACCAAGGAAAGTAGTATCGCCAATCGGGCTGCGGCCACCTCACCACCGAACCAATCGCGCGCGATAATGCACTGAATTTCATTCAGAAATTTCGCCGGGGAATGGCCCTGAGCAGCTGCTATTTGAAAGTGCAGTTGATCGTATCCCAATGGGTAATTGAGAGCAGCGTACTCCCAATCGAATACGTAGAGTTTGCTATTGAGCTCGAAACAATTCCACGGAGTAAAATCTCCGTGCGCCAAGCTCACCAGCATGTGCGGAGCCTTCGAGCCGAGAGTGGATGAGGCGTGCCGAAATCGCTGGATCCATCGCGAATCCAAGGACGCCTCAATGGAGGCCACATCCTCCTTTAGTCTTGCGAGCAGGCTCTGAGCGCCCTCATGAACAGTTACAGAATGCAGCTCGCGCAGGAACCTCAGGTGTTTATCACCGAAAGGCATTGCCGCTTTAGACCGCTTCTCTCGTGCAGCATCGGTAACGAGCAAACTATAGGAATCGGAAGATCGCTTGACCAATACCTCGGGGGCGACGGCTGAAACCAGGCCGAGACCGGCAATCCTTTCTAGGAGCTTGGCCTCGCGGTCGATGAACTTCCGAACGGGCTCTCGGCGAGATAACTTCGCATAACCAAGGATGCGCCCGTGGCAATCCATTACCTGGATCGTTGACTTCCGGTGAGGCCCAGAAGTGCCGGTGAAATAAGCGAAGCTTTCTGCCTCTCCGCCAAAGTCCGTGCCGATGTCCGGCTGCCCTTTCAAGTTTATCCGCTCCGGTCCAACGAATGAGCGCGGGCCGAAGAGCGCCATCAATTGACTCCAGGATTTCGCAAGTCCGGACGACCAGTTGACAGGTTGAAGCATGTCAAGGCCAGCCGAGGCTGCTCGTCGATTGCCAAGTGGCAATAACCACCACCTGGGATTTGAGCGCGCTGCAATGACCGCGTAGCTTTCGCCGCTTCCCTGTGAAGGCCTGACGCCTATCGCAGCAAGGTCGGCAAGGAAGGCGTCAAACGAAGCTGAGCCAACGGGCGGCACGCCAGAAAGAAATCTAAACACTGGTTAACTCAGGAAATAATACGACTTTTTGGTGCGTGCGTCCCTCGCACCACCACATTAGGGCCGATAATTGAACCATCACCAAGATTAGCTCCATCAGCCACGACTGCCCCATGGGAAATCCAGCAATTTTCACCGATTATAATACCGGAGAACTTGTTGCCTTGCCTCCAAAAAGGTTGCCTATCGCTGGATGTCACGTGGTTACTTGCGTAGACTCCTGCCAGCGCCGCAATCATTGTCCACGCGCCGATCTCTAGGTCGCCATTCGACTGTAGGACGGAATTTCGCCCGACGTAACATGAGGGTCCAACCAGCAGTGTCCCTGCCAAGCAATGGAAGTGAGCACCGTGTGCGATAACTGAGTTGTCGCCAATCTCGACTCGACCTTGGCCACGGCCTCTTGGCAAAATGAACTCAGCATCGCCTTCGAATATAACGCCTTCTCCGATTACAAGATTGCGCTTGTTGCCTTGTAACGTGAGGCGGCCCCTAACTTTGCTGCGTCGTCCAAGGCGAAGCCCAGCCAAGCGGTACAATCCAGCTCGCGTAGTGGAGGCGGCTCTGCCAGCGATCAACTTTAGCAGAGTCAGCGCTCCGGCTGCCAAGCTCTCCCCTTGAATGCCTCGGTTTGTGAGGAGGCGCCGGGATGCCAATCGAAGAAGCAAATCGATTTGGGAAGGATTGCGCAGAATTGCAGCTGCAGGATTCCGCCGAATTTCCTGCTTGAAGTGCTTAAACTTTGCAAGGTCAGCATGCTTCCTAGCCAACGCGTCCGTAGTCTCCATCATGATCGCGGTATCACGGGTCATGTTTGTTGAATGAACTCGGTAGAGGAAAAGCTTCTCAGGAATTCTCTCCACTTGATTTCGTTGCGTCAGCCGTAGCAGCAAGTCCCAGTCCTCGAACTTCAAGTCTGGATCGAATCCATTCAGCTCAACCAAGGCCCTGCGGCGATAAAGGATGCCCATTGCTGGTATCCAATTCGCAATGAAAAGCTCGCGCCTTACGTTCTTGCTTATAGGTACAGGGTATATATCACTGAAAACGGCCCGGCGCCGCGACTTCTCATCAATGATATATCCATCACTGTAGACCGCGGCGACCTCCGGCGAAGCTCGCCTCAAGGCCTCTACAGTACGCGCGGTCATTTCCGATAGATAGACGTCGTCACTGGCAATAAATTGAACGAATTCCCCACGGGCAAGGCTCAGTGCCCTGTTAAGGGTCGCGCAAACCCCAACGTTCTTTTGCTTGTGATATTCGATTCGCATCTCGCGTTCGAATTCGGCTAGGGTTTCTCCAATAATCTGAGGTGTGCTGTCCGCTGAACCGTCATCGATAACGATCAACTCAATATTTGGATATGTCTGGGAAGCCACACTCTGCAGCGCCTCTCGGACATAAGGCGCGTGATTGTAGGCAGGCATAATAATACTTACGAGTGGCATTTCTGTGTCGCAAGGTCGGATGGAAGTGGTCACACTGTAGCCTCAGGATGCTTTCGGCCCATCCGCAGGCCGGTTACGGAACCAGGGTAGCGCAAAACGCAATTCATCTCGATTTGATATCCCAGCCTATCCGAGAAAAAGCCTGCTCGATACGTATCGCGATCGAACTTGAATCGCCTCTAGTTTTAATCAAAAATCTCAATCCTAGGACAATTCCTAATGCCGCTACAAAGCAGGACGCCACCCCTCCCGCTTTGGGCGCCGCTCTGGCTATAAATAGCAGCGCGATCGCCGCGACTAGATACGAGGCCAACAGATACAATGACGCTTTTTCCAGTTTGAACCCAATGAGGTGAATGGCAGCGACCCAAGTCGCTGCAAGGTGGACCCCGTAGGCTATGACGAAAGCCCCCCCTATTGCCTGAGTTCCAAAATTATCGAGCTGCCACCATACAAGGACGACAAAAAGCGCATTGAAGACGCATTCGAGCAGAATGAACAAGCCGCCTCGGCCTTTTGCTACTACGGTGAATCCGATTGCCCATGATCCGAGCTTCAGAATGTTGCCTAGCGTCATGATCTGCAACAGCTCGGCCGCGTCGCTGAATTGAGACGAATACAGGACGAGCAAGACGAGCGGTGCAAGACCGATGGTGAAAAGAATGAGAGGCCCGCCGAGGATGAGTGAAAGCTGGAGCTGTTCATTCACCATGGCAGTCGATGCCTTTGCGTCATGCACCGCGCCGCTGAGACGCGGAAAATAGTCGGCGGCCATCGCGTTCAGGACAAATCCCAGATAAGTTATGGTCAAGGCCCAAGCTGCCTCAAATTGTCCGAGAATTTCCAGTCCGAGCCGCTCTTGAACGATAGCGCGCACCATCAGCAGGGTGGAGGCCGTGAGGAGCGCGCCAAACATGAAGGCGAGTCCTAGCCTGACCATTCCCCACCAGTTCACAATCTGGGCGCGGAATGACGATTTGAAGGCGGCCCTTGGTAGGTCGATCCTCCGTGTGAACCAAATTGCAGCCAGGAGCTGGCCAGAAGCCAAACCGAGTACGAGGAATGGGAGGCCTCGCTGCCCCCAAATCAGAACTGGGATCAATCCTAGTACAGTACCTACTAAAGCGCCGTAGACGGTAACTCTAACCAGCTCTGCAATCCGCCGCATCGCTTGGATAATCGTCGTCATTGCCGAAGCGACCACACCTAGCCACACGGCTACAGCTATGACACCGAGAGTTTGGGGGCTTATCTCATCTGCGAAGACCCTAGATGCTATTTGTTCTCGGAAGAGCCAGATTACCAAGGCGGATAAACCGCCTTGAATAGTGAGGCTCATAAGAAGCAAAGTGCGCGTTTTAGATTGCGCTTCGATATTGTGTGCATCCTGAGCGACCTGACGCACACCACTTGCGGTCATCCCTAGGCCACCAGCTGTTCCGCCAACTTCCTTGATATTGTTAAACAGGCCCAAGAGACCAATTCCTGTGGGGCCCAAAAGAACGGCAACGAGCTTTATTCTAGCTATCGATATGAAGATGTTCGTCACCTGCGAACCGCCGACGATGAGGATGGCGCGAAGAGGACCTGGCGTCTTCATCTGAGTGTTGTCGCTACTTAACCAAGGCTATCGAAAGCAGAGGAATCGTAATCCAAGAATTTTTGACGACGTCCCGAATGTTGGATCGCAATCGAAACCTAGAGCAAAGCCGCGATGACGGCTTCACAGTCATCGTCCGACAGCTGCGGCCCGATCGGAATGCTAAGGGCCTCTGACGCGAGTTGGCGCGCAAGGGGATAGGCGCCAGCAGAAAACCCTAAGCCGCTGTATGCGGCCTGCATGTGGGGTGGGATCGGATAATGAATCAAGGCCCCAATACCATTGGCTTCCAGCTTGGCCTGGAGCTTTTCTCGCTCATCCGTTCGCACGACATAAAGATGCCAGACTGGCTCTGCCCAACGGGGCACATGCGGCAGAATCAAGTCTGAATCGGCTAGTCTTTCGTTGTATCGGGATGCGATCGCCGATCGTCGACCTGTCCAATCGTCGAGAACCTTCAGCTTCACTCGCAGGACAGCAGCCTGAATAGGATCAAGGCGAGAATTCACGCCCACTTCATCATTAACGTACTTGATGCGACTGCCGTAGTTTCGCAGCGCGGATATGCGCTCCGAAAGATCAGCCTGATTTGTCGTGATTGCCCCGCCATCGCCGAGCGCACCAAGGTTCTTCCCAGGATAGAAGCTCCAGCAAACTATGTCGCCATGAGCACCGATCCGGCGCCCCTTGTAGCGCGCACCATGGGCTTGTGCACCGTCTTCTATAACGCGCAGGCCATACTCGCGGGCAATTTCAAGGATTGGGTCCATATCCGCAGGCTGCCCGTAGAGGTGGACGGGCATAATAGCCCGTGTCCGCGAAGTGATAGCAGATGCGATGCGCGAGGGATCGATATTGTAGGTAGCCGGATCGGGTTCAACGGGCACCGGGACAGCACCAACCGAGGTTATGGAAAGCCAAGAGGCAATATAGGTATTCGAGGGGACGATTACCTCGTCTCCTAGTCCAATATTCAGTGCACGCAAAGCAAGCGTTAGCGCATCAAGGCCATTGGCCACTCCGACTGCGTGGTTGGCTCCACAATAGTCAGCCCATTCTGCCTCGAATGCCTCAACTTCAGGTCCGAGGATGTACCATCCGCTATCGAGTACGCGGTGGACCGCCGCATCGATTTCGAGCTTCAGTTCTCGATAAGCCGCCCCCAGATCGAGAAAGGGAATCACCGCATTTCTCTCGATACAGCAGCTCTGAATTCTTCATAACACCGAAAATAATCGGCCTCATCGTAGGGAAGCGACGCAAGCACCATGCAAACCGCCCCTTGGCTGAAACTATCCATTTCTCTCCAGACAAGACGACTTATGTGCAAACCCTTGCGCGGATCTCTGAGCCAATATTCGGAGCGGGAAGTGCCATCGTCGATCTTTATCCGAAAACTTCCAGATAGAGCGAAAACCACCTGTTCAAGTTCTTTGTGGGCATGACCGCCTCGCTTCGCGTCGACCGGAACATTGTACAGGTAATAGACTCGCCGAATATCGAACGGCAGATGATTCCCCCCCTCAACGAAAGTCAGATCACCACGAGGATCATGGATTTGCGGTAACTCGATTTCACGGACGAAGCCTCGAGCTTGGGTCATATGCGTGATGCTCTCTGAATGATGTTTTTATACATAGGTAAGTCGGCCTCAAAAGTTTCGCGATCATAAGCAAAGAACATATCCCGCTCATTTTGACCTAACTCCCTCATAGAGAGTCGGCGATAGAAGGCTTCAGCCTTAGTATTGCCCAAGCGCACGTCGATATTCGCAATTTTGCAACCCAACTCCCTAAAACCCAACCCAAAGGATAATATCGCGCTTTCCAAGGCCGCTTTTGGTGGCTTGTTATGATCAAGTATCCAGCTCCCCCAAGTGAAGCTCTCATTCCCGATATCGTACAATCTCACGGTTCCACAGGGCGCCCCATTCCGGCGCTCAATCACGTAATACAATTCGCGACGATCAGCTTCGCGCGTTTTATAGTTCGCAATCCACTCGCGCTGATCGGCGACTGATCCGGAGACGGGAGATAAATGGCGATTGTAGGCCGGATTCATGCGCAGCCCATAGACATATGGCGCATCCTCCAGCTCGATCAGTCGAAGAACTAGATTGCGACCTTCTATGCGAGAGAAAAAATTCAATGCCGTCACGATCAAAATCTCATTCAATCCTTGGGGTAGTGACCTTCCGGTACCCCACGCGCGATAACACCGAATGGCGCTCAAGTAGCCAAGCGATAGCGCAGATAAGATACTTGCGGCCTACCGCTGCGCTGCTTGAAAGCGCTCTTGTTCGGCCTACCGCTGCGCTGCGTGAGGCCGGGACGCACTCAGAAAGCAAAGCAAGAACGCCATCGAGCACTCTCACCCTGCCCGCCCCTCGATATCCCGCTCAAGGCGCGCGATCTGCGTCTTCAAGTAGTCATACTCGGCGCGCTTGCGGGTAAGGAACTGCCCGGCCAGCCGGCCGCGCTCAGCGAGCCCTCCTGGCGTCAGCACGTAGACATAGCGCCCCTTCTCGCTCGAGAGACGAAAGCGCTCAAGCTTGAGCCAGCCGCGCGCGGCTAGCGCCTTGAGGCAGTAATTGGTGCGGCCCAAGCTCACCCCCATGCGCCTCGCCAGTTCGCGCTGCGTGATGCCCGGCTGCTCCTCGAGCAGGTAAAGTATCTCGCAGTCGAGCGCCTCGCGCTCGCTCAGGGCCGGCTGCGGCTGATGGGAAGCAGGGGGCTGCATGGCTACCGCACCGGACGGGAAGCGAGATTTTCCCGCTTGCCGGCCGGTGCCGTGGGCAAGGACACGGGCAACGCCCGCCATCCTCGCGTGTTCAAAATTGAACGTGGCTGTTAGGCAAGCAACTTGCCGGGGTCAATCGCTGAACAGAAGAAAACCGCGCCCAATGGGGACGATAGCAGAACTCAGGCGGCCACGAGGCTCGCCCGCGGGAGGGTCACGGGGGTCTCACCCGACAGAAGCTTCAGCAGAACCACGACACGCTCGCTTCCCGCCGCCTTGACGAGCTCGCCGCACAGGTCGTCGAACGGCCCACCCACGATGCGCACCTCGTCTCCGGGCTGCAGCTCCTCTGCAAATCCGGCAAAGCCGCCGCTCTGCTCAAGCTCCCTCAACCGCTCGACGAAGCCCACGGGAACAGGCGCGGGGTCGGCCCCGGTGGTCACGAGGCGGATAACACCGATGGTCCCGTTGACCGAGCGCCACTGTGCGCGGTCCGCGGCGAGGCCCACGAAGAGATAACCCGGAAACAGCGGCTCTGTGACCTGCACGCTCCTGCCGCGCACCAGCTTGCCGCGGGCGATCATCGGGCAGTAGGCAGCAAAGCCCTGCCGTTCGAGATGCCAGATGGCGAGCCCCTCGCGGCGCGGCTTGGCCTGGACGGCGTACCAGCAGTGGCCGTTTGCATCGCCGGCAGCGCTCACGCCCCGGCCTCCACCGAACGGGTGGCAACCCGGCGCGCGCTTGGGGCAGCGCACCGAGTTGCCGCGCGGATATTCAGGTACGACCCGAAGAACTCACGCGCTTGTCTGGGAAAGCACTCCTGCATCAGCGGCCTACTTGGCCCCGAAGCCGGACAGGACGACGCGCAGCGTACGAAGCGCAATCACGATATCGAGCCAGTACGAGAGGTTCTTCACGTAGTAGAAGTCGTACTGGAGCTTGGCATGGACCTCGTCGAGCGAAGCGACATGCCCCTGGTTGACCTGCGCCCAGCCGGTAATGCCGGGGCGCACGATGTGGCGGTAGCGATAGAAGGGAATTTCAGCTTCATACCATTCCGACAGGCTGACCGCCTCGGGGCGTGGGCCGATCCAGCTCATCTGGCCGAGAAGGATATTGAAGATCTGCGGCAGCTCGTCGAGGCGCGTGCGGCGCAGGAAGCGCCCGACGCGCGTAATGCGCTGGTCATCACCGCTGGTAATCGAACTCGTACGATCAGCGCCGTCATGTGTTACGGTCATCGTGCGCAGCTTGAGCACGTGGAAGACCTTCCCACGGAAGCCCATGCGGCGCTGGCGAAAGAAGACCGGCCCCTTGCTGTCGAGCTTGATGGCAAGTGCGGATGCAGCGATCAGCGGCAGGACGATCGGCATGAGCACGACGCTCGCCACCACGTCGATCGTACGTTTCATTTTCTGGTAGATGAGGCTCGGGATCAGCGCACCGAAGCTGTTTTCGGACAGGTGACTGATACGCACCCGCCCCGTCTCGGCTTCCCACACTTGCCGGTAGTGATAGACCGGCCGGCCCGAAATCGCGGCCTCAGCCAGAAAACGCTCCCACGCGGGATCAAGGTCTGCGTGGAGGTCCGCAATGATCGGACCCAGCGGCAGGCTCTCGGCCGAGGGGGTCGAGAGGACCAGCGTGGGCATGCGCGGCAGACCCAGGATGCGATCCACCTTCCCTCCGGGCACGACCGAGTAGAATATACCCTTGGCCCTGACGTGGAGCGTCTCGATCGCATAGCGCGCGACGAGCGTGCCGAGAAAGCACGAAACGATCAGCGCGTTGGAATACTCGAGGCGGAGGAACAGTACGAGCGCCAGTGCCGCGCCATAGAAGGTCGCGAGCACCGGCAGGATGGACTGGGCCACTCTTGTGCCGGGATACTGGCGGAAGCGCCGGAGGGTCACCACCATGCCGAGCGCGGCGAAACAGGCGATCAGAAGCGAGTTGCGGGTCGTATTGCCACTGGCAAGCAGGTGGTCGCCGACAAATCCGAACAAGGCGGGCAAGCCCGAGGAATTGACAGCAAGCGCCAGCCACGCCGGCAGCCAGATGCCGCAGACGAAAATCAGGATAAGTTCAAAGCGCAGCGTATGAAAGAAGCTGCGGCCACTCGAGACGAGCGGCTCCCTTGCCAGAAGCACTGGACCTCCGTCGTATAGATTTTCGGCTATTCAGCCCCTGAATGCATCATTTGTTATGCGGGAAGATCCCAAACGAATGCTGCAGTTGCGAGATTCTCTATTGCGAAATCAGTTCTTGGTTTCAAGCCCCGTTTATCAACACCTGTCACCACCCTTGCCTTCAAACATCGTATGTGTGAAAGAAATTGGAAATTTCCGACCAAATAGCCTCTTTCCTCCAAGATTAGGCCAAATTTTTCAAAGGGTTTCGCAACACCACCGATTTGTCGGGCGATTTCCATGCATTTGTATGCACGCCTCCAGCGTGTCCCATGCTGGCACCGTCGCACCCAATGACCATCTTCACGCCTTGAGCCTCGCATGCGGTCAGGGTAAATAAAACCACGCAGCGGGGGGATGATGGTGAAGCAAAGCGGCGACCGAAACGAAGAAACCCGGCCTCTGGATGACCTGATCGATACTTACGGCGTTCTTGTCGGCTGGAAGTCACAAGACTTGCACGATCGTATAATCCTGCGGGTTCAATCGGTTCGCAAACCTCCGCCGCATACAGAAGACGACGTTCACCATTCTGTTTACATGCTCGACAAGAACCAGGCCGTTCAACTTGGCCATTACCTCTTCCAGGTTTCCGGGCAGACCAAGCCGACTGCGAGACCCGGGTTTTTGGCAAGGATCTTTGGCCGCTAGGCTTCAAGCAGGACTAGCAAGGGTCTATTCGCCTCGCTAAGGGGCCTGCCCTGTAACTTGGCGGGAACACGCTACCCGCTCATGGCAGCACCAAGCGAGGGACGCGCAAGATTTTCAGCAGGCTAACCGATGCAGCCCGCACCGAACGCGGCGCCTTGATCCTTTTTGCAGGCTTTCTCGCATTCGTGTTTCTTACCGGAGGCGGATCGCGCGACGACATCACCAGCCTGCCAATCCTGCGAGGCGTTGCGGCGCTCGTCGTGGCGCTTAGCATCTTTCTCATCCCGAGCCGCTGTGCCCTTGCTGTCCGGGGCCCGCTTGCCCTTCTCGGCGCAATCGGAATTCTCGCGCTCTTCCAACTTGGGCCCCTGCCCCCCTCTGTCTGGATGGAACTCCCGGGACGGGAGGTCATCGCAAAAATGGACGTGATGGTCGGGCTTGAAGTGTGGCGCCCGCTCACGCTTTCGCCAGCGGCAACCATCAACGCGCTAGCCTCTCTTGTTGTCCCCCTCGCCGTGCTGCTGCTGCTATGCCAACTTGGTGACAGCGAGCGTGCCCTTGCAGCATTCGTGGTCATGGGGGTCGTGAGCACCCTGGTCGGCGTACTCCAGCTCTTCAGCGATCCGCGTAGCGGTCTCTATCTGTACGAGATCACAAACCGCGGCAGCCCGGTAGGCCTGTTCGCCAATCGCAATCATCAGGCCGTCTTCCTCGCCTGCTGTGCCCTCATCTGCACGCACCTCGCGTTGCGCAGCAGCCTCACAGGCCGTAAAAACTGGGTGGCGCTCTATGCCAGTTGCGGCTTACTCCTTGGCGTAGGCGTTCTCATCAATGGCTCTCGCGCCGGGCTATTCGCGTTGCTGATGGTGATGATCATGTCGGCCGCTGTGCTCCTGCCGCGCCGGGCGGAAAAAGCCGTCAAGACCAGGGCCAAAGGCCAGTCGTTCCTTGCCCCGGTAGCGCTCGCTCTTGCCGCGGTGGCACTCATAGCCTTGTTTGCGCTCGCAGAACGCTTGCCAGCCTTGTCACGCCTGATCGAGCGCAGCGCACTCGAAGACCTGAGAGCTGACCTTCTCCCGATACTGCTCGAGATGGTTGCCGATTTCCAGCCTTGGGGAACCGGTCTTGGGACGTTCGAGCATGCCTACCGCATGCGCGAACCCGTCGAATTGCTCATGCCGTCCTACGTCAACGAGGCGCATAATGACTGGCTTCAATTCGTCATCGAAGCTGGCGTCCCCGGGCTCCTCGTCATGGCCGCGGCGATCACAATTGCCCTCGTGAGGGTTTGGCGCATGGTAGGTAGCCTAATGCAAGCCAGGGGCGGGTTCTCTGACAGCTGGCTGGGGCTTGGATTGCTGCTCATTCTCGCCGGGGCAAGCGTGGTCGACTATCCGCTGCGGGTTCCGTCAATCATGGCCCTTGCAATCTGCGCGCTTGCCATCTTTGTCTGTCCTGACCTAAGTAAACAGGCGAAAGCTGGGAAAACTTAACTTTTCAAACGAGGGATCGCGAAAGCAAGAGGCTGCTTCAGACCTATTCTTTCGACACTCAACCATGCCAAAAAACCGGATCTTCTTGCTTGCTGCTGCGAGCACCCTTCTCACGGCCTGCGCCTCATCGGGTCCCATCGGGACCGATCCGGGTATCGCCGTAGCAGAGCTGAGCGCTCTCCCCGCGCCCGCAACCGATGAGACGGCAATTATTCGCCCGCAGGACAGCCTGCGGATCGACGTGCTTGGCTTTCCTGAGCTGAGCCGGGAGCTCCAGGTTTCTGCAACCGGAACGTTTGCCTTTCCGCTCATCGGCATGGTCGAAGCAGAAGGAAGAGAGCCGCAGGCCATCGCTCAGGACATCGCAGCGCGACTTCGCGGACCCTACGTGGTCGACCCCGTGGTCACCGTTGACGTCCTCGAACAGCCTGGCCGTGTCTTCACCATGGGCGGAGAGGTCAACAAGCCTGGCCGCTATCCCGTGTTCGGGACAATGAGCCTCCTCGAGGCAGTGGCCACCGGCGGCGGCACGACCGACACGGCGAAGCTTGGCGAGGTCGTGATCTTTCGCACCGTCGGCGACCAACGCTACATCGGAATATATGACCTCGGCGCCATCCAGCGCGGAAATTACGCCGATCCGACGATCTATCCTGGAGACATCGTTCAAGTCGGCGAGTCGCCCACATTACGCCGCTTGCAAGCGATAACGTCCCTTGCTCCTTTGATAACATCGCCGATCATCCTGCTTGATCGCGTGCTGAGATAAGCTGCCATGGACCGTACAATGAATATCCGATCGGCTCGCCCCGACACAGCCGATTATTACGAGGATAACGCTGAAGGCTTGCGAGACCTTGGCGTGCCGGTCGCCGAGCGCGTCTGGCAGACAGTCAAGAACAACAAGTGGCTGATCGCGATCCTGATCACAGCAAGCCTCGTGATCGGTGTCGTCGCGACCTTGATCATGACCCCCAAATACCAGGCGAGCGCCCGCATCGAGATCAGCCGCGTCGAAAATAACGTCACTGCGGTGGAAGGGGTTGAAACGCAGGACCAGGTTCTCGACGCGCAATACTACGAGACCCAGTACGAACTGTTGAAGTCGCGCTCGCTCGCCGAGCAAGTCGTGCGGCAAGGCAAGCTCGCCTCAGACGAGGCGTTCCTGAAGGCTTTCGATATCGATACAGCCGATGCCGGTTTTGCGCGCGATCCGGAGAGGGCTCTCGCCAATCTCCTCTTGGATAATGTTTCCATCTCACCGGTCGGTTCGTCTAACCTGGTCGATATCCGCTTCACCAGCCCAAGCCCGGCAGTTTCTGCGCGCATCGCCAATTCTTGGGCGAACGAATACATTGCCAGCAATCTCAGCAGGCGCTTCGGTGCCACCAATGAAGCGCGCCAGTTCCTGGAAGGCCGGATCGAACAGCTGAGAGAGCGTCTCGAAACAGCAGAGCGCGAGCTCATCACCTATGCCGCCGAGCGCAACCTTTTCACTATCGAGACGCCTGAAACCGGCAGCAGCAGTGAGACAGCCTCCCAGACGCTGGTTGCCAGCGACCTCCAGGCGCTCAACACTGCGCTTGCGCAGGCAACCACTGAGAGGATCGCTGCCCAGAGCGCGCTCGATGCGACCGCTACCGCCCTTTCGCCTGAAGATGCGGCCGCTATCCAGCCGCTGCGCCAACGAAGGGCTGAGCTTTCCGCCCAGCGTGCGCAACTGCGCGCTACTGCTGGCGAAGAATACCCAACTGTCCGAGCCCTCTCTGAACAAATCAGCCAGCTTGACCGCGAAATTGCTGCAGCCGAGCGCCGTTCTGGCAGCGCGGTTCGTGCACGGTTCCAGCAGGCTCTCGAAACGGAACAGCGCTTGAGAGCGCGCGTCAACGAACTGCGTGACGAGTTCGTCGGCCAGAGGCGCGACAGCGTACAGTACAATATCCTGCAGCGCGAAGTCGACACGACACAGGCACTCTATAATTCCCTGTTGCAGCGCTACCGCGAAATTGGCGTCGCTGGTGTTGGTGAAAACAACATCGCGATGGTCGACGCCGCCGAAGTACCGACCGTTCCCTCCGAGCCCAACCTTCTTCGAAACCTCCTGCTATCGCTGCTGATCGGCGCTGCAGCTGCAGGTGGTATTATCCTGCTTCGCGAGAAGCTGGACCAGAGCGTCCGCGATCCCGCAGAAGTGCCCGAACTCCTCGGAGTACCGCTCTTGGGCAGCATCCCTGCATCGAGGGAGAATGATCTTGCAGACGAGTTGGAGAGCAAGCACTCCGAGCTCTACGAGGCCTACTTCAACCTCTTTACGACGCTCGGATTCCTCTCCGAGAACGGTGTGCCGAAACGCCTGATGCTTGGCAGCACGCGGCCAGCAGAAGGCAAAAGCCTGTCAAGCGTCGCCTTGGCGAAGATCCTCGCCGAGCGCGGTAAGCGGGTGCTGCTGCTCGATGCAGACATGCGTCACTCCGGCCTTTCGAAGTACCTCGATGTCTCCGGCGGCAAGGGGCTCAGCAATTACCTGCGCGGCGAAGATGACTGGCAGTCGCTGGTACAGATTGCCAAGCCGTTCAACTTCGAGCTCATTCCCGCCGGACGCCAGCCGCCCAATGCAGCAGAATTGCTCGCAGGCGACCGTTTCGAGGAGTTTCTCGGCAAACTCGAAGCGCGGTATGACCATGTCATTATCGATGCGCCCCCAGTGCTGGGCCTCGCCGATGCACCGCTCATCGCTTCCGCTGTGGAAGGCGTGGTCATGGTGGTGGAAGCAAACCGCGGGAAGGTGCGCATGATCGCGCAGGCTCTCGACCGACTGGAGCGAGGCGGCGGCAAGATTTTTGGTGCCGTCGTGACCAAGCTCGACGAGCGTAACCAGTCCTATGGCTACGGTTACGGTTATGGCTACGGGTACTCCTATGGCGAGAAACCGAAACTGAGCGAAGTAGCCTGAGGAGACCGGCGTTGAGCCTGCGAGGCATTCTTGCAGCAAGCTTCGTTGCGCTGGCGCCAATCCTTGCCCTGCATGCGCAGGTGAATGCAGGGGGCCTTGCCCCTGGCTGGGCCAATGCCTGGAACGGCTTCCGTGTCGCTGATCTCGCCTTGGCTCAGGTGCGGGCCTCGCAGGTCGATGAGGCGAGACTGTCTCTCCGCATCGATGATATTGCGTCGAAAACTGCGAGAGTTGCCTACTCGAGGGAGCCTCTGGCTACCAAGGCCCACTTCGTTCTCGCGATGGCGAGTGACACTCAAAGCGATGAGTTATTGGCGGCATCGAGATCGCTGAACAAGCGCGAGCGCCTGACAGGACTTATGCTTGTGCAGATGGCCGCGCAGGACGGAGAAATTGCCAAGCTCTTCCCGCTGCTTGATCAGCTGTCGCGCACCGAGCCTGAACTTTCTTCGCAGTTGGTCGCGATCCTTTCCGAGAACCTCGGAGACCCGGATGCCCTACCTTTGATCCGGGAAGCGCTTTCCTTCGAGCCTGTCTGGGCGCCTGCCTTCTGGCGAAGCGTGCCTAATACGGATGCGGCCTTGAATGCTTTCCTGAGCCTTCGATCCGACCTTGATGCTGACCTTGACGAGCAAGCCAACCGCAACCTTCTGGCACGCCTGGTTTCCAACAAGCGCTTTGGCGACGCTTTCACCGTGTACGGCGCAATCGCCCCGGCGGTCGACATGACCAAGAACGCACTCAAAGCAGACTACCCGCCAATCGATTGGCAATTGCGAACTTCGCGTGAAGCGCAGGCTCGCCTGACGGGATCAGCCGCTCTCCAAATCTTCGTCGAGCAGAATGCAGCCGGTGAGTTAGCCCGCAAACTGATCGTCATCCAGCCAGGATCCTATTCCTTCCAGAGCGACGTCAACATAGGCCAGGGAACCGGTGACATCACCGCCAGCATCGAATGCGTATCTAATCAGAGCGGCCGCGCTCTTACCACCAGCATAGTGGCAACAAAGAACTGGCAGTTTGATGCACCCGATTGCGACTATGCTTGGCTGATCTTGAGGGGTTCTGCTTGGGAAAGTTCATTGCCGCTGGAAGCGACGGTGAAGCGCTTGGTGCTCGAAATACCGCGATAGAAATCTCTCCGCTGCCCCCAGCTTCAAACGTGTTTTCCTAATCAAGCTCCGCATTCACCTGCCACCAGGAAGTTTGGGTGAGCGAGGCGCTGTGCCATTCCTCAAAAAGCAGCTTTGCTGTCGACGTCGGCACTCCACAGATTTTCGACTTTGTCCTTGGTGACCAAGTAACTTCGGCGGTAGCGCGCGGGTAGCGACCCTCCGCACACTCAGCCTGAATGAGCAAAAAGGCACTGACCAGTCCCGATGGGATCGCCAGGAAAACGATTATGGCAACAAGAAAGCGGAGCGTAGCTTGATGGTGAAAGGCCACGCCAACCTGCGATCCCGTGGAAAGAAGCCTTATCGTAGCTCCTCATGGCCAAGAACCCGTCGACAGGACGGGCAGGCTTCGGCCTTCAATGCGTTATGGCACTGCAGCGTCTTGTTCAATCTCATGTGGGCCTGTTGTCTGACCGAAAGCCCCGACGATTTCGCAAGTGCTTCCAAGTTAATTTAGCGAAACAAACGGGCACAGCTGCACCCATCCAACCCTGAGGCAAGAACAGTATAAAATAGACACCTTATTTGTCAAGTTAAACAAGTACTTACATGCTATTTTACCCGCATGCAGTGAGCCTTCTCCTGCATACAAACCTGTTTTTTAAGAGCACGGATTGGAAGCGGTATTGGCAGAGGTCGAAACAACGCCCGAATTGCGCGCCAAGTGGGTAGATATTGCCAAAGCCATATCTATCCTATTGATTTTATTAGGTCATGCAACGCAACATGTCTCGATATACACGGGCGAAGATGGCATTTTGCATGGCTTCGTAACAATGCTGACGCCAGTACGCGTTCCCATGTTTTTCTTCATATCCGGCCTATTTTCTATGTCTTTCTATATGGGACACAATAAACGGATAACCGAACGTTTGCTGCAACTATCAAAGGTCTATGCAGTATGGAGCATTCTGTCGCTTCTATTTGCAAAAATGCTTTTCCCCTCGGCTGAATCGCACCTCGCTGGGCTCGCATTTACGGATGCGGTAGCTGAGTTCATACTTCCAAGCGCATTCCCCTGGTTTTTGTGGGCGCTAGCGATTTTCAATCTCGTCGCTGCATTTGGCTTGAGGCATGTCCCTCTATTCACCTTGCTTATCGCCATCGGCCTCTCCGCTGCGCTCGTCACGATTCCTTATGATCTTCCCGGCACCCATGCGGTGGGCGGGGTTGGCATTTATGCAAATTTCCTTTTCTTTGTCCTGCCCTTCTATGTCGCAAATGCGCGAGAGCGGATCGAGCGTCTCGCTCCGCTAAGAACAGCCTGCACAGCTGGAATAGCTTACTGCGCGTTACTGTTCGCCAGCGAGGCGCAGGGCAATTCCTGGCTAAAGCCGGCCTTCACAATCACAGCCACCTGCGCCGGTATTATCACGCTCCTCTGCTTGGCTCGTATCTTGGAAAACACCGGCAGGGTGCAGCTGACCATGAGTTATATCGGGCAAAAGACGCTGCCGATTTATGTAATGCATGGACTGATAAGCCTCGGAATGGCGAAAATTGCTTTCGGAGCAGGAATGTTCGGCTCTCCTCTTGTTGATGCACTTGTGACCATCGCAATCGCCGGCTTCAGTGCGGGGATAAGCGTGTTGATCGAGCGATTATTGCCGCGGAGTGTAAGCGATACCATCTTTATGCCAACGCGCCGAAAAGCAGGTGCAAGCAATGGTCACGCGAGCTCGATTTCCGTTCCTAATTCTGCCGTTTAGACGCGAAAATCGAATTACCATGCATGGCTGCGAGTAGGCGAGCACCTTGCGCCAAAGCCTTTATCGCAGATCAACCACTTATCCTGCACCGCGTCCCTCGCGTGTCACCAAATCAACATTTGTCTGAAACCACGGGGCCGCTGCCTCGTTGGGCGGTCATGCCGTCCCATTCCGTATTGTTCGTCTGCCTCGGCAACATCTGCCGGTCCCCCCTTGCCGAAGCCGCCTTCCGCCGCGCTGCACAGGAGGCCGGGCTCGACGTGCTTGTCGATAGCGCCGGCACGGCCGACTACCATGTCGGCCAGCCGCCCGATCCGCGCAGTATCGACGAGGCGCGCAGGCAAGGCATCGACATTTCGGGCTATCGCGGGCGGCAGCTGGCGGCAGAGGATTTCCACCGCTTCGATTTCATCCTCGGCATGGACCGGTCGAACATGCACGGTATCGCCGCGCGCGATCCCGGCAATGGCAAGGCGCGCACAGTCATGCTGCTCGACCTCGTGCCCGGCCAGAAGGGCCGCGAGGTGGGCGATCCCTATTACGGCGGCACGGACGGGTTTCGCGTGACCTGGAACGAAGTCGATGCGGGCGCGCAGGCGCTCGTGGCAGTGCTGCTGTCCGATCATGGCTGACGAGGACAAGCGGCGCGCGCGGCCGGTCCCGGCATCGCGCCTGGGCAGGCTGGCAGGCTTCGGCGGGCTGGCAGGCGGCATGTTCGCCGGCGCGCTGGGCGAAGGCGCACGCCGGCTGGCTGCAGGCGAGCGGCCGAGCATGGACCAGCTGCTCCTCACCCCAGGCAATGCGAAACGCATGGCGGACAAGCTGTCGCACATGCGCGGCGCGGCGATGAAGCTGGGCCAGATGATTTCCATGGACGCAGGCGATGCCCTGCCGCCCGAGCTTTCCGCCATCCTCGCCCGCCTGCGCGAACAGGCCGATTTCATGCCGCCACGCCAGCTAGACAAGGTGCTGGCCGAGCAGTGGGGCACGGACTGGCGCAAGCTCTTCCGCCGGTTCGAGCCGCGCCCCATCGCCGCCGCGTCCATCGGACAGGTCCACCGAGCCCTGACCCGCGACGGGCGCGCGGTGGCGATCAAGGTGCAATATCCCGGCGTTGCCAAGAGCATCGAATCGGACGTGGACAATGTCGCCGGACTGCTGCGCATGACCGGCCTCTTGCCCGACAGCCTAGATATCGCGCCGATGCTGGCTGCGGCGAAGGAGCAGCTGCGCGAGGAAGCCGATTACGAGCGCGAAGGCCGGATGATGCAGGTCTATGCCGAACTGCTGGACGGCGACGCGCGCTTCGTGGTGCCCGAGCTGCAGCCGGACCTGACCCGCCCGCACATCCTTGCCATGAGTTTCGAGGAGGGCCGCCCGATCGAGGCGCTGGCGGACGAACCGCAGGACCTGCGCGATTCGGTCTTCTCGAGCTTCATCGAACTGGTCGGGCGCGAATTATTCGATTTCGGCTTCATGCAGACCGACCCCAATTTCGCGAACTACCGTTTCCGCGCCGATACCGGGCAGGTCGTGCTGCTCGATTTCGGCGCAGCCCGCAAAGTCGATCCGGCGGTCGCCTCGCACTACCGCCGCCTGCTGCAGGCAGGACTGGACGAGGACCGCGAACGGGTCCGCGAGGAGGCCGTCTCTGCTGGCTTTATTTCCCCCCAAGCGCTCGCTCGCCATCCAGAGCGGATTGCCAAGGCCATCGACATCATCGTTACCGAAATGGCGCGGCCCGGGAAGTTCGACTTCGGCGACCGGGCTTTCGTGCCTGAGATCACGGAAGAGGCGATGCCGATCGCCAAGGACAAGCAGAGCTGGCACGTCCCGCCGCCCGAAACGCTGTTCGTCCAGCGCAAGGTGAGCGGGACCGCGCTGCTCGGCGCAAGGCTGAAAGCGCGGGTGGACGTGCGTTCGATCGTCGGGGACCTGCTGGCAGAAACCGCCGCGTAGGTTTGCCGGCCTGTCGCGTCCAGGGCCTAGCCGCCGCGTAGGGTCTTTACGCCGAAATCGCGCTCGAACAGGTAAAGCAAGATGCGCGCCGCCTCGCCGCGGTCGCCTTCCAGCCCGCCGTCGCGTTCCATCAGCAGGCGGGCATCGTCATGCGCCTTGGGCAGCAGTTCGGTGATCTGCTCGAAACTGGCGATGGCGAAAGGCGTGTCGCCCGATTGCCGCGTGCCGAGCAATTCGCCTCCGCCGCGCAGGCGCAAATCCTCCTCGGCAAGGACGAAACCGTCCTGCGTCTCGCGCATCAGGGCGAGGCGTTCGCGTGCGGTTTCCGACAGCATTTCGCCATGCAGCAGTACGCAGAAGCTCTTCTCGCTCCCCCGCCCCACCCGTCCGCGTAGCTGGTGGAGCTGGGCCAGGCCGAAGCGCTCCGCCTGCTCGATCACCATGAGCGTCGCGTTAGGCACGTCTACGCCGACCTCGATCACCGTGGTCGCTACCAGTAGCTTGGCATGGCCGCTGGCGAAGCGTTCCATGGCCGCGTCCTTCATTTCCGGGGCCAGCTGGCCATGGACGAGCACGACGTCGTCGCCGAACCGCTCTTTCAGCGAGGCGTAGCGGGCCTCGGCAGCCGCGATCTCGTCCGCTCCGTCGCTTTCGCGGACCATCGGACAGACCCAGTAGGCCTGCCGCCCATCCGCGATTTGCGCCGCGAGCCGTTCGACCAGCGCAGGGATGCGGTCCTGCCCCATTACCACCGTGTCGATGGCCTGTCGTCCCGGTGGCAATTCGTCGAGCTTGCTGACGTCCAGTTCGCCATATTGGGCCAGCGTCAGCGTGCGCGGGATCGGCGTTGCGGTCATGGCAAGTACGTGCGGCGCGCGCTTGCCCTTGCTTGCGAGCATCAGTCGCTGGCCGACCCCGAAGCGGTGCTGTTCGTCGATCACCACCATGGCGAGATTGCGATAGGCGACCTTGTCCTGGAAAATCGCATGGGTGCCGACGACGATATCGATGCTGCCGTCGAGGAGGCCCATCAGCGTCGCCTCGCGGGCCTTGCCCTTGTCGCGCCCGGTCAGCAGGGCAACGTGCGAGCCGGTCGGCTCGGCCATGCGGCGCAGGCTCTCGTAATGCTGGCGGGCGAGGATTTCGGTGGGCGCGAGCAGTGCCGCCTGCGCACCCGCCTCCACCGCGATCAGCATGGCCTCCAGCGCGACGACGGTCTTGCCCGCCCCGACATCGCCCTGCAGCAGGCGCAGCATCGGCGCTTCCTGCGCCATGTCGCCTTCTATCTCGGCGATCGAACGCTTCTGCGCCCCCGTCAGCGGGAACGGCAGGTCGAGCTTGCCGCGATAGCTGCCGTCGCCCTTCAATGGCTGACCCTTGCGCCGGCGATTGTCGGCGCGCACCAGCATCAGGGCCAGCGAATTGGCGAACAGCTCGTCATAGGCCAGCCGGTCGCGCGCCAGCCTGTCCTCGGCCTTGTGCGCGCGGACCACCGCCTCGCGCCACGCGGGCCAGCCTTCCTTGGCGACCTGTGTCGGTTCGATCCATTCGGGTAATTCCGGACACCGCGCCAGCGCCTGCTCGACGAGGCCCGCCACCTTGGGCTGGGTTAGCCCTTCTGACAGGCGATAGACCGGCTCGCACAGGCGTTGCAGCGTATCGCCGCCTTCCTCCACCACGTGGTCGGGATGGACGATCTGCAGCATGTCACCGAAGCGTTCGAGCTTGCCCGCTACCCAGCGGGTTTCGCCCACGGGCAGCTGTTTCTTGGCGGTATAGGACGCGCGCCCGAAATAGGTCAGGGCGAGGACGTTGCCGATGCTGTCCTGCGCCAGCACGCGGTAAGGCGCGCGCGGCGAGCGGCCGCTGCGATGTTCGGTGACAGTTAGCTTGACGACGATGTTCTCGCCCTCGCCCGCCTCGTCGAGCGTCTCCACCGCGCGGCGCGACACGAAGCGTTCGGGGAGGTGGTAGACGAGGTCGCGCAGCCGCGTCAGGCCGAGCTTGTCTAGCGGCTTCTTCAGCTTCGGGCCGACGCCGTCCAGCGTCTCGGTTTCGGCGAACAGGGGGTTGAGGACGTCGGGCCGCATCGTCCACACGCTATAGCCGCTTGCACGCGTTTGGCGAGTGCCCTACCCGCCCCATCCATGGTTCAAGCCCTGACATTCGAAGGCCGCAAGCAGCGCGCCCGTTTCCGTGCCTGGCACCGCGGCACGCGCGAAGCCGATTACATGATCGGCGGCTTTTTCGATCGCTATCACGAAGGCTGGGGCGAGGAGGAACTCGGCTGGTTCGAGGCGCTGCTCGAGGAAGACGACGTCGATGTCATGGCCTGGGCGCTGAAAACGCAGGAAACGCCGGTCCGCTTCCAAGGCGCGCTGATGGCGAAGATGCAGCTGCTCGATTATGTCGACATTCCGCGTTGACGGGAACAGGGGGGACGCTATCGCGCTGTCCCTTCGATGCCCGACCTTTCCCGGATCCTCAAAGCCCGCCAGCCGCTGACGCTGGCGCAGGTCGCCCGCGGGGCGCAGCCACTGGTGATGGCCGACCTTGCGCGCGCCAGCACGGGACGCGCCGTCTTCATCGCGCCCGACGATGCGGCGATGCGGGCCATCACCGATGCGGCGCATTTCTTCGCACCCGAGCTCGACGTCATCGAGTTTCCCGCCTGGGATTCGCTGCCCTACGACCGCGCCAGCCCGGCACTGTCGGTCAGTGCCAAACGGCTGGCTGCGCTTCACCGCCTGCAGACCGGCAAGGCGAAGGCGCAGCTGGTAGTCACCACGGCCAATGCCGTGCTCCAGCGCGTGCTCACGCCGTTCCGTATTCGCGAAAGCGTGCGCGAGTTCAAACCCGGCACGGAAATCGGACGTGAAAGCCTGTCGCTGCTGCTCCAGAAACAGGGCTACAGCCGCACCGACACGGTCATCGACAAGGGCGAATACGCCATTCGTGGGTCGATCGTGGACGTCTTCCCGAGCGGCCTCGACGAAGCCCTGCGGCTCGACTTCTTCGGCGACGAGCTGGAGTCCCTGCGCAGTTTCGACCCGAACACGCAGATGTCCACCGGCAGGCTCGACAGCCATTTGCTGCTGCCTGCCAGCGAGGCGCTGCTCGACGAAGACAGCATCAAGCGCTTCCGCAGCCGGTATCGCGAGATGTTCGGCGCCAATGCCACGCAGGACCCGCTCTACGAAGCGGTCAGCGAGGGGCGCAGGCTCGCCGGAATGGAACACTGGCTGCCGCTGTTCGAAGACCGGCTGGTCACGCTGTTCGACCACCTCGGCGAGGATGACCTCGTCGTCATCGACCAGGCTTCGCTCGCTGCGGCGGAAGAGCGTATCAAGGACGTCTCCGACTATTTCGAGCAGAGGAAGGCGATCAGCGGGCAGGCCAAGGGCAATTACCGCCCGCTGGCACCCGACGCGCTCTACCTGAAGGAAGACGAGTTCAAGCAGGCGCTCGCCGCAGCGCCCGCGCACCGTGCAACGCCATTCGACGAGCCGGAGAGCGACACGGTGGTCGGTTTCGGCTTCCGCTCGGGCCGCGATTTCACACCCGAACGCGCACGCGGCGACAATGTCTACCCGGTGCTGGCGGATCACCTGAAAGCTCTCGGCAAGGCGGGCAAGCGCCCGCTACTCGCTGCCTATTCGACCGGCAGCCGCGCCCGCATCGCGTCGATTCTGGAAGAAGCGGGCCAGCCGGTCGCGCTGGCGGACAGCTGGCAGGAAGCGCTCGGCCTCTCTGCCAAGGGCAAGCCCGCCGCCATGGTCCTGCCGCTGGAGGCCAGCTTCGCCAATGACGAGATGGAACTGCTCACCGAGCAGGACATCCTCGGCGACCGCCTCGTGCGCCGCAAGAAGAAGCGCAAGGACGCCGACGCATTCCTTGCCGAATTGCAGGCTCTCGCGGTAGGCGATCTCATCGTCCATACCGAGCACGGTATCGGCAAGTATCTCGGCCTCTCGCCCATCCAGGTCGGCAAGTCGAAGCACGACTGCGTGCAGCTGGAATACAAGGGCGGCGACAAGCTGTTCATCCCGGTGGAGAACATCGACGTTCTCAGCCGCTACGGCTCTTCCGAGGAAGCGGTCATGCTCGACAAGCTGGGCGGCGAAGCCTGGCAGAAGCGCCGAGCCCGCCTGAAGGAGCGTATCCGCGAAATCGCGGGCGAACTGCTCAAGGTCGCAGCAGCGCGCGCTCTGCGGAAGGCGCCCGTGCTGGAGGTCGAGGAGGGCCCGTACAACCAGTTCCTCGACCGCTTCCAGTACGAGGAAACCGACGACCAGGACCGCGCCATTGCCGACGTCCTGTCCGATCTCGAGAGCGGCAAGCCGATGGACCGGCTGGTCTGTGGCGACGTCGGCTTCGGCAAGACCGAGGTCGCCCTGCGCGCCGCCTTCGTCGCCGCGATGAACGGCCAGCAGGTTGCGATTGTAGCGCCGACCACCCTGCTCGCGCGCCAGCATTTCGAGAACTTCAGCCAGCGTTTCAACGGCTTCCCCTTAAAGGTTGGCCGCCTCTCGCGCCTCGTCCCTGCCAAGGAAATGAAGGATACGCGCGAAGGGCTGGAAAAGGGCGATATCGACATCGTCGTCGGCACCCACGCGATCCTCTCGAAGCAGACCAAGTTCAAGAACCTCGGACTCGTGATCGTGGACGAGGAGCAGCGCTTCGGGGTGAACCACAAGGAAAAGCTCAAGCAGCTGCGCGCCGACGTGCATATGCTGACGCTGACCGCCACGCCCATCCCGCGCACGCTGCAGATGGCCATGACTGGCCTGCGCGAACTCTCGACCATCCAGACGCCGCCCGTGGATCGCCTCGCGGTGCGCACCTACGTCATGGAATGGGACGACATGGTGATGCGCGAGGCGCTGCTGCGCGAACACCATCGCGGCGGGCAGAGCTTCATCGTCGTGCCGCGCATTTCGGACATGGAACAGGTGTCCGACTGGCTCCACGAACACGTGCCGGAAGTGAAATTCGTCGCCGCCCACGGCCAGATGGGTGCAGGCGAGATCGAAGAGCGGATGAGCGCCTTCTACGAGGGCAAATACGACGTGCTGCTGGCGACGACCATCGTCGAAAGCGGCCTCGACCTGCCGAGCGCGAACACGATCATCATCCACCGGGCCGACATCTTCGGCCTCGCGCAGCTCTACCAGCTGCGCGGCCGTGTGGGCCGGTCGAAACTGCGCGCCTATGCCTACCTCACCTACGCCGCCGACACGCAGCTATCGGAAGTGGCGGAAAAGCGCCTCAAGGTCCTCGGCGATCTCGACAGCCTGGGCGCAGGCTTCCAGCTGGCCAGCCACGACCTCGACATTCGCGGCGCGGGCAATTTGTTGGGCGACGAACAGTCAGGCCACATCCGCGAGGTCGGGTTCGAGCTCTACCAGTCGATGCTGGAGGACGCGATCCTGGCCGCCAAGGCCGGCGAGCTTGGTCTCGAGCCCAAGCGCGAGACGGTCAGCCCGCAGATCACGGTGGATGCGCCGATCATGATTCCGGAGGACTACGTCCCCGACCTCGCCGTGCGCATGGCGCTCTACCGCCGCCTCAACGACGCGGAAAGCAAGGGCGATGTAGAGGCACTGGCTGCCGAGATGATCGACCGCTTCGGCCCCCTGCCATTTGCCACCGAGAACCTCGTCCGCCTCATCCAGATCAAGCTGCAGGCGATCGAGGCGAACATCGCCAAGATCGACGTCGGCGCGGCCGGCACGCTGGTTACCTTCCACCAGGACGACTTCCCCGACGGCCCGGGCCTCATTGCCTATGTCGACCGCCTCCAGGGTACGGCCAAGCTGCGCCCCGACATGAAGCTGGTGATCAGCCGGGCGTGGAGTTCGCCGGAAAGCCGCCTCAACGGCCTGTTCCAGCTGACTAAGGGCCTGTCGGGCATCGCCCGCAAGTCGAAGAAGCGCGAAAAGCAGGCCGCCTAGGCAGAAGCGAGCTCGAGGAAATCCGTTACCGCGACCGGTTCGGCGCGCAGGAAACCCTGGTAGTATTCGCAGCCCTCGGCAGCGCAGAAATCGCGCTGTTCCGTCGTCTCCACGCCCTCGACCAGAACCTTCAGGTCGAGAGCCCTCGCCATGCCCATGATGGCACGGAACACCGCCTGGTCGCGCTCGTCCTCCGCCACGCCGTCGACCATCGACCGGTCGAGCTTGATGCAGTCGAGCGGCAACACCTTGAGGTAGCGGAAATTGCAGAAGCCCGCGCCAAAATCGTCGAGCGCGATGCGGCAGTCGAGCAGCTTCAGCTGGTCCAACACGCTCGCCACGCGGTCGAGATCGCCCAGCAGCACCTGCTCGATGATCTCCAGCGTCACGCGTTCTAGCGAAAAGCCGACCCGCTCCGACAGGCGCGCGAAATCGAGCGCGAAATTGTCGGCCCCGAGGTCCGCCGGTGTGATGTTGAGCGAAAGACGCAAGTGCGCTGGCCAGTCGCGCGCCTGTTCCATCGCGCGCTGGGCAATGTGACGCGACAGGTGCGCCGTATGGTCGGCGCGCTCGGCGATCTGGAACAGAGAAGCCGCTCCCATGCGGCCGATCTGCGGGTGGTGCCAGCGGGCAAGTGCCTCGGCCCCGATCATTTCGTCGGTGTCGAGCGAATATTGCGGCTGGAACAGGATCTCGATTTCGTCACCGTCGATGGCGGCGAGAAGGTCCGCCTCCAGTTCGTGGCTCGAGCGCTTGCTCGATGCGACCGCCCCGCTCGACCATGCGATGCGCGAACCGGCAGACTGGCGGGTGCGTGCGGCAACTTCGGACAGGCGGTCGAGAATAGATTCGGCATCGTCGTTTTCACCGGCCCGCATCAATGCGAGCCTCGGCCAGAGCCGCAAATTCGCGCCGCCTTCGGGATTGGCAATTGGCCCTGCAATCGCATCGGCCAGCGCCTCTGCCAGCCACTGCCAACGCTCCCTGGTGCACTCCTCGCGCGCCAGCAGGACGAAATTGCCTCCGTTTAGCCGCGCAGCCAGCCAGACCCCGCTTTCAAGCTCGTCGGCTGCGAAATGGCGGATGCGCTGGGCCACTTCGACCAGCGCCACGTCGCCCGTGCTTTCGCCGAAAGCGACGTTCACCGTGTCGATCCTGCCGATGGTGATGAGCATCGCGTGGATGGGACAGTTGCCGGCATAGCCCGGCCATTCCGACTGCCAGCGCCATACCGTCCGGCGCATTTGCGCCGGGTCGGCGAGACCCGTCAGAATGTCCCTCGTTTCGTCCATATCCGGCTCAACTGCACGACCCATGCAACCCCGCTTATCCCCCTTACGTAAAAATTATGCCACAAATTCCGGCTTTGTTGCCAAATGGGACGCCGTTCCATAGGGATGCGCTCCACTGCCGCGCCGAACCGGCGGGCGAAGACGGGACAGGCAATGGGCGATTACAGCCGACTGGCACTGCTGGTTTCCGATTCCGATCGGGCACAGGAAGCCGCCGAGCAGGTGTTCCGCCCGCTCGCCGACTGGGTCCCGCTGGAAGAAGCGGATGCCGCCGTAGTGCTCGGCGGGGACGGGTTCATGTTGCAAAGCCTCCACGCCATGCTCGATGCGGACCGCATCGTACCGGCCTACGGGGTAAACCTAGGCACGGTGGGCTTCCTGATGAACCGCAACCGCCAGCCCGAACGGCTGCTGGCGCGCATCGCCAAGGCGAAGGAACTGAGCATCAGCCCGCTCACCATGGAAGCACGAACGCAGGACGGGCGCACGCAGCGCTTCTGCGCCATCAACGAAGTCTCGCTGCTGCGCGAAACCCGCCAGACCGCCAAGATCGAGGTGTCGGTGGACGACAAAGTGCGGATCAAGGAACTGGTCTGCGACGGTGTGCTGCTGTCGACGCCTGCCGGCTCGACAGCCTACAACCTTTCCGCCGACGGACCGATCCTGCCGCTTGATTCCCAGCTTTTCGCGCTGACGCCCATCTCCGCCTTCCGCCCGCGCCGATGGAAGGGCGCGATCATCCCTGACCGCAGCTGCGTGACCTTCCGCGTTCTCGAGGCGGACAAGCGCCCGGTGGCGGCCGTGGCCGACCAGCGCGAGCTGCGCGACGTGGCCGAAGTGCGCCTGGAAATCGCGCGCGACAAGGCGCTCACCCTGCTGTTCGACCCGGGCCACACGCTCGACGAACGCATCGTTGCAGAGCAATTCGTGGTCTGAGTGTGGGCAGCGGTCCACACCGCCCCGATTTTTTGAAAAACCCGGCTTGCCAAAGCAAATCCTCGCCCATATAGGCGCACCCCTGCCTTCGGGCTGCTCCCCGATAGCTCAGCGGTAGAGTAGGTGACTGTTAATCACTTGGTCGTTGGTTCGAATCCAACTCGGGGAGCCATTTTCCATTTCGCAGCCAATCGCTCGCGACCGGAAAACCCTCTTATTTCCTAGGAAAACTTGTTCGCAGACGCGCGCATGCATTCGTTGCCGCGCGTGCTGTTTCGGGCTATTGGTGGGGGACCAAATGGGGGAATACCTCATAGTCTAACTGCGAGGCATGTATGGGCAAGCTGACCCAAGCACACGTAAAGGCAGCCCTCAACAAACCCGGACGTCATCACGATGGCGACGGATTGATCCTGTTCGTGCGCGATTCCGGCCAGGCAAGCTGGGTTGCACGGGTGCAGAATAACGGAAAACGCCGCGAGTTCGGTCTTGGTAGCCTGCGCGCAGTGGGACTGAGTGAGGCTCGGGAAAAGGCATCATTGGTGAAGGCGGCGCTGATTGCTGGCCGCGACCCTCATTTGGCCTTGAGACCCCCAAAGGAAATGACCCGCACATTTCGCGAAGCTGCGCTGGGCTTCCTCGAAGCCAAGACTGCCGATGCAAAGATTTCAGATGCAAAGCGACGGCAAAGCCTATCGCAACTGAAGACCTACGCCTTTCCAGCCCTCGGCAAGTTACAAGTGCAGAGCATCGATGCGGATACAATCGCTAATTGCCTGCGCCCGATCTGGACGCGCAAGCCTGAAACCGCCCGCAAGGTGCGCAGCCTTATCATTCGCACCCTGCGCTTTGCCCGCCCCGATGGTGCACTGTTCATCGGCACACTTGGGCCAGCTGTTGCCGACCGGCTGCCAGCACAACCGAAGCGCGGGAACTTTGAGGCCCTGCCCTATTCCGAACTGCCTGCCCTCATGGCGCGGCTGGTGGACAAGCGTGGCATGGGTGCGCTGGCGCTGCGCGCTGCGGTCCTGACCGCGACACGCAGCGGTGAAGTGCGCGGTGCAACGTGGAATGAGGTCGATCTTGACGCCGCTGTGTGGACCATCCCTGCCGACCGCATGAAAGCCCGCAAACTGCATCGCATTCCGTTGTCGCCAGCCGCTGCCGTGCTGTTCCGAGAAATGGCTTCAATCCGGCAGGCAGGAACCGACCTTATCTTTCCAGCTGGCAGCGGGAACGAGTTGAGCAACATGACACTTACCAAGGTCCTGCGTGATATGAAGGTGCCCTGCACGGTGCATGGATTCCGGTCGACCTTCCGCGACTGGGCGGCAGAACAGACGAGCTTACCCGGCGAAGTAGCTGAGGCAGCCCTTGCCCATACCGTGCCCAAAGCTGTTGAGGCTGCATATCGCCGCACAGACTTCTTCGACAAACGCCGCGACATGATGGACGCTTGGGCCGGTTTCGTGATGGGCACCGGCGGCGCGGAGATTGTTGCTATTGAAGCGACTGCCCGGAATTGAGGGCTTTGCGCGCAAGGGACTGTCTCGCATCTGTTTGCCGGCACTAGCAGCCCATCGGCTCCCTAATCCTCGATACGGAACCTATTGCCGCGCTCTGTGGCTTGCTGCGAAGCTGACAAGCGCAACATTGCCCATCCGGCAAAGTTCGCTAATCAATGCAAATGTCTATTCCTGATTACCAAACGCTGATGCTCCCAGTGTTGCAAGTTGCAGCTCAAGGCGAGACACGTGTGCCGATTGCATCGGAGACTATTGCCGATCAGTTCGCCCTATCCGAGGAAGAGCGCGAGGAACTTCTGCCCAGCGGGAAGCAGGCACTTCTTCACAATCGCGTGCACTGGGCAAAGTTCTACATGACCAAGGCTGGCTTGATCGACAGCCCATCGCGCGGCGTGTTTGTCGCATCCGACGCTGGAAAAGCATTGTTGGCGAAAAACCCCAAACGGATCGATGTTGAACTACTCAAGACATATCCGGCGTTCATTGAGTTCTACGACAAGAGCAATTCGAGCAAAAGTGACTCCCAAGACACCGCCCAGGAACAGGCGGCGGCATCTGAAACGACACCCGAAGAACAAATTGATGCGGCCAACTCGGTCTTGACCAAGGCATTAAAGGCCGACCTACTCAGCCGCGTTCATGAGCAGACGCCCACGTTTTTCGAACACCTGATCGTCGAATTGCTGGTCGCGATGGGTTACGGTGGCTCCCACGAAAGCGCTGCACGGCGGCTCGGAAAATCAGGTGATGGTGGCATTGACGGCATCATCGACGAAGATCGCCTCGGCCTCGACCGCATTTACGTTCAGGCTAAGCGATACAGTCCTGAACAGACAATTGGTCGCCCCGCCATCCAAGGTTTCGTCGGTAGCTTGATAGGCTTCGGGGCAACAAAGGGCGTGTTCGTGACTACATGCACGTTCAGCAGACAGGCTCTCGACTATGTTGAGAACCTACAGCAGCGAGTCATTCTGATCGATGGCGACCGACTTGCCGAATTGATGATCGAGTTCGGTATCGGTGTCAGGGTAAGTCGCGTCGTCCAGGTCAAACGCCTCGATGAAGATTTCTTCGCTGATTGAATCATGTCTGGCCCACGGGAGATCGGCATCGCTAGAGCCTTGAGCCTAGAATCCGGCCCTAACCCCTTCCCGCTTTCATTTAGGGGTGAAACAGCGACGGAAGCCGCCGAGGTAGTTTCGGCCCTTTTTGCTTGAGTGCGAACACGCAGGCATCAAGCTCGCCGCGGTTGAACTCGACCCTGAACTATTCCGGCAGTTAAGCGGTGAGGGTGCATCGGCTTTTAGACTGATCGAGAACGCTCGGTTGCGCTGCGAGGTGCGTTTTCTACGACCTTCAGTCCGCTCCTGAGAACCACTCAATCTCCGGTAATATCCACCGCATCAATGGTTGCGTGTCATTGGAGGACGGAAATCGCCTCTGCCTGACCTGCACTTCGACGAGAACACAATCGATCATCTGCGCAGAGAAACTACCGGCCGCGTGATTTGCCGCGACGACCCTCTGCATTACACTTGGGCAATTCTCCGACGCGCTAGTCTTGTGCATCGCAACCCCTGACGGCATGTTCCGCATGTATTCGCCTTTGCTCGCTTGAAAGCGCGAGCGCCAAGTGGAGGATCTGCGAATGGCCTCAACGCCGGAAAGTGTTGACGCGCTAGCGATCATCGAAGGATGGGGATGGGACCATGCCGATCCTCGTTTCGAGTTTCATGTGCCTGTCATGGTGCCGATTAGCGAAGCGATCAATCGCCTGGCCATGGAAGGGCACCATGATCCGGCTGGCGCCATGCTTATGTTGCTGGGGGAAGGCAAGCTCCAAGCAACCGGTCACTACCGCTGGAAGAAATACCTAGATGGTCATTTTGCAAGGGAAGGAACCGGACCAATCCCAGCCCACCGCTGGGTAGTTCTTAGACAGGGATGCGATGCCAATAAAGGCCTTCGACCAAACGAGGGCGCGTTTCAATTTATTGATGCGGACTGGAACGGAGGCAAGGAACCGCGCGCGGACTGGAGTTGGCAGAACGATTGCTTTTCAACCGCCCAAGTTTCGGGAGGCGATTGGCTTGATGAGGGCTACTTCGAGGAATCCTATAGCGTCACCGACATAGAAGTGCGTCCGGCAGAGGCCAATTGCGGCTCGTTCCAAATCGACGCTTCAGAAGGCGGTGGGGCAAAGAGCAATCGAGGGGGCGCGCCTGCAAAGTATGACTGGGAACGGGCTGTCGCCGCCGTTGTATTCCAGTGGGCTGACGATGGGTCTTGGCACCCCGACATCCAGGCAGATGTAAAGAAACGCCTTTCCGCGTGGTTTGCCGAACACGATCAGTATCCTTCCGACAGTTTACTAAAGGAACGTGCGCGTTGGCTTTTCGCCGAGTTTCAGCGTCGGAGAGACGAGGCCGATAACGTCGCAACCTAGGGTTTCCGGCCTGTTATTGGCCCTGCTGGCCGACTTCCGGGGCCGTTCGCAGGTATTCCCCGTTTCACACCCGTTCCCGTCCGTGAACGGGCTTGAACGGAAAGGATATGATAAATGGAACCTGTGCTTTGCAGCATTGCGGATGCAGCCCGCACTCTGGGGATCGGCAAGACCAAGACCTACGAATTGATCGAACGGGGCGCCTTGGAAACGATCACCATTGATGCCCGACGGCTGGTGAAAGTGGAGAGCATCAAGCGCCTGGCCGATGGCGCGACGGCGAAAAGCGCGGCGTGAGTGCCCCATGGCTGACAAGTTCCGCCGGGCAAAGGTGCCGCGCCATGTTCGCGTCTATCATCGTCAGATGCAGTCCGACGCTTGGCGGCATCTGTCAGGGAGTGGGGTCAAAGTCTTGCTGGCGCTGGCCGCGCTTGAAAAGGGCGACAACAACGGTGAGTTCTTCCTATCTGCTCGGAAGGGGGCAGAGATAACTGGCCTGGGCAAGAATGCGGTCAATCGAGCGCTTCACGAATTGCAGGACAAGGGATTCATTTACTGCGCAAAAAGGGGAGGCTTCTCGCGCAAGACACCTCACGCTGCTTGCTGGGGCCTGACTTGGCAAGGGGGGCCAAAGGGAAGCGAACATCGCGCTCCTTCGCATGCCTATGAAAAGTGGCGGCCTGCAAAAAAATGCGGTCCCCAAACTGCGGACAACACCGTCCCCGAAATAAGGTCAGTGAGGCAAAATCCACCCCACAACTGTCCTCCAAACGGGGACAATAAAACCAGAGAATTGGCGGAAAACCGCCAAAGTTCGGCTGTCCGTAAATCGGGGACACATAATAGTTACCAGGGGCTACCTCCCGATCATGCGACAAAGAGTGCGACGGTCATCTCTCCGACCTTCTGGTGGAATCCCCATCCCACCAGATCCCTCATTCCACTCATTTATGCGGTTACCTTGGCCGCTTTGCTAGACGACGCCATCAACAAAAGGATCGCTGCATGACGGACGTCGAACGCCGCGCTCTTTGGCAGCACTGGTGCGACTATGGAGGAGATTTCCCCCACGCGTGCCAATCAATGATCTGCGGGGCGCGCACCCGTGCGGGAACACCCTGTAAGCGGCGCGACCTCTATCGATCTGGGCGGTGCAAATTGCACGGGGCGCTTTCGACTGGGCCGCGCACAGCAAGGGGCGAGCGACGATCAGCGCGCAACGGCAAGCGCACAAAAAGGGGCAAACTCCATGAGAGGGTAAAGAAGCCTAATGATTTAGGAAAATCTGGCAGCGCGGCTGGACCAACTGGAGACTGAAATGGGCGGATTTGGTTCAGGACAGTATGGTGGCAGACCAACGACAGATGCGTCACTGCGCATCGATTTGGCTTGGCTCTTACGGACAGGCCGGGCGCGGGAAGGAAGCGACATTTCTGGATCGCTGCACTGGACTTGTGGCGGTTCGCCAAGCGGATCGATCGGCTATCGGGCTGTCATGAGCGAACCTGGTTTGGAACGGCTTGTCCTGAACTATATGCGCGGCAGCGGCGAGGATGCTGAGCGAGTTCTACAATCGATATATCTTTCCCACACGGTCCCCAATTACGGGGGAAAGCGCTGGTGGATGATTTGCCCTTATCGCGGCCATCGCGTTGGCAAATTGTATCTACCGCCAGGTGGGGACCGTTTCGCATCCCGACAAGCATGGCGGCTGGGCTATCAGTGCCAGCGAGATTCAGCGCGGGACCGCCCTTTTGAACGACTGTTCCGGTTGCAGAAGAAGCTCGGCTGCGATCAGGGCTGGGAAGCAGGTATCCAGCGCCCCAAGGGCATGTGGCACCGAACCTTCGATCGGCATTTGGAACGCTATTGGGAACTCGATGACGAGTGCGCCTCGGAAATGGCAGCGATGATGGGCCGACTGTTGGGGAGATAGTCGGCCTAGGCAGCAAGGCGCGCTTGCCGTTCTCAGTCTATCGGGGCAGAACGCAGACGATCACAGGGGAGCGCATGCGTGCCGGAATTACAGTTTAAAGGCAAAGAGTTCGTCTATAATCATCATCTGACAGTGCCCTTTCGCCCGCTTGAGATGCAGGCAGACAAGGGCATCGGCAATGCCCGGCTGGACGGCAACCTCATAGTGCATGGTGATAACCTCCACGCGCTGAAGGCATTGCTGCCAATGTATGCGGGCAAGATAGACTGCTTTTACATCGATCCGCCCTACAATACGGGAAAGGATGACTGGAGCTATAGCGACCGCGTCGACGCGCCCATGATTAAGGAATGGGTGAACGACAACCCTATCAACGTTGATGACAAGCTTCGGCACGATAAATGGCTAACTATGATGTGGCCGCGGGTATCGTTAATCCGTGAACTACTACGCCCCGGCGGTATCCTATTTGTTAGCATCGACGATAACGAAGTCGCAGCCGCAACGCTGATGTTGCAGGAGCTTTTCGGTGACCGCTCTCATCTAGGCACCATCATTTGGAAAAACGCCACTGACAACAATCCCACTAATGTTGCGGTCGAGCATGAGTATGTCTTGGTTTTCTGTCACAAGAGAGATGAGGTAGAACCGGTCTGGAAATCTCCATGGTCCGACTTAAAGGAACAGATGACGGCTGTGGGCGCGAAGATTTTGGACCAGTCGTCTGACTTGGAAGAGGCTCAGGCATCCTATTCCAAATGGTTCAGGCAGCATAGGTCACAGCTTGGTCCATTGGCTGAATATAACCGAATTGATGACGGGGGAATCTACACAGCCAGCCGAAGCGTCCACAACCCTGGCAAGGAGGGTTACCGCTGGGAACTGGAAAATCCCTTGACGGGTAAGCCAGTGCCTCAGCCTTTGATGGGATACCGCTTTCCGGAAGAAACCCGAGATAAGCTGCTAGAGCAAAATCGCATCATTTTCAGCGAGAATGAGGACCAGCTTATTCGGCTCAGACTGCCATTGTCGGACTATCGCGAAAAGATGCCGAGTTTGATCGAGATCGATGGCCGGCGAGGTGCGAATGAATTGCGAGCCATTTTTCCAGAACGAAAACAGGCATTCAAAAATCCGAAGACATTCACTCTGATCGAGTGGCTGCTTTCCTACGTTACAGATCAATCCGCCATTATTGTCGACTCTTTTGCAGGATCGGGCACCACTGCCCACGCAGTGCTGGAACTGAACCGGCGAGATGGAGGGAACCGGAGATTCATCTTGGCGGAAGGCGAGGACTACGCCGATGATTTGACCGCCGAACGTGTGCGCCGCGTAATCAGCGCAAATGACGGCGGTGACGAGAGTTTCACCTTCTGCACTTTGGGAGCGCCCGTCGAAATGGACGCGGTGCTCTCCGGCGAAAACCTGCCCACAGTCTATTCAATCGCGGGCCTGCTGTGGCACACAGCCACCGCCACGCCGCTGGAAGCCGCTAGTATCGCGCCAGCCGCCGACATTGCGGATGGCCTGCACAAGCTGGGCACCCATGGCGGGCGCACTTATTGGCTGCACTACAAACCCGATCTGGCCTGGCTAAAATCCGGCGGGGCGGCGCTGTCGCTCTCTATGGCCCGCGCTGTGGCGGCAACGGGTGAAGGCAATCATCTGGTGTTTGCCCCGGCCAAGTTCGTCTCGCGCGAATTGTTGGCGCGCGAACGGCTTGACGTGGACTACGCCCCGCTGCCCTTCGCGCTTTACCGGCTGGAGACGGCATAGGTGGCCTTCCGCGAACTCGATTATCAGGCCCGCGCCCTAGCCGCGTTGGACGCATGGCTGGAGCGGCTGGGCGAGGAAAAGGCCAAGGCCGATAAGGTGGCCGAAGTCCGCGCCGCCAACCCGGAACTGGACATTCCCCTGCCCGACTTCCCCGCCAAGGCATGGGAGCGGCTGGCGGCTGACAAGGGCGTGCCCGGCGGACGGACCTTTTCCCCGCGCCTTTCGGGCGATGACTGGCCGGTGCCCAATGCCACGCTGAAAGTGCCGACCGGCGGCGGCAAGACCTATCTCGCCTGCGCGGCACTCTCACGCATCTTTGGCCGGTATGTTTCTGCCAACACCGGCATGGTGCTGTGGATCGTGCCGAACGAGGCGATCTATTCCCAGACTTTGAAAGCCCTGCGGGACCGCGACCACGCCTATCGCCAAACACTGGATCGCGCGGCAGCCAACCGTGTGAAAGTCCTGGAAAAAGACGATCCGTTGCACAAGACCGATCTGGACACGCATCTGTGCGTCATGGTGCTGATGCTGCAATCGTCCAACCGCGAAAATCAGGAAAGCCTGCGCCTGTTCCGCGACCGTGGCGATGTGCACGGTTTTGTGCCAGCCGATGGCGAACAGGCCGCTCATAAGGCCCTTAAAGACGCCATTCCGAACCTCTCAATCTATGACCTTGGTGATGGCGGTCCGCCCTGGCCAATGGTGAAGGCCAGCATGGGGAATGCCATGCGGATCGTGCGCCCGGTCGTCATCATGGATGAAGGACAGAAGGCAGTTTCCGATCTGGCTCATTCCACGCTCTACGGCTTCAATCCCCGACTGGTGCTGGAATTGAGTGCCACGCCCAAGGATGTTCCCCCACGTCCAGCACGCAACGGACAGCCGGCACGCGAAGGCCGCACTGCCAATATCCTTGTCGAGATTACCGGGCGCGAACTGGAACGCGAGGGCATGATCAAGATGCCCATGAATGTCTCCCCCCTTCCCGGCGGAGAATGGCAGGCCACACTGGCCAAGGCATGGGAGCGGCTGGAACAGCTTGAACGCACCTCACGCGAATATGAAGGCGACGGCGGGCGCTATATCCGCCCGATCCTGCTGGTGCAGGTGGAGCGCACCGGCAAGGAACAGGCCGAAGCGGGATTCATCCATGCAGATAACGCACGCGACTGGTTGAAGGCCGTGGCGGGTCTGGAAGATGACGAAATAGCCTACAAGACCGCCGAACAGAACGATCTGGACAAGCCGGAGAACAGAGACCTGCTAAGCCCTAAGTGCCGGGTGCGGGCGATCATCACCAAGGCGGCGCTGGCCGAGGGCTGGGATTGCCCGTTTGCCTATGTGCTGTGTGCCTTGGCCGCTAATAGCAACGAAGGAGCGCTGACGCAGCTTGTGGGACGTATCCTGCGCCAGCCGCACGCGATAAAGACCAACGTGGATGCGTTGGACGAATGCTATGTCTTTGCCCATCGCGCCGACACCCAAGCGACGGTGACAGCCATTCGCGAAGGGCTACAGGGCGATGGTCTGGGCGATCTGGCGGTCGATGTGAACCTATCGGACAGTGGCGGCGCGTCCAGCGACGCCCCAATTGCCCGCAAGGTGCAGCGACGCGATGCATTCCGCACCACCGCGATTGCCCTGCCTCAAGTCCTGACTGTGGAGGCCGAAGGCGTCGCCCGTCCCTTCGATGCCGAAACTGACCTGTTCCCGCTAATCGACTGGGCCAAACTGGACCTTGCCCCGCTCGCCGACAAGCTGCCCAAAGAGCGGCTGGGCGACGATCATCACCTGATCCGGCTAAGCGCTGGCGATGCTGGTGTGGAAGTGGCAGATGGCCCGTTGCAAGCCGCATCCGCCATTGCCGCCTTTGATGGTGCCTATGCCGTCAGGATATTGGCGGACCTCGTGCCCAATGCCTTCACCGCCTGGGCGCTTGTGGACGATCTGCTAAATAAATTGCGCGCGAACGGTTGGGCTGATGCAGACTTCGCGCGGCTCGCCTCCTTCCTGATCGACGAATTAAGAAAGGAACTGGACCGGGAACGCGAGCGGCAGGCGGCGGAACTGTTCGCCTCGGGGCTGGATGCCGGAACGATTCAGTTCGCCCTGCGCGGGGACGATCACGACTGGCACGCACCCTTTGAGCTGCCGACCGGCCAACCGGAGAGTGCCGCGCCATTGCTGAGCGCATCGCACGGACCCTTGGAGCGAAGCCTGTTCCTGCCGATCTATCGCGCCGACCTGAACGAGGAAGAACAAGGCGTCGCCGTTTATCTCGACCGTGAGTCCGCCGTGCGCTGGTGGCACCGCAACGGCACCGGGCGTGGCAGCTATGGCCTGCGCGGCTGGCGACGCGGCAATATCTATCCCGACTTCCTGCTGGCAGCGACCCGCGACGAAGCCGACCGGGAACGGATTGTCGTGCTGGAAACTAAGGGCGTGCACTTGGCTGGCAACGAGGACACCGAATACAAGCGGGCATTGCTGGAAAAGCTGACCGACAAGTTCTCTGTGATGCCGCATACGGCGGACGGCTTGCCACTAACTGTCGAGCCGTTCGACTTCACGGCTGCGCTGGTCGTCTTCAGCAATGTGCAGGCCGAATTGCCTGCGATGATCCATGCCGGGAAGTGACGGCCAATTGTTCGCCCACGTTCGCCGCTTGGTGGGGGAACGAGTGGGGGAACGACCGTTTTCTTAGCTTGATTTAATCTGATTTAGTTTCAAACTTTCAATTGCTTGTGCGAATTGAGTTATAATCCAACTCGGAGCCACTATTCTCTTACATTCCAGTGAGTAGGCGCAGCCCCACCGATGCGGTGAGCGCGGCGGTGCCCCAGCGTATCCAGCGTTGCGGCAAGTATTTGAGCGCCAGCAGGCTGCCGATCTGCCCCCCGATCGCTACCGCAACCAGCAGCGGCAGGCCGATATCGACGGCAGCGGCAAAGCGGCCCTCCCCGCCCTTGAGCACCTGGCCCGCCAGCCCGAACAGCGAATTGACGAGAATGAACAGGCTGGCCGTCGCGGCCACGGCACGCGCCGAATTCCAGCGCGCAAGGTGCAGCAGCGGGGCCAAGAAGATGCCGCCACCGATGCCCACGATGCCCGCAAGGTAGCCGAGCGGCGCAGCCGCGAGCGGCATGAATCTCGCCCAGCGAGCCGGCTCCCCGTCGCCGCCCGCCACAGGCAGCAGCATGGTCAGCGCGGTCAGCAGCAGGGCAGCGCCCAGCAGGGCCAGGAATGCGCTTTCGCCGATCGGGGTGAGCCCGCCGAGGAAGGCAGCAGGCGCGGCAATGGTGGTCAGCAGCAGCGCGCCGCGCCAGGGCGTGACGCCTGCCCGCGCGAAACGGACAGTGCTGCCCGCCACGACCACGATATTGCAGGCCAGCGCGATCAGCGGGAGGATGCGGTAGTCTACGCCGGAAAGGGCCATCAGGGCATTGTAGGTAGACCCGCCGCCAAACCCCACGCTGGCGTAGAGCAAGGCCACGATCAGGAATGGAAGGGCGAGCGCGGCCATGGCCCTGCCTAGACCGCTTCACCGCTGCAGGCTAGCATCGCGCGTCGAGGGGCAGGATCACATGAAAAGCAGCGATATCGTACTGGACGAAGGGCTGGTTCGCGCAGGCCCCGCAGAAGCGCGCAAGCTCGGCGATATTACTGCGGACGGATTTAGGAACGATCCCTTCAACTACTGGCTGTTCGGCAATTTCGCGGGCATCAGCCACCTGTTTCACCTGCAGGCACGGCGCATCTACGCCCCCCGCGGCTATTGCTACACTCACGGCGATGAGGGCGCATGCATGTGGATGCTGCCGGGCGGCGACGCGAGCTTCAGCACAGCGGATTACGCAGCTTTTGCCCTGCCCACTCTGTTCAAATGCGGACCGGGCGCGGTGCGGCGCGGCATCATGACGGGCGAGGCAATGGACAAGGTCCACCCCGATTTCGAGCACGCCTATTTATTCAGCATTGCCGTTCGCCCCGGCGCGCAAGGCAAGGGGCTCGGACGCAGGCTTATCGCGCCCGTGCTCGCGGCCTGCGACCGCTTGGGAGTTCCGGCGTACCTTGAGAATTCGAACCCGGCCAATGCGGGGTTCTACGGCTCGCTCGGCTTCGTGGTCTGCGGAGAAATCAGGCCGACGCCCGATGCCCCGCCGCTGGTGCCGATGGTGCGTGAGCCGCGCAGCGCCTGAACGCCGCGCGGCCCATTACCTGACGATCAGGCCTGCGCTCCGACCGAGCCGTGACAGTGCTTGTACTTGCTGCCCGAACCGCAAGGGCACGGAGCATTGCGGCTGATTTCCATGCCGGCGAAGGGATTGTCAGCACGGGCAGCACCGCCCGGGCTTGCGGCAGCACGCGGGCTACCGGCAAGCGATCCGAACAGGTCTTCGCGTTCTGCCGAACCGTCGCCGTCGTTCGAATTGTCGTCCCCCGTCAGCGGGTCGATATGGCCCGTGAGGAAGTCCGGCAGTTCGGGCAGGTCAACCTGCGGTAGCGGGGCCGGTTCTGCCAGTTCGATCCGCAACAGCTTCGCCGTCACATCCTCGCGCAGCTTGTCGAGCATGCGCTCGAACAGGGCGAAGGCTTCCTGCTTGTACTCGTTGATCGGCTGCTTCTGCGCATGGGCGCGCAGCCACACGACCTGCCGCAGCGCATCGAGCGTGGAGAGGTGTTCCTTCCACTGGTGATCGAGTTCCTGCAGCAGCAGGCTCTTCTCGATCCGGCGCCACAGGCCGGCATCGGCCTTGCCGATCTTGGCTTCCATGCGCGCATCGGCTTCGGCCGCGATCCGTTCCTCGATCAGTTCCGGCTCGATCTGGTCTTCCTGCAGCCATTCCTCGTACGGGAAGGTCATGCCGAAGACTTCCTCGACGCGTTCCTTCAGGCCTTCGATGTTCCACTGTTCCGGATAGGAACCCGGCGGGCAGTTTTCCGACACGATGGCGTTCACGGCGTCGCGGCGCATGTCGATGACGACATCGTCCACCGCTTCGCTGTCCATGATTTCCGCGCGCTGTTCGTAGATGACCTTGCGCTGGTCGTTCATCACGTCGTCGTACTGCACGACCTGCTTGCGGATTTCGTAGTTGCGAGCCTCGACCTTCTTTTGCGCGGTCTCGATGGCCTTCGACAGCCACTTCGAACCGATGGCTTCGCCATCTTCGAGGTTCGAATTCATCATCTTGGCGAATAGCGTGTCCGGACCGAAGATGCGCAGCAGATCGTCCTCTAGGCAGAGGTAGAAGCGCGACAGGCCGGGGTCACCCTGGCGGCCCGAACGACCGCGCAACTGGTTATCGATACGGCGGCTTTCATGGCGTTCCGTGCCGAGCACGAACAGGCCGCCCGCGTCGAGCACGCGCTGCTTTTCCGCGGCCACTTCGGCCTTGATCTTGGCGATGGCCGCATCACGCTCCGGCCCGTCGGGCATGTCGCGCAATTCGTCCTCGATGCGGAACTCGACGTTACCGCCCAGCTGGATGTCGGTACCGCGACCGGCCATGTTGGTGGCGATGGTGACGGCGCCGATACGGCCCGCCTGCGCCACGATATGCGCCTCGCGCTCGTGCTGGCGGGCGTTGAGCACCTCGTGGGTCACGCCTTCCTTGTCGAGGAAGCTGGAGAGCAACTCGCTCTTCTCGATCGATACCGTGCCGACGAGGACCGGCTGGCCGGTCTCGTTCTTTTCCTTGATCGCCTTGGCGATGGCTTTGAACTTGTCCTGCGTGTTCTTGTAGAACTCGTCTTCCTCGTCGACGCGCTGGACGGGCACGTTGGTCGGGATCTCGACCACGTTCATCTTGTAGATGTCCCAGAATTCCGCGGCCTCGGTCGCGGCGGTGCCGGTCATGCCCGACAGCTTGGGATACATGCGGAAGTAGTTCTGGAAAGTGATCGAGGCGAGCGTCTGGTTCTCCGGCTCGATCTTCACGCCTTCCTTGGCCTCGACCGCCTGGTGCAGGCCGTTCGACCAGCGGCGGCCGTCCATCATGCGGCCGGTGAATTCATCGATGATGACGACCTTGTCGTCCTTCACGATGTAGTCCGTGTCCTTCTTGAACATGATGTTGGCCTTGAGGGCTTGGTCGAGGTGATGGACGACCTGGGTGTTCTCGACGTCATAGAGATTGTCGGTCTCGAGCAAGCCCGCGTCCTTGAGCTTCTGCTCGATGGCGTCGGTGCCCTCTTCGGTCCAGGTGATGTTCTTGGTCTTCTCGTCGGCCTCGTACCACTCGGGCTCGAGGTTCTTCACGATCGCGTCGACGGCGACGTAAAGCTCGGACTTGTCCTCGGTCGGGCCGGAGATGATCAGCGGGGTGCGCGCCTCGTCGATCAGGATCGAGTCCACTTCGTCGACGATCGCGAAGTTGAAGGGACGCTGCACCATCTGGCCGCGCTCGTGCTTCATGTTGTCGCGCAGGTAATCGAAGCCGAATTCGTTGTTCGTACCGTAGGTGATGTCCGCACCATAGGCATCGCGGCGCTCGAACTCGTTGAGGTTCGGGACGATCACGCCGATCGTCAGGCCGAGGAACTGGTGCAGGCGACCCATCCATTCCGCGTCGCGGCGGGCGAGGTAGTCGTTCACGGTGACGACGTGGACGCCCTTGCCCTCGATGGCGTTGAGGTAGGTGGCGAGCGTCGCCACCAGCGTCTTGCCCTCGCCCGTGCGCATTTCGGCGATTTCGCCGCGGTGGAGCACGATGCCGCCGATCATCTGGACGTCGAAGTGGCGCATGCCCAGCACGCGAACCGATGCCTCGCGCACGGTGGCGAAGGCTTCGGGCAGGATGTCGTCTAGCGTCTGGCCATCGGCCAGCATGGCGCGGAACTTGTCGGTCTGGGCGCGCAGTTCATCGTCGGAGAACGCCTGGAGCTGCGGCTCGAGCGCATTGATCTGGTTGACGATCTTGCTGATCGACTTGACGTAACGGTCGTTGGACGAGCCGAACAGGGACTTGGTGATGGTCTTGAACATGGTGGGGCAACAGCCTCGGATACAAATGATGGAGTGCGGGCGTCGATCGGACGCGCCAATGTAAGGAAAATGCCCGCGCACGCAGGTGGTGCCGGGCAGGAAACCGTCAGGTCTGGAAAAACGCTATTCGAAAGCGCGGTCGGGGCCGAACATCACTGTCGGGATGTAGATCACGACCGGCTGCTGCGGCTTGCAGGGCGTCAGCTTGTCGGTACGCGACTTCTGCTTGCGCTGCCGTTCCGCGCATTGCGACTGCGCGTCCTTGGCATCGTCCTGGTCGGCACGCTGTTCCACACCGACGCCGACCGATCCTTCGAATGCCTGCGCAGGCGCGCCGAGCGCGGCAAGGCCGGTCAGGAGCGCAAGAAAGGCGAGGAAACGGGCGATCATCGTGCGACTAAGATAAGTGCTGATCGTCATGCCGTCCACCCCGCTGTCGGATTTACCCGCGAGGAGAATTGCCTGCCGAATATGAAACTTTCTTGAACGTGCCGGGATCAGTCATCGACCGGCAGGCGCTCGATCCTGTGGGTCATGCGATAGCGCCGCGTCTCCAGCTTGCCGTCTTCGGCGCGCGGGGGCTCGAAAGTCGGTGCGACTTCGCAGGGATCCTTTTCCGCATCCTGGGGCGCTCCGGTCACCTTGCATTCGCTTACCGAGCCGTCGCGAGCAATCACGAATTCCATGACGATATCGGTCTCGACGGGCAGCTGCGTCGCGCTCGGCAGGGTAAACCGGACCGCCTGTTCATACAGCGATGCGATCGGCACACCCTTGTCGTCGCGGGCCGGTTTGAACCGCGCGCGTTCCATCAGTTTCTCGCACGCCGTGCGGTCGAGTTCGGAGACTCCGCTGCTGGTGACGATTTCGCACCGGCTTACCCGGCCCGTTGCCTCGATCGTCAGGTTCGTGACCACGCGGCCCTTGGTACCCGCCCGTGCTGCCCAGCTCGGATAATCGTCCGTCGTCACCCATGTCCCCGGGTTCGAGGCAGGTTCGGCCTTTTCGGCCGGGTCCTCGACCACCTCGCGTTTGGTCGGGTTCAGTTCCACGACCTGCGCCGCCAGCGGCGGAGCGAAGGCGAGCGAAATCAATGCGATCGGATATTTCATTGCGTCCCCCCAAGGCGGGCGCCGTCCGGATCGGTCGGGCCTGCTTGCGTCGCGTTACGCGATAAAGGGCGATAGAACTTGACGCAACCGGCCATCCCAATAAGCCGCACCGGATGGACCTGACCCCTTCCCCGCTCGCCAAGCCCTTCCCCGCCATGCCCGCCATCGACGGTGCGGTGCTGCGGGTGGCTCGCGCGCGCTACAAGGATTGGGACCGTGCGGACCTGACCTTTGCCGAACTGGCCGAAGGCACCAGCGTCGCCGGCGTATTTACGAAGAGCGCCTGCGCCTCGAGCGAGGTGGAACTGGGCCGGAAAAACGTGACCAACGGCCATGCACGCGCGCTGGTGGTCAATGCCGGAAATTCCAATGCCTTTACCGGATATCGCGGGCAGGAAGCGGTGGTGCAGATCATGGAGCAGGTGGCCGAAGCGCTCGGCTGCCCGGCAGAACAGGTCTTCGTGTCCTCGACCGGCGTGATCGGCGTTCCCCTGCCCAAAGACAAGGCCCGCGCAGGCGTGGCCGCCGCCCTCGAAGCGCAGCCGTGCAGCTGGGAAGAGGCGGCGAGCGCCATCGGCACAACCGACACCTTCACCAAGGGCGCGCACGTTTCGGCGCTGATCGGGGCAACGCGGGTCGATCTGTGCGGCATCATCAAGGGCAGCGGCATGATCGCGCCCGACATGGCGACCATGCTCGGCTACGTCTTTACCGATGCGGCGGTGGAGCCCGCCTTCCTCCAGCAAATGCTTTCGCGCGCGAACAGCGAGACGTTTTCCTGCATCACGGTGGATGGCGACACGTCGACCAGCGACACGGTGATGCTCTTCGCTACGGGCAAGGCAGGCAATCCGGTCATTTCCGGCTGGGAAAGCGCCGGCGCGGACGCCTTCTATGCCGCGCTCCTCGAAGTGTGCCGCGAGCTCGCACAGCTTGTCGTTCGTGACGGTGAAGGCGCGCAGAAATTCATCGAGATCGCGGTGACCGGCGCAACCGATGATGCGAGCGCGCGCAAGATCGCCATGTCGATCGCCAACTCGCCGCTCGTGAAGACCGCGATTGCCGGCGGCGATGCCAATTGGGGGCGCGTGGTCATGGCGGTGGGCAAGGCAGGCGAACCTGCCGACCGCGACCGCCTCTCCATCGGTTTCGGCGGGACCTGGGCCGCGCGCGATGGGCAGCCCCTGCCCGATTACGACGAGGCTCCGGTTGCGCGCCACCTCGAAGGGCAGGACATCCGCATCGACGTCGACCTCGGGCTTGGCAAAGGCCGTTCGACCGTGTGGACCTGCGACCTGACGCACGGCTACATCGACATCAACGCGGACTACCGTTCTTGAGCGCGCTCGACACCGAGATACTCGCATTGATGCGGACCGTGTCGGAAACGGCGATCCTGCCGCGCTTTCGCAATCTTTCGGCGGGCGAGGTCGAGGACAAGGGCGGCAACGATCCCGTCACCATCGCCGACCGCGAATCCGAAAAGCTCCTGCGCGAAGGCCTCACGCGCATTGATGGCACGCTCGCCTTCGTCGGCGAGGAAGCGGCGCATGAAGACCCCTCGGTGCTAGACCGGCTCGACCGGCCTTGCTGGATTGTCGATCCGGTGGACGGGACGCGCAATTTCGCCAACGGCCACGGCCCGTTCGGCGTCCTCGTCGCCCGCGCGGAAGGCGGGTTCACCCAGTCCGGCTGGATTTACGACTGCCTGACGGGCCGGTTCTGCTCCGCCCATCGCGGCAAGGGTGCCCTCGTCGATGGCGAGCGCGTCACCGCCAAGGGCACCGGACGCACGCCGCCGGTTGCGGCAATCTCGCTCGTCTACATGGAGGAAGCCCGCCGCGAGGCCACGAAGCAGCATATCGAGCCGGCCTACGCCCTCGTCGACATCCCCTATTGCGCTGCCGAGCAGTATCCGCGGCTGGCGCTTGGCGAAAACGACGTGTCGATCTTCGAACGCACGCTCGCGTGGGACCACGCCGCCGGTGTGTTGTGGCTGGAGGAAGCCGGCGGCAAGGCGGCCCGGCCTGACGGGTCCCCCTACCGCGTCGACGAACACGGGCGCACGGGCCTTTTGGGTGCCTCCAGTCCCGCACTGTGGGATGAATTGGCGGCGCTTTATGCGCATTTATGACGGAATTCCGACACGCCTGCGCATCGGGTGGCAACGCGAAACCCTTTCCAATAGCGCACGCTCGCTTTACGCTGACCGGTAGGCCACCAGAGGAAACGCAGTGACGTTAGGCAATGCCCCCAGTTCCGGCCCCGAGGCCGAAACCGGTGATTCCCATGCGGACACCCCGCAGGAGCCGATGGCGCTGGACGAGCGCTACACCAATCGCGAACTGTCCTGGCTGAGCTTCAACCGCCGTGTTTTGGCGGAAAGCGAAAACGCGCGCTACCCGCTGCTCGAACGCCTTCGCTTCCTGTCGATTTCCGGAAGCAATCTCGACGAATTCACCATGGTCCGCATCGCCGGCCTCGAAGGGCAGGTGCATCGCGGTATCGAAACGCCGGGTATCGACGGGCTGAGCCCGCGCCAGCAACTCGACGCGATCCGCGAGCAAGTGCTCCAGCTGGAACACCGCCAGCAGGACAGCCTCGACGAACTGCGCGGCCTGCTGGCCGACGAAGGCATACTGATCGCGCTGGTTGAACAGCTCGACAAGCAGCAGCAGGACTGGCTTGAAGACTATTTCACCACCGACATCCTGCCGCTGATCACGCCGCAGGCGATCGATCCTTCGCACCCCTTCCCCTTCGTCGCCAGCGGCGGGATGGGCGTGCTGTTCCGCCTCAAGCGGGGCCGCCGCAAGGGTGAACTGGTCGAGATGGTCCTCATTCCCAGCGGTGCGCCGCGCTTCGTGCGTGTGCCCGGCGAAAAGGCAATCTACGTCGCTATCGAACAGCTGGTGACCCGGTTCGCCAGCCAGCTTTTCCCGGGCTTCAAGATCCTTGGCGACGGCATTTTCCGCGTCCTGCGGGACAGCGATATCGAGGTCGAGGACGAGGCCGAAGACCTCGTGCGCTATTTCCGCACCGCCATCCAGCGGCGCCGCCGGGGCCGTGCGGTCCTGCTCGAGCTGGACGACGAATGCGACGCCTCTGCAGAAGCCCTGCTGCGCGAACAGTTCGACGTCGACGCGGCGATGATCGTGAAGACGGGCGGCATGCTGGGCCTGTCCGACCTGTCGGCGATCTGCAACGAGCCGCGGCCCGACCTCAAGTTCACCCCCTTCTCGCCCCGCTATCCCGAGCGCGTGCTGGCCCATGACGGCGATGTCTTCACCGCTATCCGCGAGAAGGACATGGTTATCCACCACCCTTACGAAAGCTTCGAAGTGGTGGTCGATTTCCTGCACCAGGCGGCGGTCGACCCGCAGGTCGTCTCGATCAAGCAGACACTCTACCGCGCAGGGGACCAGTCGCCGGTGATCGCCGCGCTGGTTGAAGCGGCGCAAAACGGCAAGGCCGTCACCGCCGTGGTCGAGCTAAAGGCCCGCTTCGACGAGGAACGCAACATCCGCTGGGCGAACGAGCTCGAACGTGCGGGCGTGCAGGTGATCTACGGCTTCACCGAATGGAAGACCCACGCCAAGGTTAGCCTGGTCGTGCGCCGCGAGGAAGACGGCTACCGCACCTACTGCCATTTCGGCACGGGCAATTACCACCCGGTCAATGCGCGCATCTACACCGACCTCAGCTATTTCACCGCCGATGCGGCTTTGGGGCGCGACGCGGCCAAGATGTTCAACTTCATCACCGGCTACATTGAACCGGAGGCCCTGGAGAAGATCGCCATCTCGCCCATCGGCCTGCGCGAGAAACTGTACGAGCTGATCGACGTCGAGATCGCCAATGCACGCGCGGGCAAGCCGTCGGGCATCTGGGTGAAGCTCAATTCCATCACCAACCAGGCAATGATCGACAAGCTTTACGAAGCGAGCATGGCGGGCGTCGAAATCCGGATGGTGGTGCGCGGCATCTGTTCCTTGAGGCCCGGCATCCCCGGTCTCAGCGAAAACATCAGCGTAAAATCGATCATCGGGCGCTTTCTCGAACATGGTCGCATGTGGGCCTTTGCCAATGGCAAAGCGCTTCCGAGCCGGCAGGCCAAGGTCTTCATCACCAGCGCCGATGCCATGAGCCGCAATCTCGACCGGCGCGTGGAAGTGCTCGTTCCCGTGACCAACAAGACGGTCCACGACCAGATGCTGGGACAGGTCATGCTGGCCAATATCCTCGACACCGAACAGAGCTGGCGCCTAGGTCCCGACGGGCAGTACCTGCGCATGCGCAAGGGCGAAGGCGGCTTCAACTGCCACGAATATTTCATGTCGAACCCTTCGCTCTCGGGGCGCGGCTCCGCTCTCCAGCGGCATGAAGTCCCGCGCCTCACGCTGAGCGGAGCGAAGCGATGACCTCCGTCAAATCGCGCAGCGCCAAGTGGCAGCGCCGCCTGATCCATCCGCCCCGTGCCGTCATCGACATCGGTTCGAACACCGTCCGCCTCGTGCTCTACGAAGGCACGGCCCGTTCGCCGGAAACCGTGTGGAACGAGAAAGTCGCCGCACGCCTCGGCCGCGATCTGTCGGAAACAGGCCGCATTCCCGAAGAGGCCATGGACGAGGCGCTCGCCGCGCTTGCCCGTTACGCCCTGATTATCCGTGACCGCGGCATCGACGATGTGCAGACGGTCGCGACAGCCGCCGCGCGCGATGCCGAGAACGGCGGGGAATTTCTCGACCGGGTCGCTGCGCTTGGGCTGTCCCCGCGCCTGCTGTCGGGCGAGGAGGAAGCCTGCGCTTCCGCTTTCGGTGCCATCGGCGCCTTTCCCGGTGCGAAAGGCATGATCGCCGACCTTGGAGGCGGCAGTCTCGAGCTCGTCTCCATCGGCGATGGCGAATGCCACGATGCGGTCAGCCTGCCATTCGGGACCTTGCGCCTGCCCGCACAGCGAGCTGCGGCCGGCGATTTCGAGCAGCAGGTTCACGACACGCTTTCCGGCGTCGGCTGGGCTTCGGGCCACGAAGGTCCGCTCTACATGATCGGCGGCACCTGGCGCGCGCTGGCGCATTACGCGATGCGCGAATGCGACTATCCGCTGACCGACCCCCACGGGTTCTGCCTGACGATGGATGAGGCGCATGATCTAGCTGGAAGGCTGGTCGATGCCGACCCCGAAAAGCTGATGGAGATTTCCGGCATATCGCCGATGCGTGCCGGATACCTTCCCGATGCGGCCGCCTTGCTGAAACCCTTGCTGGCCGAATTGAAGCCGGAGAGCCTCGTCTTCTCGAGCTGGGGCATCCGCGAAGGCCTGCTGTTTTCGCAGCTCAACGACCTTACCCGGTCGCTCGACCCGCTGCTGGCAGGCGTCCACGCCTTTGCCGAGCCGCGCGATGCGCCGATCGTCGATGCGACCCGCATCGCGGGCTGGACGGTCGACCTCGCCAGCGGGGGCGGCAAGCGCAACGAGCGCCTTCGCCTCGCAGCAGCGCAGCTCGCCCTCGCCCTCCAGCGCGTGGAGCCCAACCTACGGTCCAACCATGCGACCGAATGGGCACTCGACAAGCGCTGGATCGACTGCACACCGCGCGACCGAGCGATGATCTGCGCTGCGCTTCTCGGCAGCCTCGGCGCGACGGAAGTTCCGAACCGCCTGCGCCGCCTCGCAAGTGACGAGGATTTGCGTGAAGGCCTTACCTGGGGGCTCGGCTACCGGCTGGCCCGCCGCTTGGGCGCAGGCGCAAGGATTGCCCTCGCCTCCAGCAGGTTGCGGCTCAAGAAAAAGTCACTGGTCCTCTACATGGACGAAAGCCGGGCCGCGCTTGCCACATGGCCGCTGACCAAGGATCTGGAAGTCCTCGCCGATTGGCTGGGCCGCAAGCCCAAGATCAAGATCGGCCAGTTCGATTTCTCCAACGAACTGGAAGAAGAAGAGGAAGAGGACTGACCTTCAGCCGGCGGTCGCGGGTGCGGCCAGCGGGAAGAAGGGGATGCGGACCTCGAAGGGCGACCCGTCCTCGCGAACGAAGGTGTAGAAACCTTCCATCGAGCCATAAGGCGTTTCGAGCGGGCAACCCGACACGTAATCATGGCTTGCACCAGGTGCGAGCGCCGGCTGTTCGCCGACGACCCCTTCGCCATCGACATGGGCGACCATGCCGCGCGCATCGGTAATCCGCCAATGACGGGTCTTGAGCTGCACCTTCTCGTGCGAACCGTTCTCGATGCGGATGTGATAGACCCAGAACCACTTGTCGGCATCGGGCTGCGACTGTTCGGGAAGGAAATTCACGGCAACCCGGACGGTAATCCCGTCGGTCGTGGCGGCGTGCTGAAAAAGCTCCTTGATCACATGTACCAAATTAGGAATTCGGCTGCCGACGACAAGACCGCGATGGTGCCGGAACCCCACTTATCCGCCGTTTTCAGTCCGGATCGGGAGGATTATGCTTCTCGAGAAAAGCTATCATGGCCTCCAGCAGCCTGGTTTCCTCCTCCGGGTCACTGATCGAATGGCCATCTGCAATCAGCAGCGATTCCAGCGTGATCCCCGATTTTTCGGCCGTCTCGAGCAGATCGTCGAACTGCGATTGCGGCACGACGCGGTCCGTCTTCCCCTGCGCCACGAAGAGCGGCCGGCGAAGTTCCCCGATGCGATCGGTCACGGATATGGTCGACAGGTCGAAATCGACGTCGCCCGTGACCCGCGGCTCCCATTTCCGGAAGGCTCGTCGCCCCTTGCTGCCGCGTCCGAAATAGTTGCGATCGTATTTGAGCATGTCCTCCCAATCGGCGACCCCGGCAAAACTTGCCCCGCAGCGCCAGCGATCCGGGTTGCGGATCAACCCCCACATGGCTGCGTAGCCGCCGTAACTTGCCCCCACGATGCAGGCCTTGGCAGGATCGACGATGCCTTGCGCCACAGCCCAGTCCAGCGTGTCGTCGAGATCGTCCTGCATCGCGCGTCCGATCTGGCCGTCGCCCAAGCGCTCGAACGCTTCCCCATATCCGCCGGAACCCCGGAAATTCGGCCGCAGGACTGCGTATCCGCGCGATGCGAACAGCTGCGTCCAATCGTCGTAGATGGCGGAATCGCGAATGCCGAAGGGGCCGCCATGGGGCATGACGATGGCCGGCAGGTTGCGCGCCTCGCGTCCCTTCGGAAGGGCGAGGAAAGCTCTCAGGACAGTTCCGTCGCGCGCACGCACGTCGTGTGCGGTCATGGGCAGCAATTGGCGCTCGTCTATCTCCGGGCGAAGGTTGGCGAAGAGGTCGAGCCGGCCCTCACCGGGAGTGAAGATGTAAAGCGCACCCGGATCGTTCGATCCGGACTGCATCACCAGCATGCGGTTGGACGGCGTGATATCGATGATTTCGACGCGACTACCCGGAAGGGCCTTCGACAAGGCGTCGTGATAGGCTTTCATGGCCGGGTCCAGCCAGTCGATCTGCGGGCCGTCGTCTGTGTAAATCACGCCGAGCGGGCCTTCGCCGCGCCTCATCAGGACCTTTTCGAGACCCCAGCGCGGGTTTTCCCAAACCGTTTCCCCCAGCGTGCCGGTCGAATAATCGATTTCCTTGAGGACGCCCCGGCCATCGGGGCCATCGACCATCGCATAGCCGGTGTCGGTCCCTGCATAGATGCCCATTACATCCCAGGCATCGATTGCCGTCTCGTCGGCCAGCTTGACCTTCGTGACCTTGGTAAAATCGGAAGCGGCATCCGGGCGGTAATAAACCTTTACCGAACCTCCGCTGGTGAAATTCATGCCGAGCCGGACCGTGCCCTGATCGTCCGCCCACCAGGCGTCGACGTCCTTCTGCGATTTGTGCACCCGTTCCGCGCCGTCCTCGCCGCTTCCGTCGAGGGGAAACCGCCAGACTTCAGGGTTGCGGTACACACTGCGGCTAACCGACAGGAGAATGTGTTCGCCGGCTGGATCGACATGAAGGATGTCGTCACCCGACAGGCCCTGCCGGTCGAACCCGATATAGCGGATTTCGTGCGCTTCCATGTCATAGGCCATCAGCCGCGTTACCGGCAGGAAGAACAGCCCGGCGGCATAGGTGTTCACCGAGATGAGGATACGATTGTCGCCGGCCCAGCGGAACCAGCCGAACTCGTTTCCACTGCCAAGGTCGACTGTAGCGAGCTGCTGGCGCGTGGAGGCATCGTGGACCGACAGGATCGTCTTGTCGTCCTGCCAGGTCACGAATGCGAAACGCGCACCGCTTTCCGAAAGTCTCGCGACACCAAGATTGCTGCGCCCGGCAAAGGCGGAAACCGGGATGTCACGCGGCGTCCTTGCCAGTTGCCGAGAGACATCTTCCTGCCCCTCTGCCGGCACTTCCTGTGCTCCCAGTGGAAGCGGGACAAGCGCTGCGCATAGCGCTGCAAAGATTGGAAAACGCACCTGCGACCCCCTGGCGATATATTCCCAAGGGCACAATATTGCGCCGCGCCGCAAAGACAAGTTCGCGTCCCCAAAATACCTCGCAAATCAACTTTGCGGCGATTTCTACGGTTAATATCGATTTACTGCGGTTTGCGACTTTCTCTTAGCCAGGGAGGCATAGTTTCCATTCTCGGAGAAATTCAAGCCGAGGGGCAACGCAATGGGCAGGCGTATCGGAACATTCCTGCAGCGTCTGAAGAAGGACACGACCGGCAACCTGCTGTTGATGGCAGGCGCCGGGATCACTGCGCTCGTCGGGGCCGCGGGGATCAGCGTGGACACGGTCCAGTGGTATCTCTGGAAACGGCAGATGCAGCAGGCCGTCGATACCGGCGCAGTGGCCGGGGCTATCGCCATGTCCTTCGGGCGCGATCACAACACCGCAGTCACCAGCGAGGTCGGACGCACGGCCAACACTGCCCATACGATCGAGCTGGTTTCCACGCCGCCGACCAGCGGTGCCTGGACAGGCGACAGCGGGGCGATCGAGGTCGTCGCGACAACCAGCCGTGCCCTGCCGTTCTCGTCGGTCTTCCTGTCTACGCCTCCCACCATCCGGACCCGCGCCGTCGCCACCGCCGTCGCAATCGGCAATCCATGTGTCCGCGCGCTGGCTACGTCCGGTACCGGCATCGATGTATTCGGCAGCGCGCAGGTCAATCTGGGCTGCCCGGTTTCGTCCAATTCTCCGGGCGGCGTCTCGGTCGACCTCGGCGGTTCGAGCTTCCTCAATACCGACCTCGTCATGAGCGTCGGCGGGATCGACTACGGAGCGGGCAATTTGCCGTCCAACGCCTCGCTCGTCTCCTATGGCCTTCCGGTCGAGGATCCGCTGGCAAGCCGCAACCTGACCTGGTCGCCGACCTGTAACCTCAACAACGTCAACGTTACTCCCAGCCAGACGCGTACGCTGGACCCGTGCCGCTACAACAACGGGCTGCGCATCCAGGGCACGGTGTACCTGCGCCCGGGCCTTTACGTGATCAATGGCGGTTCGTTGACCATCAACTCGGGTGCAGAGGTCTTCATGGCGCCCGGTACGACCGGCGGCGTCACTTTCATCCTCACGGGCAACAACCCTTCGCAGGTCGCAACCCTGTCGGTGAACGGCAGCGCGGAGATAGACATCCGCGCGCCAACCATGGCGGAAAACCCGCTGTGGGGCGGCATCCTGTTCTACCAGGACCGCATCGCGTCGGACAAAAGCAACACGATCAATGGCGGATCGGACATCAACCTGCACGGGGCGATCTATTTCCCGACCAACGACCTGACCTACAACGGGGATTCCTCGCAGACCGCGCAATGCCTGCTGATCGTCACCCAGCGCGTGCGCTTCGGCGGGACGAACAACATCGACAACAATTGTGACCCTGACCTTACGACGATCAACTCGTCCGCGTTCACGATCAGGGTGGTGGAGTAGGCCATGCTGTATCACTTCCTCCGCAAGCTCTATCGCGACACTTCAGGCGTCGGCTTCGTCGAACTGGCGCTCGCCGCCCCGCTGCTCGCGCTGCTGTTTCTCGGCATGGTCGATTTGTCGGTAATCGTGGCGACGCGCATCGACCTCGAGCAGGCGGCGCAGCAGACCACCGACCTCGCCCTTGCCAAGCGGCCCACTTCCACCGACACGAGCTATCTCGTGGCCGAGGCCCGGAACGCCAGCAACCGGCCGACCAGCGATATTCGCGTACAGCTGATCCTCGAGTGCGACGGGACGCAAGGCTACAGCTTCAACAGCAACTGCTCGCCCGGACAGGTCCAGAAGCGCTTCGTGAGCGTCGCAATCGACCAGCCCGTGTCGACCGGTTTCAACTGGCGCAACATGGGTGCCATGTTCAGCGGGACCACCGTTCCCTATTCGCCGACCACCGTGACCGGCGACAGCATCGTGAGGCTGCAATGACGCATCTCTTCAAGCGCCTGCGTCGCGACCGCGAAGGCTCCTTCGGGATCGAGTTCGCCATCGCGCTGCCCGTTCTGGTGGCGCTGATGATCGGCATCCTCAACTTCGGGCTGGTGCTCAACGCCAACGGGTCGATGCGTAATGCGATGGGCGAAGGCCTGCGACTGGCCAAGGTCGATCCGGCAGCGACCGACGCGACCGTCATCGCGACCACGCGCGCTGCGCTGATCGGGGTCGATCCGAACGCCGTCCAGACGCTGACCTTCCGGCGCGGCACGGTGAACAATGCCGAGACAGGCACGATGACCATGACCGTGCAGCTACGCCCGATCATCCCCTTTGCGATGATCCCGCCGATTACGCTGACGGAAACGAAGCAGATCTACCTGCCGAGCTGACCCCCTAGGGTTTGCCGCCGGTCAGGTATTCCTCGAGCTGGCCGAGCCGTTCCTTGCCGAACCACATTTCGGACCCGACGAAGAAGGTCGGGATACCGAAGGCTCCGCGTTCGACGGCCTGCGACGTATTGTCCACCAGCCGCTGCTTGACCTCCGCGTCCTGCGTTGCACCAAGCAGGCGCTGCGCATCGAAGCCGTTTTCGGCCAGCACGGCGGCCACTGCCTCGACATCGGAGCAGTCGATATTCCGCTCCCACACCGCCGGCTGGAGCGCATCGACGAGCGCCTGCATTTCCGGCTGGTCTTTCGCCGCCACGAGGACGCGCTGCAGCAGGATCGAATTGAACGGCAGCGCGGGATGCATCCGGAATTTCGTCATCGCATGGCGATCGAGGAAGCGCTGGAATTCGAGCGCGGCGTACGGGACTTTCCCCTTCACGTCCGCATCGCGCATCATCGGCGGCGCGTTTCCGGTGAGCTTGTGCATCCCGCCGAGGAAAACGGGCGTCACGACCAGCTCTGCGCCCGTACGCGCCACGATATCCTTCAGCGGATACCATGCGAGATAGCCATTGGGCGCGGCCAGATCGAGAATGAATTCGACCGTCTTGCTCATCAGAATTGCTCCTTCCACGGGCGCAGGTCCAGCTCGTGCGTCCATGCGTTACGCGGCTGTTTCCAGAGCCGCACATATTCTTCCGCGATACTGGCCGGCACCAGCAGGCGGTCTTCCGCCAGCCGTTTCTCCCAATCGGGGTATAGGCCGCGGATGAAATCGCCGTCCACCGCACCGTCGATCACCACATGGGCGACATGGATGCCCTCGGGCCCCAGTTCACGTGCCATCGATTGCGCCAGGGCCCGCAGAGCATGCTTTGCCCCGGCAAAGGCGGAGAATCCCGCCCCGCCGCGCAGGCTTGCAGTTGCTCCGGTAAACAGGATCGAACCCCGACCGCGCGGCGCCATGTGCCTTGCCGCCTCCCTGCCTGCGAGGAAGCCGGCAAAGGCCGCCATCTCCCACACCTTGCGATAGACCTGCGCGGTCGTGTCACGGATGCCGAAGCGCACATTCGCGCCGATGTTGAAGACGACCACTTCCAGCGGGCCGACCTCCCGCTCGATCCGTTCGAACAGGGCGACCGTGTCATCCTCGTCGCGCGCATCGACACCGAAGGCCATGGCGCTGCCGCCCTCGGCCTCGATTTCCGAAACCAGCCCGGCAAGTTTGTCCTCGTGGCGCGGGCGGCGGGTGACGCAGGCGGTCAGGCCTTCGCGCGCAAAGGCTTTGGCGATGGCGCCGCCCAGCCCGTCGCCTGCACCGACGACAAGGGCGGCAGGCCTGCTCACAGCCCCGCCGCCCCCAGAGCGCGGTCGAGGTCTTCCTTGACGTCCTGGACGTCCTCGAGCCCGACGTTGATACGCAGCAGGCCCTCTGTCACACCCATCTCGTCGCGCGCTTCCTGCGTCATGCCCGCATGGGTCGTGCTGGCCGGGTGGCACATGAGGCTGCGCGCATCGCCGATATTGTTCGAGATATCGACCAGTTCCAGCGCATCGAGGACGCGGAACGCCGTCGCGCGGTCGCCGACATCGAAAGCGAAAATCGGGCCTGTCGCGGTCATTTGCCTTGTCGCCAGTTCATGGCGCGGGTGGCTGGCAAGGCCCGGATGCAGCATCTTGGGCACACGGCCCTCGATCCCCTTGCCTAGGGCAACCGCATTCTCGCTCTGCTTCATTGCGCGCAGGCTCAGCGTCTCGAGGCCCTTGAGGACCACCCAGGCATTGAACGGCGCGATGTTCGGGCCGGTGTTGCGCTGGAACGGCAGCAGGACCTCGTCGATCCATTCCTGCGAAGCGCAGACCGCGCCTGCCAGGACCCTGCCCTGCCCGTCCATCAGCTTTGTGGCGGAATAAGCGACCACGTCGGCGCCGAAGTCCATCGGCCTTTGCAGCGCGCTGGTGGCAAAGGCATTGTCGACCACCGTCGTGATGCCGTGCGCCTTGGCGACGGCACAGACATGGGCGAGGTCGACCACGTCGAGCGTCGGATTGGCCGGAGTCTCGAAGAAGAAGACCTTGGTGTTGGGACGGATTGCCGCTTCCCACGCATCGTCATCGGCGCTGTCGACGACGGTCGTTTCGATACCGAAGCGGGGGAGGAGGTGGTCGAGCAGCCAGCGGCACGAGCCGAAGGCTGCGCGGGCACCCACGACATGGTCGCCTGCCGAAAGCTGGCACAGCAGCGCCGTGGTCATGGCCGCCATCCCGCTCGCCTGCGCACGGCAGGCCTCGGCACCCTCCATCAGAGCGATGCGCTCTTCCAGCATGGCGACGGTCGGGTTCTGGAGGCGCGAATAGGTCATGCCCTCTGCCTCACCCGCAAACCGGTCGGCAACCGTCTGCGCGTTGTCGTAGGTATAGCCGGATGTGAGGAACAGCGCCTCGCTGGTCTCGCCATGTTCGCTGCGCCAGGTGCCCCCGCGCACGGCCTGCGTGGCTGGCCGCCACTTCGAAGTGATCGAGCGATCTGTACCGGTGGTCTTTTTCATCGCCTGCGGGATAGCACGCGCAAAGCGTGCCGCAAGCGGGTCAGCCTTCGAGGGCGGAAAGCCCCGCTTGGCCAATGGACCCGCGCCCGACCGCCCTGAGCATCTGGGCGCCCTCGATCACTGTCAGCACCGCGCGCGCGCCCTCGGCAGGATTGGGATCGCTTTCTGGCAAGTGGTCGACGACCCAGTCGAGCAGCCGGTCCATTATCCTGCCAGCCGCATCGAGGTACGCCCTGTCACCGGCCGCACACCCTGCCACGATGTCCCACCAGACCCTGAAGAAGGGCGTGAATTCAGGCTGGCCGGTAATGTCGAACACCGTCTGCGCACAGGCACGCCGCGATACCGATCGCTGGGCGGGAAAGGCCGTATCGAGCGCCTGCGTGAACTGCAGCGCGAGGAAGTCCAACAAGGCTTCCACCAGCCTATCCTTGCTGCCGAAATGATAGATCAGCATCCGGTCGCTGGTGCCTGCCGACCTAGCGAGCGGCCGAAGCGACAAGTTCCCCAGCCCGTTCTGCATGACGTGGGCAGCCAGCGCTGGAAGCAGGGTTTCGCGCGACATACGGACCGTATTCATGCCTGACTTGTAGCGACTGCTACACACGGCTACAAGTGTAGCATCCGCTACATTCGACTCGGAGAATGCCTGTGTCCGCTTACGAAATCTTCGCCGCCGCCGGCCTCGTCTCGGTAGTCATTGCGCTCGGCTACATCCTCGCAGGTTCTCCGAAGATCGGCAGCGCCACTCTGGCAGCCGGCCTCGCGGCAGGGTTCGGAGCCTTCACCGCCGTGACGATCGCGCGCGAGGGCGTGCTGCTGGTCTGGACCAATCACACGGAAAACCTGTGGGGAGTGCAGGTCTGGTGGGATCTGCTGTTCGCAGTCGGAATCGCGGTATTCCTGATCGCTCCGCGGGCACGGGCGGCGGGAATGAACCTCTGGCCGTGGCTGGTCTTCGTCGCGGCAACCGCCAGCATCGGCCTGCTCGCCATGGTCGCACGCCTTTTCTGGCTGGAAGCGCGTACAGAAGCCTGATGCGGGTTGCGGCGCGCGCCGCCGCTGCCTAAGCCGCAGCGTGATGAGCCGCGCACCCGAGCAGCCCCGCGATCCGATTGCCTGGTGCGCCGCGCTTGCGGTCGGCTTCTGGCTGCTGGCGCTGTGGAACCTCGCCATTCCGAGCGCGCCCTATTTCGACGAGGTGCATTACCTCCCGGCTGCGCGCGAGCTGCTGGAGCTGGGCAATTTCACCAACCGCGAACATCCCATGTTCGGCAAGGAGATGATCGCGCTCGGCATTGCGATTTTCGGCGACAACCCTTGGGGATGGCGCCTGTTCTCCTCGCTCGCTGGGGCCCTCGCGCTTTTCGCGATCATGCGGGCGGTATGGTTCGCAACGCTGAGCCGGTTTGCGGTTCTGGCTGCGGGCACGCTTGTCGCGACCGGCTTCCACCTGTTCATCCATTCGCGCATCGCCATGCTCGACATCTTTATGGTCTGCGCAATCGCGCTGGCATATTGGCAACTGGCCGCCGCCATGCGCGAGCCAGAAACCGGCCGCCGCCGCCTTGTCCTAGCAGGGATCGCGCTGGGCCTCGCGATGGGGGCGAAATGGAATGCCGTGCCCCTCGCCATGGCGCCCGGTATCGCCTTCCTTGTGCTGAGGTGGTTCGCGGGCCGCCGCCGCCTGTTCCTGTCGCGGCGCGGGATGCCTGTGCCCGGCATGACGCTGGTCGAGGCTTTCCTGTGGCTCGGCGTCCTGCCGCTGTTCGTCTACTGGCTGACGTTCTGGCCCGCCTATTCGTTTCAGGTCGATGGCATAAAGGACGGTATTGCCGCGCATCACCGGCTGATGCTCGATCTCCAGACCCAGGTCCTCCAGAGCCATCCTTACGAGTCCACCTGGCCCGAATGGATGCTCAACCTGCGGGCCATCTGGTATCTGTATGAAAACGTGGACGGCGCGCAGCGGGGCGTACTCTTGGTAGGAAATCCGTTGACCATGCTGCTGGGCCTGCCGGCGCTCGTGTGGTGCGCGATGCGCGGCATTTCGCAGAAGTCGCCCGCGCACGGTGCCATCGCCGTGCTCTATGCCGTCAGCCTTGGCCTCTGGCTGGTCGCGGAGAAATCGACCCAGTTCTATTACCACTACTTCCTGCCGAGCACTTTCCTGCTGATTGCCCTGGCGCTCACGCTGGACGATCTTTGGCAGGCGGGCTGGCGCAAGGTTTCAGGCGCCGTGCTGGTGCTGAGCACACTGTTCTTCGTTTTCTTCTACGAAATCCTGGCCGCAGAGCCGTTGGCAGGACCAGACAGCTTCACGACCTGGGCGTGGATAGACGGCTGGAAGTAACCGGTCAGAACCGGCCCCAAACGAAGCGGCTCGACAGGGCGTAGTTCCATACCGATCCGATACCGATGCCGACCAGTGCTGCGACCAGTTCGTGGAAGCCGCGGTCGTGAAGCGTCGTTGCAACGGCCACGTTTGCGAACGCCCCGATCGAGCATGCCGCAATGAAGCTGGTCCAACCCCAGAATATCCGGTTCGCGCTTTTCAGGCGGCGGTCGCGATAGGTGAGGAAATTGTTCAGCCAGAAGTTGAACGTCATCGCACCGAAGGTCGCGGCGGCCTGGCTCCAGCTGAAGTTCGTGCCTGCAACCAGCAGAAATACATAAAGAATGGCCATGTGGACCAGCACGCCCAGCGCGCCGACCGTGCCGAACAGCGCAAAGCGGGTCGGGATAATCCTGCCGAAGCTCTTGTCGTAGAGGCCGGCGAGAAAATCCAGCGCGATGGCGCGGTCGAGCTTGCTTTCGCCCGAGCGGCGCGCGGAGAAATTCATCGGGAAATCCTTCACCTTGAGCGGTGTCTTGGAGGTCGCCAGCAGGTCGAGCAATATTTTGAAGCCGATCCCGGAAAGGTTCGGCACGAGACGCCGGGCGATTTCGGTCGGCAGGAGGAAGAAACCGCTCATCGGATCGGACAATTCGACGCCGGTGAGCCTGCGCGCGAGGCCGTTGGCGATGCTCGACAGCTTCTCGCGGTCGGGCCTGCCCCATTCCTCCATGCTCGCACCGTCGGCAAAGCGGCTGGCGACAGCGACGTCCGCCTCGCCTGCCTTCACGCTGGCGAGCATCACGGCGAGCAGCTTGGGATCGTGCTGGTGGTCGGCATCCATGACCGCGCAATAGGGGGCTGCAGTGGCGCAGAAGCCCTCGATTGCGGCGCTCGAAAGGCCCCGCCGCCCGATCCGCTGGATGACCCGGACACGCGGGTCGTGAAGCGCGATGCGCCGCGCCTCATCGGCAGTGCCGTCGGCGGAATTGTCGTCGACGATGAGCACTTCCCAGCCCGCCGGACCGAGTGCTTCCTCGATCCGCACGACAAGCGGGGCGAGATTGTCGCGCTCGTTGAGCGTCGGCAGGATAATGGCCAGTTCGAGCGGCCTTGCGGTCGCTGCGGTGCTTGCCGGCTGGGTTTGCGGATCCATGTCCATTGCATGGCCCGACTAGCGGGCAAATCTCAAGATATGCTTAGCAGGTTCCTAACCACGGCATCGCCGATTTCCCCCGTAGAGGCACTTCCGCCGAGGTCCGCGCCGCGGATTTCGCTCGACAACGTCTTCGCAGCTGCCCGTTCGATGCGGTTCGCCTCTTCCTCGAGCCCGAGCGAGTGGCGCAGCAGCATAGCGAGGCTGAGGATGGCGGCAATCGGATTGGCCTTGCCCTGCCCGGCAATGTCGGGCGCGCTGCCGTGGATCGGTTCGTAAAGGCCGAAGGTACCGAAGCCGGTCTGCCTTTCGCCAAGGCTGGCGCTCGCCAGCAGGCCGATCGAGCCCACGCAGGCGCTCGCCTGGTCCGACAGGATGTCGCCGAACAGATTGCCGGTGAGGACCACGTCGAACTGGCCGGGGCTGCGCACCATCTGCATGGCGGCATTGTCGACATACATGTGGTCGAGCTCGACATCGGGATATTCGGCCGCAACCTCGACGACCGCCTCGCGCCAGATGCGGCTGGTTTCGAGGACATTGGCCTTGTCGACGCTGGTCAGTTTCTTCCGGCGTTTCTGCGCGGCGCGGAAGCCGGTGTGCGCGATCCGGCGCACTTCCGCCTCGTTGTAGGACATGTCGTCCCACCCTTCACGCCCCCCGGCGCTGTCGCGTTCGCCCTTCTTGCCGAAGTAGACGTCGCCATTGAGCTCGCGCACGACCAGCAGGTCGATCCCCCGCGCCAATTCGGGCTTGAGCGGAGAGAGGTCTTCCAGGCCCGGGAAACCGGCAGCAGGGCGCAGGTTCGCAAACAGCCCCAGCTCACTGCGAAGGCCAAGGATCGCCTGTTCGGGCCGATGTTCGCGCGGGAGGCTATCGCATTCAGGATCGCCGACCGCGCCAAACAGCACGGCATCGGCCGCGCGGGCCATGTCCAGCGTTTCTGCGGGTAGCGGATGGCCATGGCGCTTGTAGGCAATTCCGCCGACATCGCCTTCGAACAGGACGAGACCCGGCAGGGACAGTGCATCGAGGACTTTCAGCGCCTCGCGCGTGACTTCGGGTCCGATGCCGTCTCCGGCCAATACCGCAATCTTCATGTTCCTATGCGTCCCAGCCGCTGCCTCAATACAGTCCTAGCGGCTAGAACGTCCGCCCGCGTGTCCGCAAGCAGGTAGCGGGCGATTTGGGCCTCGTTGCGGTCGAGAATTTCCAGAGCCGCGCCAAGCCCCGCTATCTCGGGCCGCTCGCCCCCATAGCCCAGTTCGCGCAGCAGGAGGATTTCGTAGCTCGCCAATGCAGGCGCCCAGCCGCGCGCCGAGGGCGCGTTGCAGATCGCATCGAGCAATGCTGCCAACGCGGCATAGAGGCTGGGATAGGGATTGCGTTCGGGAAGCGCGCTGGCCGTCAGTGCGCACACCCAGGCGATGGCAGAGGCCGGCAACGGCTCGCTCAACCACGGCCCGCGGCTTTGCGCGAGTTCGAGGCGGGCAAAGGGCAACTGGCTGTCCGACCGGGAGCGGATTTCCGCTTCGACGAGATTGCCGGGAATGACCACGGGGCGCAGCTGCCTGCCCCTGCCCCCGGCGACATAGGCCGCCACGACCCCGCTTTCTTCGGTCAGCATCCGCGCAATGACCGCGGTCTCGCCATGCGGGCGAGCGGCAAGCAGGATCGCGGGGGCGGACAGGTGCATGGCTAACCGTTAGGCGCGATCCCCGTGCGAGCCAATGCTTCGCGGGACGACTTGACGGCAAGGCCCTTCTTGCGGCCCATCGACCAGTTCTGCTGCATCCTGACTTCGGGATTGGGCGCGCACCAGATCTCGCCGGTTTCGTTGATCGCGGTGACCCAGAGCAAATTGTGTTCCGGCCCGTAATCGATGACGGCGAGCGCATAGCCGTCCCCGCGGCCGAGGACATGCAAGGGAATTGGCGGATCGAGCTGTGTCAGCATGGCGTCACCTTTCAAGCAGGTGACTCGCGCGGTCCCGACCGGTTCCTAAGCTGACCTTTGTGTAGTGGGATCAGCCCTGCCTGGCTTCGAGCGCAGCGATACGCTCGGCCAGCTTGTCGCATTCCTCACGCGCCTTGCTCGCCATCGCCTTGACTGCATCGAATTCCTCGCGGCTGACAAAATCCATCCCGCCGAAGGCTTCCTTGGCGCGTTCGCGCGCGCTTTCGCGTGCCTCACGCGTCATGCCGGCAAGCGTACCGGCAGCGGAATTGGCGAGTTTGACGAAGTCGGCGATGAGCGGGTTCTGGCTTTGCATGGCGGCTATCTAGGCGCGAAGTGCGCGCGCTTCAATTCCCGATGCGCACCCGTTCGGACGCGCCGCCTGCAGGCAGCCCGCCATCGGCATCAGGGTTGAGCTGCAAGAACTGCCAGTTGAGTGCGGTCGCGAAGAGCACCCATGCGAGGTAGGGCAGCAGCAGCATGGCCGCGAGCCGGCGCACCTTCCAGAACAGCGCGATGACGACCAGCAGCGTGATGTCGATCATGACCAGCACGACCAGCGCGGCGGTGATTTCCTTCATCCCGAAGAATACCGGGGTCCAGGCGAGGTTGAGCAGGAAATGGATCACGAAGGCGAGAATCGCCATGCCGCGACCGCGCGCGCCCCAAGCGGCGCAGACGAGGGCGATCGAAAGGCCGATCATCACGTAAAGGATCGTCCAGACGATGCCGAATGTCGCCGGGGGCGGATAGATGCCGGGTTTCACCAGGTTCTGGAACCACAGGCTGTTCGGGCCACCGAGCTGGCCGGCCAGGAAGCCCAGCAGGACGCACAGGGGCACGGTGAACAGTGCCCAGCGAATGAAACTTGCGCGAAGCTGGCCGCGCGAAGCCAATACGTTCATCGAAAACCCCCAGAGGCGATTCGTTTGATGCCCTTCTGGCTATCCGGCGACGTGCTGGCAACCGGGCCGCGCCAACCATGCCGCAACGGGACGCTTCAAACCTTCACCACACCGTGTTCGATGAGGCTTTTCGCGCAATCGACGATGCTTTCCTCGGCCGGACGCGTTTCCCAGCCCAGCCGGTTCTTCGCGTGGCTGGCATCGACGTGGCGCGATTTGCCGACCTCGCTCTTGATGGATTTGACACCCGGATTGAACAGCGAGAGTACCGAAACCATCCAGTTCGGCATCACCTTGGTCGGCACCTTTCGGGTGTGGGCGGCGGGCAGGCGTTCGCGCAGGATATCGGCGATCTCGATGATCTTGAGAAAGCGCCCTGCTGCAAGGAAACGCTCGCCACCCAGCCCTGGCTCTTCGAGGCAGCGGACATGGAGATCGGCAACGTCGCGCGTGTCGACGACGGCAAACCCCAGGTCGGGCGCCATCGGCATCGCACCTGCCAGCACCTGCCTCACCGCTTCGACCGAGGGCGAGAAATCCGCATCGTCCACGGGGCCCAGCACCATCGACGGATTGACCGACACGAACTCCATGTCCCCGCCCTGCTCTGCCACCCAGTCACGGGCTGCGCGTTCCGAAATCGTCTTGGACTTCACATAGGGATAGACATCGGGGTGGGTCACATCGGTCCAGTCGCTTTCGTCGACCGTGTATTCCTTCTCGTTCCGGCCATAGGCGACGGCGGCCATCGAACTGGTTTGGACGAAGCGCTTGACCCCCGCTTCCTTCGCAAACCGCAAGGCGCGCAGCGTGCCTTCGCGCGCGGGCACGATCATCTCGTTCTCGTCCTTGGGCGTGGCGGCAGCGATCGGGGAGGCGACGTGGGCGACATGCGTGCAGCCGGCATTGGCCGCTGCCCAGCCATCATCGCTCATCAATTCCGCCTCGAAAATCTTGAGCCGGTCCTCGCCCGGATTGCCCATCAGGGCACGCAGCCGCGCCTCGCTCTTGGCCTTGCTGCGCACGGTGGCGTGAACCGTCCACCCCTTCGCCAGAAGCTGGCGGATGAGTTCGCCCGCGATATAGCCCGTGCCGCCGGTTACGAGTACTGTGCCTGCCATCACTATCCTCCCTTTCAGGCAGGCTAGGCCGCACAGTTGCAAGGGGCAACGGAGTTTCAATGCGCAAGGTCGATTATCTGGTCATCGGCGCGGGTATCGCGGGCATGTCCGCTGCCGCGCGCCTCGCCCGGCATGGGTCCGTCGTGGTGTGCGAGGCCGAGAATGCACCTGGCGTACACGCCTCGGGCCGAAGCGCGGCCTTTGCCCATTTCGACATGGACGCGCCGCTGGTGAGGGCCCTTACTGCGGCCAGTATCCCGCTGCTGGTGGAGCCGGCGGCAAAGCGGCACCCTGCGCTGTTCATCGCGCTCGAAGGGCAGGAAGACGCGCTCGATCGCGTCGAGGCAGGCTACCGAAAATGGCAACCGGGCGTCACGCGCCTGACAGCCGACGAGGCGCGCGAACTGGTGCCTGTGCTTCGCGCCGGAGAAGGCGGGATCATCGGCGCCCTGCTCGACGATCAGGGACACAAGCTCGATGCGCACGCGATGCTGGAAGAGCATCGGCATTCGCTGATCGCTGGCGGTGGCGAAATCGCGACACGGGCGAGTGTCTCGGCGCTGCGCCATGACGGCTCCCGGTGGATCGCCGATACCGCCGGACAGAGCTACGCCGCCAAGATCGTCGTCAATGCAGCGGGAGCCTGGGTCGACGAGATTGCAAGGCTGGCCGGCGTCGTTCCCCTCGGCATCAGGCCGCTGCGCCGGACTGTCATCACCTTCGATGTACCGGGTGATTTCGACGTTTCGCCCTGGCCCTTCACCAAGACCGTCGGCCCGGGATTCTATATCGAGCCGGAGGGGCGCGGCCGCCTGCTCGCCTGCCCGATGGACGAACACGACAGCGAGCCCTGCGATGCGCAGCCCGAGGAAGAGGACGTCGCCCTTGCGGCGTGGCGGGTCGAGGAGGCCACGACGCTCACTATCCCGCGCCTTGCCAGCAAATGGGCGGGCCTGCGCAGTTTCGCGCCCGACCGCCTGCCGGTGTGCGGCTTCGATCCGGCAGCACCAGGCTTCTTCTGGTTGGCGGGACAGGGCGGTTTCGGATTGCAGACCTCACCGGCCATGGCGCTGGCGGCGGAAGCGTTAGCGACTTTGGGCGAATGGCCGGAAGAACTTTCCGGCGTCGGCGTCATGCCGCAGATGCTGGCGAGAGAGCGGCTGATACCGGCGCGCGGGTGAGCGCTTTGCCGCGGCTATTCGCTGTCTTTCGCCCGGAGGTCGCGGCTCCCGATGAACAGGATGAAGACCCACCACGCGACGACAAGCGCAAGTACGCCCAGTACAATCGGCCAGAAGTTGTCCTTCGCATTATCGAAGACGCCTGCCTCACCCATGGCGAGGAAACCGTAGAAGATCGCCGGCCCCCCAAGAATGGCTACCGACAGCATGATGGCGAGCATCAGCAGACCGCGATCTTTCTTCTTTTCTGCCCCGTCCATCGTCGAATTCTCCGCGTAACCTCTTGACCCGAATACTTATTACAGAATTCCCGAGATTTCGCAATTCGATGGAGGGGAACCGCCCTCAGCGCATCAGCACCAGTTCTTCCGCCATGGTCGGATGGATCGCGGTGGTCGCGTCGAAATCGGCCTTGGTGAGCCCCGCCTTCACGGCGATGGCGGCGGCCTGCATCATTTCCGGCGCTTCGGGCGCGATCATGTGGATGCCCACGATGCGCCCGCTGTCGCCGTCGCAGATCATCTTCATGAGGCTGCGTTCGTTGCGGCCCGCGAGAACGTTCTTCATCGGGCGGAAGTCGGAGAGGTACACCTTGACCGATCCGAGCGCGTTCTTCGCTTCGCCCTCGGTCATGCCGACCGCCGCGATAGGCGGGTGACTGAACACCGCGCTGGGGATGCAGGAATGATCGACCGCGACCGGATCACCCTTGCCGAAGACGGTCTGTGCGAAAGCCTGCCCTTCGCGAATGGCGACGGGGGTGAGCTGCACGCGGTCGGTCACGTCACCAACCGCATAGATGTGGTCGACATTGGTCTTGCTGAAACGGTCGACCTTGATCTCGCCATTGTCGCCCATCTCGACACCCGCCTTGTCGAGGCCCAGCCCGTCGGTGTTCGGGACGCGCCCGACGGCGAACATGACGAGGTCGGCCTTCTCCTCATCGCTGTCGCTCATCTTCACGAAATAGCCGCCGTCTTCGCACGGCTTGATATACTCGAAGGTCGTATTGAAGCGGAACTTGATCCCCTTCATCGTCGAGATCTGCAGCAGGCGATCGCGCACCGCCTCGTCATAGCTGCGCAGCAAGCGGTCGCCGCGATTGACCACGTGGACGTCGCAGCCGAACTCGTTCAAGATGCCGGCAAATTCATTGGCGATGTAGCCGCCGCCCGCGATGATTACCTTCTTGGGCAATTCGTCGAGATGGAAGGCCTCATTCGAACTGATCGCGTGCTCCGCGCCCTGGCACTCCGGCATGCGCGGACGCGCACCGGTGGCAACGAGGATGTACTTCGCCGTGACCTTGCGCCCGCTGGCCAGCGTGATCTCGTGCGGGCCGGTGATCTCGGCCCGCTCCTTGAAGATCGTCACCTCGTGGTTCTGGAGCGTGTCGGTATAGGCACCCTCCAGCCGGTCCACATCGGCCAGCACGTTGTCGCGCAGCACCTTCCAGTCGAATTTCTTCTCGCCGATCTCCCAGCCGAAGCGGGCGCAATCCTCGAGGTCTTCGGCGAAGTGCGCGCCATAGACGAGCATCTTCTTGGGTACGCAACCGCGAATGACGCAGGTCCCGCCGACCCGATGCTCTTCGGCAATCGCCACCCGGGCGCCGAGCGCCGAGGAAACGCGGCTCGCCCTGACGCCGCCCGACCCCGCGCCGATGGTAAAGAGGTCGTAGTCGTATTCGGTATCGGCCATCGGGAAACTCTCTGCTGCTTGCTCGGCGCTATTGCGGAGTGGTCCGGATTTGCCAAGCCGGTGGTTACATCAACCCGCGCGCTACTCGTATTCGTCGATGCCGGCGGCATAGGCCGGGGTGAGCCATGCCGCAGCGAAGGACGTGAGGCACATCCATGTCGTAGCGATGAGCAGGAACACGATCATCCAGTGTTTTTCCGACAGTGGCTGCCAGAACCAGCTGTTGTCGGCGAGCCCCATTGCCAGGGCCGCAAAAAGAGCGATGCCCGCAAGCGTGAGGTTGCCGCCCCACATGAAGGCCTTGAGGCGCATGGCCTTCTGCCATTCGTCGAGAGCCGGGCCGTCGGCGCGATGACCCAGTCCAGCGAGGCCGACCAGGTTCCCCGGCATCAACATCATGATCAACCAGAAGTTTTCGATTTCCGCATCCTTCAGGATCAAGACAATCGACAGGCCCCAGACCGCGACCAGCCATACACCGGTCATTATCATTAGGGTGCGGGGGGACACGCGACCGGACCAGGCCCAGTCTGAAAATCGTTCCGAGGCGCGCGTCACGAGGTCGCCTTTGTATTCCATGTCAGTTCCCTGCTCTTATTCAGTCGTTTTCGTCGAGATCGGCGGCGTAAGCAGGCGTCTTGCGCGCCGCCGCAATGATTGCGCACTGGATGGTGGCGCCGAGCATGAACATGCCGAATGCGCCCCATTCCACCTGGCTGACAGGGCGCCACAGTGCATCGGTTGCCGAAAGACCGACGGTATAGGCAGCCAGGGCCACCACCGGCACGACCCCGCCCGTGGCGATGGCATAATAGCGCATTTGCCGGTCGTGCTCGTCCAGTTCGCTGTCGTAGCCACTGCGCAGGGCCGATCGGGCGGTAAGTGCTACGGTCAAAAGTGTTATGGTCGAGGAAAAAATCGCCCGGTCGACCCATCCTGCAACCGCTGCGTAAAGTGCAATCGACGATAGTGACAACAGGAGCACCGCAAGTGCAATCTGGGTCGTGGGCGCCAGCATCGGCAACTGCTTGCGCCGGATTTTTCTCGATTCGTAAGTCATGCGTCCCTCCACTTGATCAGTCGTTTTCGTCGAGTTCGGCGGCGTAGGACGGCGTCAACCATCCAGTCACGATAATGCCGATCTGGGTCATCAGGCCGAGCAGGAAGAAGGACAGCGCGACCCATTCGAAGGATTGGCGCGGGTACCGGAGTCCGTCGTCGGCAAGGTTTCCGAGCAACAGCGACCACACCGCGACACCGACCAGCGGAACCATCGCCCCGATTGCATTGGCCTTCCAGTAGATCGCCAGTTCCCGCTCATCGAGCGGGCCGTTGCCCCGCGCCTTGTGATCGTTGAACAGCTTGATCGCGAGCGAGCCCATGGCCGCCGAAAAGACGATGCCCTGCCCGACCTTCGCGCCCTGCACTGCCAGGTACATCCCCATGAAGGTTAGCGACATGAAGATCAGCGTGGCCACGATCGTCGTTCTCGGGCCGATCTTGCCTGTGTGGACCTGCCGCCCGGTCACGCGCATGGCTGCGCGGTCGAGCCCTTCAGCGATCCTGTTGCCCTCGTAAGCCATTATTCGCGTCCCTTCGCCAATTGCTGCGACAGCGAGGGGAACGGTTCGAACGAAAAGACCATCTCCACCGGCACCCCGAACTGCTCGGCGATGGAGAGCGCCAATTCGAGGCTGGGCTTGTAATCGCCGCGCTCCAGGAAACCGATGGTCTGCGGGTTCACACCCACGGCATCGGCAAGATCACGACGGCTCAGCCCCGCATCGGCGCGGAACATGGCGATTCGGTTGTGTATCACCCTCGACATGCGAGTTTGATACGCAAATCGTTATGTTAACGCAACACTTAATTGCGATTTTATCTTATTTTGCAGCGCGAGGCCTGCCCTGCCCTCCGCGACGGCGGCGCGGACCGCCGCCGGGCCGTCCGCCCTGCCCGCCGCCCGAGCCGGCACCTTGCGGCTTGCCCTTGCGCGCAAGATGTTTCTGCTTGGGCTTCGGCTTGCGATTGGCGGCATCGCCGGTCGGGCGCACCTTTGGGCGGGCCAGCTTGGGCTTCTGCTCGCGCTTGGTCGGGCCGACGCCCTCAACCACGGCGCGAAAATTGTCCGGCAGCGGCAGGCGCTCGAACTCCGCGTCGGTCTTCTTGCGGATATCCTTTAGGTAATCGCGCTCGTCCTCGGCGCAGAACGCGATCGCCACGCCGTCGCGGCCCGCACGCGCGGTGCGGCCGATACGGTGGACATATTGTTCCGGCACGTTGGGCAGCTCGTAATTGATCACGTGGCTCACGCCCGGAATGTCGATCCCGCGCGCGGCAACGTCGGTCGCGACGAGAATCGGGGTCTTGGCGCGCTTGAATTCGTCGAGCGCGCGCTCGCGCTGCGGCTGGCTCTTGTTGCCGTGGATGGCATTGGCGGGAATGCCGGACTGGCCCAGCTTCTTCACCACGCGGTCGCAGCCATGCTTGGTGCGCGCGAAGATCAGCACGCGCTCGAACTTGCCCGGCACCGGGTGACGTTCGGACAGGATCATCTCGAGCAGGGTCTGCTTCTCGTCCTGCTGGACCATGAAGAGATACTGGTCGATGCGCTCTGCCGTCGTGCTTTCGGGCGTCACGCTGACCTTCACCGGGTTGCGGCAGTACTTGCCCACCAGTTCCTGGATCTGCTTCGGCATGGTCGCGCTGAAGAACAGCGTCTGGCGGTCTTCGGGAACCAGCTGGCTGATCCGGCGCAGCGCGTGGATGAAGCCGAGGTCGAGCATCTGGTCCGCTTCGTCGAGGACGAGGATTTCCACGCCGTCGAGCTTGAACGCCTTCTGGTCGATCAGGTCGAGCAGGCGGCCCGGCGTTGCGACGAGGATGTCGGTACCGCGGTGCAGCTTGTTGCGGTCCTTGTTGACCGAGGTGCCGCCGACGATGGAATGGACCTTGAGACCGGCGAGCGCGCCATAGTCCTTGGCGCTGTCGGCGATCTGGCCTGCCAGCTCGCGCGTCGGAGCAAGCACCAGCATGCGGCACGACTTGAACGGCGTCTGCCTGTCGGCTTCGCGAAGGTTGTCGATGCTGGGCAGCATGAAGGCCGCTGTCTTGCCGGTGCCGGTCTGCGCGATGCCGAGCAGGTCGCGGCCTTCGAGCACGCGCGGAATGGCCTGTGCCTGGATCGGCGTGGGTTCGGTATAGCCCTTGATGTCGAGGGCCTGGAGGACGGGCTGCGACAGCCCGAGGTCGGTGAACTGGGTCATGTTTACTCGCAATATGCTTGCGGCGCGCAGACGGATGCCACTTGGAATCCGGGCGCGGCGCGGGTGACGGGCACCCACAAAAGTATTACTTTCGTGGGACCCAACAAACGACCCGCGTGAAAAGGGAAGTCCTTGGAAAATCAACGAGGCGCGGCCGGGGCAATGGATGTCTCTCACATCGCCGCTTCACGCTGGCTAGCGCGCTTCGATGGCGGCCATGTGGGGGCAGGAGGCACGAAAGTCAAAGCATTCCTGTCGCGCATCGCTTCGCGGGTTTCGAAGGCATCGCTTGCCCAGCCTTCGCAGATGGGGAATATTTCTCCGCTTCGGGGATAGACTTGGGCGAGCGGCACGGATGGCAAAGCGGATCGGATTGACAGTATTGGCGGTCGCGCTGGCGGGACTACTGTTCGGATGGATGTTCCAGCGGCAGGTTGGCGAGGCCCTGTTCGAGCGGGCGGTTGCACAAAACCTGGCGCGCGACACCGTGAGAGACCTGCCCGACGGCCTCCATGTCGGCCTGTGCGGGACCGGTTCCCCGCTCCCGAACCTCGAGCGGGCCGGCCCCTGCAACATCGTCGTGGCAGGCGAACGGCTGTTCGCGGTCGACATCGGCGAAGGCGGCGGCGAGACGCTGGGGCTGATGGGCTTCAATGCCGGTGATGTGCAGGCCCTGTTCCTGACCCATTTCCACTCCGATCACATCGACGGTTTCGGCCCGCTGCAATTGTTCCACTGGACCCGCGGCGCCGCCCGCGCGCCCTTGCCCGTCTACGGCCCCGCTGGAGTCGAAGCCGTGGTCGACGGGTTCAACGCGGCCTATGCGACCGACAAGACCTATCGCATAGCGCATCACGGCGAGGCGGTAGCGCCGCCCACGGGTAGCGGTGGGGCCGCCATGCCTTTCGAACTGCCGACCTCCAGCGCGGTCGTGTATGACGAAGGCGGCCTGGTCGTCACTGCATTCCGCGTCGACCATTCCCCGGTCGAGCCTGCAGTTGGCTATCGCTTCGATTACAAGGGACGCTCGGCCTGCATCAGCGGCGACACTGTCAGGTCATCCAATCTCGAAGCGGTCTGCAAAGGGGTCGACCTGCTCGTGCACGAGGCTCTCCAGACCACGCTCGTGGGCAAGATGCGCGATACCATGGGCGAGCAAGGCAATGCCAATGCCGCCCAGATCTTCGCCGATATCATGGATTATCACACGACCCCCAAGCAGGCGGCACAGAGCGCGGCGGCGAGCGGGGCGAAGATGCTGGTCCTAACCCACTTGGTCCCGCCCCTGCCCAGCGCGATCCTTTATCCGGCCTTCCTCGAAGATGCGGACCGGCATTTCGATGGCCCGATCGTCGTGGGCGAGGATGGCATGCTGTTCTCGCTGCCCGCAGGGTCCGGCGAAATCGAACGCAGTCTGCACCTTTGATGCACCAAAAAAGGCCGCCCCTTGCGGGACGGCCTCTGTTCGGGGCGGGTTGGCTGGCGCGCGATCAGGCGGCCTTCTTGCCCGCAAGTGCGTGGACGTCGGCAGCGCCGAGCAGCTGGCCGCCGATGCCCCAGTCGCCCTGTTCGACTTCCATGATGCGCACCCAGGTCACGGGGCGCATGGCTTCGCCTTCGACTTCGACCATGGCTTCGGTCACCTTGCCGATGAGGTCCTTCTTCTGGTCGTTGGTGAAAACGTTCTTGATCACGTCGATGGTAACGAGCGGCATTGGTATTCTCCTTGGATAGTATCGTTTCTGAAGTGTCGATCGGTCTGTTCCGATGACCTGTCGATACGTCCTGCCGCACCTCCATGCTTGACCTCGGCATGAAGATGTCTGACCTTTTCATGGAGATTTTCCGCAATCGGGGATGTTCGGATGGACGGACCAATACCCCGGGTCGTCAGCTTCGGGAGTTTCGAGCTCGATCCGCACGGATTCGAGCTGCGCCGCGATGGCGAACGCGTCCATGTCGAACCCCAGGTGCTCTCGCTCCTGCTACTCCTCGCGCAGAACAGCGACCGCATGGTGTCGAAGGACGAGATCATCGATGCCGTCTGGGATGGCCGTATCGTCTCTGAATCGGCGGTTGCCGCACGAGTGAAGGCTGCACGCAAGGCGGTGGGCGATAATGGCAAGGCGCAAAGCGTCATCCGCACGATCCACGGGCGCGGTTTCCGCTTCGTGGCCAGCGTTGAACAATCCCATGCCTCGACCTTGCCTGCAGCAGCGATTGCCCCGGAACCCGTGGAAACGACGGACGCCGTCCGCGATTCCCGCCCGTCCATCGCGGTGCTGCCGTTCGAGCTGACGGGGGAGCGCGGGTCGCACGATATCGTCGCCGACGCCCTGCCCGCGGATATCATCATGGACCTGGCACGGAGCAACTGGCTGTTCGTGATCGCTCGCGGCTCCAGTTTCCGGTTCCGTGGTGCCGACAGCGACCCGATCGCGGTCGGGAATGCGCTCAAGGTCAATTACTGCCTGACCGGCAGCATCGAGAGAGCGGGCAGGACCGTCACCGTGCAGGTCGCGCTCGTCGACACCCGCGACGGGCGCAGCATCTGGTCCGAACGGTACTCGGGCCCGGTCCAGGACCTACAGGGCCTACGCCCCGAGATAGAACGCGGCGTGATCGAGAACGTGCTGGTCCAGATCCCCCAAAACGAGGTGCGTCATGCCCGCGGGCTGCCCACCGCAGAGCTCGACGCATGGGCGAGCTTTCACCTCGGCGTCGATCACATGTACCGTTTCAATGCGCAGGACAATGCTTCTGCCAGCCACCTGTTCAAAGTGGCACTCGAACGCGATCCCTACTTCTCGCGGGCAATGGCAGGCCTGTCGTTCACCCACTTCCAGAGCGCTTTCATGGCTTATGAAGACGACACCGAACGGCATGTCGAACAAGCCAGGCTGCTCGCCCAGAAGGCGGTGGAAACCGACCGGCTCGATCCGTTCGGCCATTTCAGCCTGGGCCGCTGCTCATGGCTCGAGGGGCGACTGGACGACAGCATTGCATGGTTCGACAGCGCGACCAGCCTCAGCCCCAGCTTCGCGCAAGGCATCTACAACCGCGGGCTCGTGGCGACGATTGCTGGCAAGGCCGAGCGGGCGGACCGCGACCTTGCGCTGGCCCTGGAACTCAGCCCGCTCGACCCCATGGCCTATGCGATGATCTCCAGCCGTGCGCTCACGCATCTCCAGTTCGGCGATATCGGGAAAGCAGCCGAGTTCGGCGAGCGGGCCGCCCTTACCCCCGGCGCCCACAAGCATATCAAGCTGATCGCCGCAGTGACGGCGCACATTGCGGGGGACAAGGACAAGGCTGCCGAATGGCTGGCCCATACTCTCCGTGACGATCCGGAGCTGAGTACCGAAAGCTTTTTCCGCGCCTTCCCCTTCCCGGAAGACGCACCGCGCGAAACGCTGGAGCGTGCGATGCGCGCCCTTGGCATCTAGGGGACTGCCGAAAACATGAAGAACGAACTGCTGCGCCGCCTTGCCGGGCCGGGCCTAATTTTCACCGGCGCGGCGATCGGGACATCGCACCTCGTCCAGTCGACCCGCGCAGGAGCCATGTTCGGACTTGCGCTGGTCGTCGTCATCGTACTCGCCAATGTGCTCAAGTATCCGGCCTATCGTTTCGGCGTCGATTTCGCCCATGCGCGCGGTCGGTCGCTGCTCACCGGATACCGGGAGCTTGGAAACTGGGCGCTGATCCTCTTCCTGTTGCTGGTCACCCCGCTGGTCCCGATCATATGGGCAGCGCTGGGGGCGGCGACGGCGGGCATCCTGACGGTGATCGTAGGTCCGGTCGCACCCGTTCAGGTCCTTGCAGCAGGCGTCATTCTCGCAGCCACGGCCTTGCTGCTTATCGGCGGTTACAGCCTGCTGGACCGGGTGAATGCCTGGCTGCTCGCTTTACTGACAATCGCAACACTCATCACCACCGCCACGGTCCTGCCGCAGGTGCAGTGGGCCACGCTGGTCGACTTCAGCTGGACCCGCGAGACGGCGGCGCTGCTGTTCATCGTCGCATTGGCGGGCTTCATGCCCAATCCGATGGACGTTTCGGTCGCGCTGTCGCTGTGGAAGGTCGAAGGCGACCGGCAATTGCCGCAAGGCGCGCACCCGCCCCTTTCGGCTGCGCGCAGAGGCTTCCTATGGCCCTATGTGCTGACAGCGTTCATGGCGGTGTGCTTCTGCATCATGGGCGCGGGCGTCATGCACCCGGACGGTATCGCTCCCCTGCCCGACGCGCCCGGTTTCGCCGACCAGCTCGTCGGCCTCTATCGCGCCGCGCTGGGGGAATGGGCAGCCCTGCTAGCCGCATTGGCGGCGCTGTCGGTCATGCTGACCACGGTGATTGCAGGGGTGGACGCCTACTCGCGCATCGCGGCCGCCTCGCTGGCGATCTTCCAGCAGCGCGAGGACGTGTCCTACACCCGGCGCGAATATGCCGGTTTCTGCCTGCTGTTCGTGGTCATTGCACTCGTGACGATCTTCACGCTGCTGCGGGACCTGACCGGCTTCCTCGATTTCGTGACTTCCGCCAGCTTCGTCATCGCGCCGGTCGTGGCGCTGCTGAACCACCTCGTCGTCACGCGCTGCGAGATGCCCGAGGAAACCCGCCCCGATGCGATGATCAAGGCGTGGAACTGGCTCGCGATCGCGGTGATGGGCGCGCTGGCGGCGATGTATTTCGCCCTGACCTAGTCGCTCAGGCCCGCAGCCGCGAGGAGGGCTTCGGTACTGGCATCGAAGCTTTCACCACCCTGCTCGATTGCCTTGGCCATCTGCTTGCCCAGCTCCACCCCGAACTGGTCGAAAGGATTGATGCCCATCAGCACGGCATTGGCGAAAGTGCGATGCTCGTGGAAGGCGATCAGCGCGCCCAGCGTGGCCGCGTCGAGATCGTCGCACAGGATCGTCGCGCTGGGGCGGTCGCCCGGGTAATTGCGCGCCGGGTCCTCGCCCTTCTTGCCGGTCATCAGCGCTGCGCCCTGGGCAAAGCAGTTCATCAGCAGGATGCGGTGGTGAGCCGGGTCGAGATCGTCGCCGGGTCCGATGCTGGCGATGAAGTCCACGGGGATCAGGTGCGTGCCCTGGTGCAGCAGCTGGAACACGGCGTGCTGCGCATCGGTGCCCGCTCCGCCCCAGGTAATGGGCGCGGTCGGGCCGTCGACCGGCTTCATGTCGGCGGTCACCCGCTTGCCGTTCGATTCCATCTCCAGCTGCTGGAGGTAATCGGGGAACAGTCCCAGCCGCTCGTCATAGGCGAAGACCGCACGGGTCTGGCACCCGCGCACGCGCGAATAGTAAAGGTCGGCAAAGGCGGCGCGCAGGACCAGATTATCGCGCCCGTCGGTATCGCGGAAATGCCGGTCGACCGCCGCAGCGCCTGCTAGCATCTGGCGGAAATCGTCCATGCCCGCGGCCATCGCGATGGGGAAACCGATGCTCGACCAGATGGAATAGCGCCCGCCGACGCTTTCCTGGAACGGCAGGATGCGCGTTTCGTCGACGCCCCATTCGACGGCAGCCTCGGGATTCGCGGTGAGCGCGATGACCCGCCCGCCCGGATCGGAGACGCCATTGTCGCGCAGCCATTTGAGCGCGCTTTCGGCGTTGGTCATCGTCTCGATCGTGGTGAAGGTCTTGCTGGCAACGGCAACCAGCGTCTTGGCCGGATCGCATTTCGCAAATGCAGCTTCCAGAGCGACGCCGTCGATGTTGGAGACGACATGGACATCGCACAGCGATAGGTCGCGGCTGAGCGCATCGACGCCCAGCGCAGGGCCCAGCGCGCTGCCGCCGATACCGATGTGGATCAGGTGATCGATTTCGCCGAATGCGCCCTGGTGGATGGCCTCCACCAGCATGCCCATGCGGTCGATCAAGGCGGCGGCTTCTTCCACTTTCGCCTCGTCGCCGACGCCGCGCAGGGTGGCATGGTCGGCAGCGCGTCCTTCGGTGGGATTGACCACCTCGCCTGCAAACAGCTTTGCTCGCATGCCCGCAAAGTCCATCGCCTCGGCCAGCTGCTCGAAGATGTCGAGCACTGCCCTGTCGAGGTGCGTTTTCGACCAGTCGAACAGGATGCCGCCCGGCGCCATTGGGTCGTCCGTGCCGTCCTCTGCCAGCTCCAGCCTGCCCGAGAGCATGGCGACGCGTTCTTCGCCGCCGGGTTCGTCCGCACCCTCCCCCCCGTCGCGCACCGTGCTGAAGAGTTCGAGCAGGGTCGGCTGCGGCAGTTCGTCGAGATCGCTCCACAGGTCGGCGGCGGTCTTGGTCATGGCTGGGCGAAAGTCCTTTCGTGGTCAGGCGTCAGCGACTAGGGAATGCGGCGATGAATGAGAACCCCGCAATCCGCGAAAACGCTACGGATACGAATACGGCCAAGCCGGAAGAAGAAGAGGAAAGCTGGGGCAGCTTCCTGGTATTCTGTCTCAAGCTGGTGCTGGTGGTGCTGATTTTCCGCACCTTCGTCGCCAGCTTCTTCACCATCCCTTCCGAAAGCATGATGCCGGGCCTGCGCACGGGCGATTACCTGATCGCGGCCAAATGGCCCTACGGCTACAACGAGAATTCGCTGCCGCTCGGCCTGCCCGGGCCGAGCGAGCGAATCCTCGCCAGCCTGCCCGAACGGGGCGACGTGGTGATCTTCAAGCACCCCGTCGACCGCACCGATTACGTCAAGCGCGCGATCGGGCTGCCGGGCGACACGATCGCGGTGCAGGACGGACAGCTCATCCTCAATGGAGAGCCCGTGAAGCGCGAGGAAGCAGGCTACGCCGACATTCCGATGAGCGCGAACACCGCCTGCCGCTCGGACGGCGGGACGGTGATCGACAACCTCTGCCGCTATCGCCAGTTCCGCGAGACGCTGCCTTCGGGCAAGAGCTACATGACGCTCGACTTCGGCAGTGTCGGCGCCCGGCCGCTGCGCGATGCGGACGGCAATCTCATGGTCGGCGCCGACGGGCAGCCCATCCTGATCGATCCCGACAACACCGCCCCCTTCGTGGTGCCGGCCGGCAAGGTTTTCGTGATGGGCGACAACCGCGACAATTCGCTCGACAGCCGCTTTCCTGCCGTTAGCGGCCAAGGCGTGGGCATAATCGACCAGGAACTGCTGGTCGGACGGGCAGGCGTGGTGCTCTGGTCGACAGACGGCAGCGCAGAATGGCTGCTGCCCTGGACATGGTTCACTGCCGCACGATGGGACCGTATCGGAGAGGGCATTTGACCGGCCTTTCTACCGAAACGCTCGACTGGCTCGAGACGACCGGCTTTACGGTGAAGGACGAGGCCTTGTGGCGCGCTGCCCTGACTCACGGGAGCATGGGCGAGAAGAAGGATTACGAACGGCTCGAATTCCTCGGTGACCGCGTGCTCGGCCTGTCGATCGCCCAGTGGCTGTTCGACCGCAGCGAGGCGCCCGAAGGCAAGCTTGCCCAGCGCCTCAATGCCATCGTCAGCCGCGAGATGTGCGCCAGCGTGGCGCGCGGCATCGGCCTTGCCGAGCATATCAGGATCAGCAAGCAGGCACGCGCCGACGGCGGGCGCGACAGCGACAACATCCTTGGCGATGTGATGGAATCGCTGCTTGGCGCTCAGTTCGTGGAAAACGGTTTCGAAGAGGCGCGCAAGCTCGTCCACCTGCTCTGGCGACCTGCTCTGGAAAGCGGCGCAGGCGAACGCAAACACCCGAAGAGCGCGCTGCAGGAATGGGCCGCCGGCAATCGCCGCGCGCCGCCGGAATACGAGGTCATTGACCGTTCGGGTCCGGATCACGCGGCCCAGTTCACCGTGCGCGTCAAGGTACACAAGGTCGGCGAGGCGGAAGCGACTGCCGGCAGCAAGGGCGAGGCAGAGAAAGCCGCCGCCGCAGCATTCATGGAGAAATACGCGTGAGCGATACCCCCACCACCCGTTGCGGCGTCGTTGCCGTGCTGGGCGCGCCCAATGCCGGCAAATCGACGCTGGTGAACCAGCTGGTCGGACAGAAGGTCGCGATCACCTCCGCCAAGGCGCAGACCACCCGCGCACGCATGATGGGTATCGCGCTGCAGGGCGACACGCAGATGATCCTCGTCGACACGCCCGGCATCTTCGCGCCCAAGCGCCGGCTCGACCGCGCCATGGTCAGCGCGGCCTGGGAAGGTGCCGAGGCAGCCGATGCCGTGCTGCTGCTGGTCGATCCGATCAAGCAGCGCCGCCACGAACTCGAACCGCTGATCGAACAGATCGCGGCGCGCCCCGAGCGCAAGATCCTGGTGCTCAACAAGGTCGATCGGGCGAAAAAGGAACCGCTGCTCGCTCTGGCGCAGGAATTGAGCGCCAAGGTCGAGTTTGCGGATGTGTTCTTCGTTTCCGCCCTGACCGGTGACGGCGTCCCCGAAATGAAGGAAACGCTCGCCGCGCTGATGCCGGAAGGTCCGTGGATGTATCCCGAAGACCAGGTCTCCGATGCATCGGAACGCCTGCTGGCGACCGAGATCACGCGCGAACAGCTGTACAAACAATTGCACGAAGAGCTGCCCTACGACAGCGCGGTTCGCCCTGAAAAATACATCCAGCGCCCCGACGGCAGCGTCGAAATCCACCAGCAGATCGTGGTGATGCGCGACAACCAGCGCGCGATCGTCCTCGGCAAGGGTGGCAGCCGCATCAAGGCGATCGGCGAAGCGGCACGCAAGGAATTGTCCGAACTGCTCGGGCAGAAGGTCCACCTCTTCCTCCACGTGAAGGCCGACGAACGCTGGACCGAAGACAAGGAAATGTTCGAGGAAATGGGCCTCGACTGGGTGCGCTGACGCCCTCTTCTTGTATTAACAGGAACATGGTATTTCCTCTTCGGCCTGTGACGGGCCAATTAGGGGAGGACCGCTCTGATGTTTCAGGACATGTTCGGGGAATTCACGACCGGAAAGGTCGGCCGCGGGAAGTTTATTCTGTTGACGCTCGGCCTCGGCCTGTTCCTCGTGGTTTTCGCCATGATGATCGGCGGCGGCATCGGCGTGTTCGAGCAGCTTGGAGGAACAGCTGAGACTCCCGGTGTCCAGCCACTTGCCCTCGGTACCCTGCTGGCCTTCTTTGCCGCCGGTCTCATCGTGGCGATCGGCCAGCTCAACCTCGTCGGCAAGCGGGCGCGCGACATCGGCTGGCCGGCGCTGCTGCTGGTCATCGTGTACCTGTTCCTTACCCCGCTGATCTGGCTCATTCTGGCAGTCATGCCCGGCAAGCAGGATGCCGGCGCCTAAGCTACGCTGCTTGCACTGAGGCTCCGGCACTGACATTCCTGACTGCGGCACTTCCGCCGCTGCTGAGGGGATGGGACAGGCTTGAGCTGGGGGAACGAAGCCCTTGCACTGGGCGCGGCGCTGGCCGTCGGCCTGCTCGTCGGTATCGAGCGCGGCTGGAAGCTGCGCGAAGCCGAAGATGGCCAGCGTGTTGCCGGCATCCGCACCTTCACCCTGCTTGCACTGGCCGCAGGTCTCGCCGGCCTGTTCGCAGCATCCGGGCAGCCCGTCGGCGGAGGTGTCCTGCTGGCGGGCGCGGCGACCATCGTCGCCATCGGATACTCGCGCTCCAGCCTTGCGGACGGGAAGCCCGACGCGACTTCGGCGGTAGCTGCCATGGTCACGCTCGGGCTCGGCTTTCTCGCCGGAACCGGCGAGCCGGCGCTGGCTGTGGCAGGGGGCGCAGTCGTTACCGCGGTTCTTGCGCTAAGAACCGAGGTCCATCGCTGGGTCGGCGCGCTCGATGCAGCCGATATCAAGGCTTTCGCCCGCTATGCGGTCATCGCGCTCGCCGTCTTCCCCTTCCTGCCCGAGGGCCGCTTCGGTCCCTATGATGCCTGGGAGCCTCAGGCCCTTTGGCTGGTGGTTATCATCGTCACCGGTTTTTCCTTCGCTGGCTACGTCGCCAACCGGCTGTTCGGTGCGCGGAAGGGCACCATCGCGACCGCGATCATCGGCGGGGCCTACAGCTCGACCGCCGTAACCCATTCCTTCGCCCAGAAGATCGGGGCAAGCGCCGGTGGCGGCGCGGAAAATGCCGGCATCGCACTAGCAAGCGCGGTCATGTACCTGCGCGTCATTATCCTGGTGGCGCTCCTGGCAACCAGCTTGCTGCCCCACTTCGTGATGGTCGTCGCACCCGCGCAGATCGTCGGTTTCGGAGTCGCCTACTTCCTCTACCGCAAAGCACCCAGCAGCACCGGCCCCGCCCCGCCCGGCAACCCGATCGCGCTGCTACCCGCGCTGACCTTCGTCACCTTTGTCGCCGTAGCGGCGGTGGCAGCGCGCTGGGCGCAAAGCGAGTTCGGCGAACAGGGCATCGCCATCCTGCTGCTGCTCATGGGTAGCATGGATGTCGACGCGGCAATCGTCACTGCCGGAGGGCTGGAGCCGGGCACGATCGCACCGCAACTGGCGGCGCTGGCCATCGCAGGGACCATCCTTGCCAATATGGCCGTGAAACTGGGCGTCACGCTCGTCTACGGCAAGCGTGCGGCTCGCCCTGCCGCCATTGCGCTGGGTGCAAGCATGATAGCCTTGGCGGTCAGCCTGACCGTCGGCTATCTTGAGCTATAGGGTTGGGTTGACCGGGTCATGGACAAGGAAAACGGTGAACCGGGGAAAGGCAGGTCCAGGCTGGCCAGTATCGCAATAGTTCTCGCCTCGACAATCGCAGCCCTGGCAGCGCTCGGGCTGGTCCTGAAACTTGCTAACCCGCTCCCGTCGCGTGATCGCTTCCCCGCAGATGCAGCTGTTGCCAATTCCAACAGCGAGCTTGCCGACAGGTTGACTGAACATGCCGCGAAACAGCCCGGCAAGTCGGGCGTCATGCTCCTCGGCACGGGTCTTGAAGCCTTCGCGATGCGCGTTGCCATGGTGCGCAAGGCCGAACGCACCATCGATGCCCAGTACTATATCTGGGAAGACGATCTGTCGGGATCGATGCTGCTGGCGGAGATGGTCCGGGCCGCCGATCGCGGCGTAAGGGTGCGCCTGCTGATAGACGACAATCCCACCGCCGGTCTCGACCCGATGTGGGCTGCGGTGGTCACGCATCCGCGGATCGACGTTCGCATCTTCAACCCGATGACCATTCGCAAGCCGCGCGTCATCAACTACCTGTTCGATTTTCCGCGCCTGAACCGCCGGATGCACAACAAGTCGCTGACGGTCGACGACGCGATCACGGTGGTCGGCGGGCGCAATGTCGGCGACGTCTACTTCGGTGCGGCGAGCGAGCGGCTGTTCATCGACCTCGACGCTCTCGCCATCGGTGCGGTGGTCCCGCAAGTCTCGGCGGAATTCCAGCGCTACTGGACAAGCGAAGCCTCCTATCCCGCGGAACTGATACTAGACGCGGTCGAGGCCCGCCTGATCGAAAACTGGCGCAATCCCCGGCACCCCGACAGCGATCTGGCAAGCGCCTATGCAGCCGCTGCTACGGATGCCTTCGCCAGCCTCGAGCGCACAATGCGCGATGGCGGCTTTACCTGGGCGGAAATCCAGCTGCTGGCCGATGAGCCGCGCAAGGCGGCAGGGCCAATTCCCGAAGAGGACCTGCTTGCAGCAAAGCTCGCACCGATTATCGCGGGTGCGGAGACACGGTTCGACCTGCTTTCGGGCTATTTCGTGCCTGCCGAGCGCGGCACCGAGATGCTGGTGGACCTTGCCGGCAGGGGCGTGGAGACGCGGATCATCACCAACAGTGTCAGCGTAACCGACGTGCCGATCGTGCATGCCGGCTATATCCCGAGCAGGAAGCCGCTGGTCGATGCCGGGGTCGAACTCTACGAAGCGCGGCCCCATGACGATGACGCACGGCTCGAAATGAAGACGCTGGGCAAGTCACGATTCAGCGGCGGCGGGGAGAGCCTCCACGCCAAGACCTTCGCGATTGACGGCAAGCGCCTGTTCGTCGGTTCCTTCAATTTCGATCCGCGCAGTGCCCTGCTCAATTGCGAGATGGGCTTCGTGATCGACGCTCCGGAACTGGCGTCGGAAATGGTGGCGCGGCTCGACCAGCGCCTTCCCGCCAACGCCTATCGCGTCGGTGCGGGCGAAGACGGCGAGCTGACCTGGACCGTGTCCGACAGGGACCCGCCAGAGGTCCACACGACCGAACCGGGAACCAGTGCGTTCAGCCGCTTCGTGGTCGGAGCACTGTCCAAGTTACCGATCGCCTGGCTCCTCTAGGAAGAGCGCGCCAGCAAGTCCGGCGCTAGTCCTTCGCCGAAGCCTTCTTCTTGGGCGCAGCCTTCTTCTTGGGCGCAGCCTTCTTCTTGGGCGCGGCCTTCTTGCGCCCCTTCTTCTTGGCCGGTCCCTTGGCCGCGCGGGCATCGATCAGTGCGATGGCCTGCTCCTCGGTCACGTCCTCGGGCTTCACGTCCTTGGGGATCGTCGCGTTGGTCGTACCGTCGGTGACATAGGGGCCATAACGGCCCGGCATAACCTTGATCTCGCCGCCGCTGGTCGGGTGCGCACCGAGCGTCTTGATCGGTTCGGCCTTTCCCCGTGCGCCGCCTTTTCGGTTAGCCGCCTCGGACAGGATCGCCACAGCGCGGTTCATGCCGACTTCGAACACTTCGCGGGTCGAGGTTAACTTGCCATACTTTCCATCATGACGAAGGTATGGGCCATAACGCCCTATATTTGCTTCGATTTCCTCGCCCGTTTCCGGATGGGCACCGACGATGCGCGGCAGGCCGAGCAGCTTGAGCGCCCATTCGAGATCGAAATCGTCGAGGTCCTTGGGAATGCTCGCCCGCTTGGCGTCCTTGCCCTCGCCCAACTGGACGTACGGCCCGAACCGGCCGGTCTTGCGTTCGACCGGCAAGCCCGTTTCCGGATCCTCGCCCAGAACCGCGTCCTGGCCGCCGTCATCACCCTCGCTCCCAGGCTTGGCGAACTGGCGAGTGAACTTGCATTCGGGATAGTTGGCACAGGCGACGAAAGCGCCATAACGACCACCGCGCAGGGCGAGCCTGCCGCCCTCGCGTCCTTCCGTTTCGCAGAGCGGGCAATGGCGCGGGTCCTTGCCGTCGGCGCGTTCGGGGAAAAGGTAATCGGCGAGGAAGTCGTCGAGCACCTCGGTCACTTCGGACGGCTTCTTGTCCATGACCTCCTCGGTCTTGGGCTTGAAATCGCGCCAGAAAGCTTCGAGCAGCTGCTTCCAATCCTCGCGCCCGTCGGACACCGTATCGAGCTCTTCCTCGAGCCCGGCCGTATAATCGAAGGCGACATATTGCGGGAAGAACCGCTCCAGAAATGCTGTCAGGAGACGGCCCGATTCCTCTGCAAAGAAACGGTTTTTCTCCATCCGGACGTAATTGCGATCGCGGATGGTCTGGATCGTGCTGGCATAGGTCGACGGACGCCCGATGCCGAGCTCTTCCAGCTTCTTGACCAGGCTCGCCTCGGAATAGCGGGGCGGTGGCTGCGTGAAGTGCTGGTTTGCCTCGACCGCCTTCTTGGCCGGCGCATTGCCCTTGTTCACGACCGGCAGCAGGCCGTCCTCGTCGTCGTCCTTGTCGTCGAAGCCTTCCTGGTAGACCGCGAAATAGCCCGGGAACTTCACCACCTGGCCGGTCGCGCGAAGCTCGTGCTTGCCGGTGCCGTCACGCAGGGTGATGGTGGTGCGTTCGAGCTGCGCGGCGGCCATCTGGCTCGCCATCGCGCGCTTGAAGATCAGGTCGTAGAGCTTGCCCTCGTCTCCCGAACCTGCGCGGTCGCGGCTGAAATCGGTGGGACGGATCGCCTCGTGGGCTTCCTGGGCATTCTTGGCCTTGGTCGAATAGAATCGCGGCTTGTCGGGCAGGTAATAAGCATCGTAGCGGTCGGCGATGGCCTTGCGGCAGGCATTGATGGCGCTGCCGTCCATCTGCACCCCGTCGGTACGCATGTAGGTGATGGCACCCGCCTCGTAGAGCGACTGGGCGAGCCGCATGGTGTGACTTGCGGAAAAGCCCAGCTTGCGGGCGGCTTCCTGCTGCAGCGTCGAGGTGGTGAACGGAGGCGCGGGATTGCGCTTCAACGGCTTCGTTTCGATGTCCTCGACCGTGAAGCGCGCATCTTCGACCGCTTTTTTCGCGGCCTTGGCGCTGCCTTCGTTGCCGAGCGTCAGCTTGTCGAGCTTCTGCCCGTCGAACTTGACCAACCGGGCGTCGAACTGCGTCCCGTCCTGCTCCAGCTTGGCTATGACCGACCAGTATTCGTCGGCCTTGAAATGCTCGATCTCGATTTCGCGGTCGACGATGATCCGCAGCGCCACCGACTGCACGCGGCCCGCGCTCTTCGCGCCGGGAAGGCGGCGCCAAAGGACCGGCGAAAGGGTGAAACCGTAGAGATAATCCAGCGCACGGCGCGCGAGGTATGCGTCGATCAGCGGCTGGTCGAGCTCGCGCGGGGTCTTCATCGCATCGGTCACCGCCTGCTTGGTGATCGCATTGAAGGTCACGCGGTCGACTTCCTTGGGCAGCGCCTTGCGCTTGGCGAGCAGTTCGCGAACGTGCCACGAAATCGCCTCCCCTTCGCGATCAGGGTCGGTGGCGAGGATCAGGCGATCCGCCTTCTTGGCGTTGTCGGCGATTTCCTTGAAGCGGCTCTGCTTGTCCCGGTAGAGTTCCCAGTCCATCGCGAAATCCTCGTCCGGACGGACGCTGCCATCCTTGGGCGGCAGGTCGCGGACATGACCGTAGGAGGCGAGGACCTTGAAGTCCTTGCCGAGGTATTTCTCGATGGTTTTCGCCTTGGCCGGCGATTCTACGATGACCAGTTGCATGGAGGAAAAATCGGTCCCTTACGTGTACGTATGCGTATACGCGCGAAAATGGGGGGCGGGTTCGGAAGGCGTCAAGCTTAGAAAAAGCCCGGATCCAGCAAATGCCAAATCCGGGCCTGAGGTCCGATTTCGCGGGAAGACAGATCCCTCGTGCCTTTCGGGTCACTTGCAAGCGTCAGGGCCCGTCAGCCTGACCCCCCAAATTGGCCGGTTCGTTGCGACTTGGGACAATGCGACTCACCGCATCAGCGCTGTTGGTTCAGGTAACCGATCACCAGATCGTTTGTCGCCCCGGCAAGAGCGATCGCGCCGGCTTGGTAATTCTCGTCGTTGGCGGTGAACGTGAACTTGCGGGTCTTGCCAAAGCGCGGCAATCCGATTCCAACCGCTGCGGCAATCCCGCCGGCGACGTTTGCCGCCGACTGCACGGCTTTCTCGCTGCCACTGCTGCCGTCGGCCACTTCGATGAACTCGCCGTCCACCGATACCGGCATGTTCAGCACGATTTCGTTCTGCTTGCCGTTGGCGCCATAGACCGAGATACTCGAATAATCCGGCACCACCGACAGGTTGGCATTCACCTTCAAGCTGCCGCCAAAGCTGAAGGCACCGGGACGTTTTTGGTCGGAAAAGTCGATGAGGTAGACAGCGCCGATCGCCGGGATGCCCGATGCCTTGGCTGCACTCTGGACGGCGAACGTGTTCTGTCCCGCACGACCTGCATCGCCGAAATTGCCGAAGCTTTGGCGCTGCGCCACATCCCCGGTCAGGAAAACCTGCATCGGCAGTTCGGTCGGGGAATAGAACATTGCCTTCCCCTTGCTCTTCTTTTCGAGCTGAATGTTCTCCTCGCTGGGGCCGTGTTTGCCCTTCAGGTTAGCAAAATCCGCAGGCACGACCGTCACCCCGTTGGCAGCCAGCTTGGCGATGAAGTCGGCGTATGCCGCATCGGTAATCTGCTGCATCATTTCGGGAGTGACGCCGTCCAGTGTGCTTTGTGCCTTGGTGGTACCCCCGAAGGCACCCATCAGCCCGCCAGTCGACTTGGTCTGATCAACCGATTCGAAAATGAAGCCGACATTGAAGGCAACGATCGAAACCTGAGATGCGCCTTGCATGGCGCCCTTGTCCTTGACCTTTACCGGCGCGTCGTCCTTGGCATAAGCCGAAGAAAGTCCAAAAAACAGCAGCGCGAAGACTGCCAAAAGAGACTTTATAGAGTTTGTCATTACTTCCCCCATCTGCACTTGATGGGAGTTCCATTGAAACAGAACGCGCCGGATTGCTTGTATAGGCTCGACAACCTTCGGGATCCTCGGAGTTTAACCCGCCAAACTAACCCTCCCCGCAGCATGCCGCTCCAGCCGTCCGGCGATTTCCAGTTCCAGCAGCGCCAATTGCACGGCCGCCGCACTTTCGCCCGACTGGCGGATGAGTTCGTCGATGGCGACCGGCGCGGTCGTCAGTAGCGAGGCGATGTCGGCCGGCTGCGCCTCGGCCATTTCGCCCGGCTCGAAATCGAATTGCGACACCGGCTCGCGGAAGGTCGAGCGCGGAGTGCCGTCGAAGCCCGTGAGCAGTTCCACCACGTCCTCCGGCGACTGCACCAGCACCGCGCCCTCGCGGATGAGGTGATTGCAGCCGTGGCTGCGCGCTTCGAGCGGGGACCCGGGGATCGCCATGACCTCGCGCCCCGCCTCGCCCGCCAGCCGTGCGGTGATGAGGCTGCCGGACTTGACCGCCGCCTCGACCACCAGGGTCCCGCTGGCCAACCCTGCGATGATGCGGTTGCGGCTGGGGAAGTGGCTGCCGCGTGGTTCGGTGCCGGGGGGCTGCTCTGCGATCAGCAGGCCCTCGCTCGCGATCCGTTCCTGCAAGACCTCGTGCTGCGGCGGATAGGCGATGTCGATACCGCTGGCGATGACGCCGATGGTGCGCGGGAAGGCCCCCTCGTGCGCTGCGCCGTCGATGCCCCGCGCAAGGCCGGAAACGACGGTAAAACCCGCCCCAGCCAGACCTTTCCCGAATTCGCGCGCCAGTTTCACGGCAGCCGCGCTGGCATTGCGCGCGCCGACCATGGCCACGCAGGGAGCAGAGGCCAGCGACAGGTCGCCGCGATAGGTCAGGATCGGCGGGGCGCCGTCCACTTGGGCCAGCAGCGCCGGGAAATCGGGCTGGTCGTGGAAGAGGTACTTGGCCCCTGCCCGCCTGACGGCATCGACCTCGCGCTCGATCCGGTCTGCGGGCGCGGCGCGGTACTGCCGCCCGCCGCGCTTGCCGAGGTCCGGCAGGGCATCGAGCGACGCGACGGCCGTGCCGAACCGCGCCAGCAACATGGCATAGCTGACCGGCCCGATATTGGGCGAACGCAGCAGCCGGATGCGCGCGAAAGCCTCTTCCTGCGTGAGCGATGCCGCTGGCGGCCGTGCGAGTCCGTTCACCCCTTGGAGCCGACCTTGGGCTCGGTCCCCGCGACGAGGCGCCGGATGTTTTCACGATGCAGCCAGATGACCAGCACAGCGATCACCGCCAGCACCTTGGCGAAGGTGGGCGCGCCGAGCGCGAATGCGGCGACGGCAGCGGCTACCACCGCGCTCATCCCGGCAAGCGAACTGATGCGGGTGATCGCGAGCATGCCGATCCAGACCACGGCGTAGGCCAGCCCGATCGGCCAGGCGAGCGCGAAGCTGACGCCCGCATTGGTCGCCACGCCCTTGCCACCCTTGAAGCCCAGCCAGACGGGGAAGGCATGGCCGATCACCGCGAAGAGCGCAGTCCAGCCCATGTCCTGCCAGAACCACATTCCGGCCAGCCAGACGGGGACGAAACCCTTGGCGAGGTCGAGCAGGAGCGTTGCCGCAGCCAGTCCCTTGCTGCCTGTGCGCAGCACATTAGTCGCGCCGATATTCCCGCTGCCGATGGTCCGGATATCGCCCTTGCCCGCCAGCTTGGCCAGGATCAGGCCGAACGGGATGGAACCGAAGCCGTAGCCCAAGAGGGCGGCCCAGAGGACGGTGATGGTGAGTTCGGTCGGCACTGCTTTTCCCCGCGACTGTCGGGACTTGGCTTGCAGCCTGCGCCCCTCTACCTCTACCGCCCTAATGTGAAACGCGCCCCTTCGACAAGCGCCGGGGCCAGGGGACTATCGATTTTGGACGCTTCTTCCCCGATCCTGCTGTTTGATTCCGGCGTGGGCGGGCTGACCGTCCTTGCCGAAATGCGCAAGCTGCTGCCCGATGCGCCGGTGATCTATGCCGCCGACATGGCCGGCCTGCCCTATGGCGCTAAAAGCGAGGCGGAGGTGGCCGCGCGGGTCGCGGGGCTGCTTGGGCGTATGGCGGAACGCTACCAACCGCGCCTCATTTGCATCGCCTGCAACACCGCCAGCACGATTGCGCTGGGCATGGTGCGCGAGGTGCTGGAGACGCCGATCGTCGGCACCGTGCCCGCGATCAAGCCCGCTGCAGCGGTTACGAAGACAGGCACGATCGGCCTGCTCGGCACACAAGCGACGGTGCGCCAGCGCTATGTCGACGATCTCGAGCGTGAGTTCGCCAGCGACAAGGTGCTGCTGCGCTACGGTGCGAACGACCTCGTGGCGCTGGGCGAGGCGAAGCTTCGCGGCGAGGCGATCAGCGTGGACGATGTTGCGCGGGCCGCGTCCGGCCTCGTCCTCCAGCCGGGCGGCGAGAACATGGACACGGTCGTGCTTGCCTGCACCCATTTCCCGCTGCTGGAGCCGGAACTGCGCGAGGCGTTCGGGAAGGACGTGACCTTCGTCCACGGCGCGGCGGGCATCGCGCGCCGCATCGCGCATCTCGTCGAGGGGCAGGACTTCACCCGCGCCGAGCCGGACCTTGCGGTGACGACCGGCGATCTGGCCGATTTCGAGCGGCTCGCCCCAACCTTCGCCCAGCACGGTATCAAGCGCCTCGAACGCTTCTGAACCTTGCGAATCGTTCGCAAAGATCGCGGTGGCGAAAGCCGCCCCGTTCGCTTATGTGACGGCTCATGTATGGCCGCCGTGGCGGCGCTGACGGGCCCCTTGCCGCGTGAATTACGACCAGATCTTCGACGAAGCGATCGACCGCCTTCATTCGGAAGGCCGCTACCGCGTGTTCATCGACATCCTGCGCAACAAGGGGGCCTTCCCCAACGCGCGCTGCTTCCACGGCCATAACGGTCCCAAGCCGATCACCGTGTGGTGTTCGAACGACTATCTCGCCATGGGCCAGCACCCCAAGGTGATCGAGGCGATGGAAGAGGCGCTGCACGACGTGGGCGCAGGATCGGGCGGCACGCGCAACATCGGCGGCAACACGCATCTCCACATCCAGCTGGAGCGCGAACTGGCCGACCTGCACGGCAAGGACGGCGCCCTGCTCTTCACCAGCGGCTACGTCTCCAACGACGCGACTCTGTCGACGCTCGCCAAGCTGCTGCCCGGCTGCGTGATCTTCTCGGACGAGCTGAACCACGCCAGCATGATTGCCGGCATCCGCAATTCGGGCTGCGAGAAGCGCGTCTTCCGCCACAACGACCTCGCCCACCTCGAGGAACTGCTCGAGGCGGAACATCCCGACACGCCCAAGCTGATTGCCTTCGAAAGCGTCTATTCGATGGACGGCGACGTGGCCCCGATCCACGCGATCTGCGACCTCGCTGAAAAGTACAACGCGCTGACCTATATCGACGAGGTGCACGCGGTCGGCATGTACGGTGCACGCGGCGGCGGCATCACCGAACGCGACGAAGCGGCGCACCGTGTCGACATCATCGAAGGCACGCTGGGCAAGGCATTCGGCGTCATGGGCGGCTATATCGCTGCCGACACGCGCGTGATCGACTGCATCCGTTCCTATGCCCCGGGCTTCATCTTCACGACCTCGCTCAGCCCCGTGCTGGTCGCAGGCGTTCTGGCAGCCGTCCGCCATCTCAAGGGATCAAGCGTCGAGCGCGACGCCCAGCAAGCTGCCGCAGCCTATCTGAAAGCGAAGATGCGCGAAGCCGGACTGCCGGTCATGGACAGCGTCACCCACATCGTCCCGCTGATGGTGGGCGATCCGGTGCGCGCCAAGAAGATCAGCGACATCCTGCTCGCCGAATACGGCGTCTACGTGCAGCCGATCAACTTCCCCACCGTCCCGCGCGGGACGGAGCGCCTGCGCTTCACGCCCGGCCCTGCCCATACCGAAGCCATGATGGACGAGCTCGTAGGCGCGCTGGTCGAAATCTGGGACCGCATGGAACTGGAACTGCGCAAGGCCGCGTGATCCGATGGCGGAAGCTGCCGATCCGGACTTTCGCCACCCCACCCCTTCCGAGCTCCAGGCCATGCTCGATTGCGATGCAGCGCTTTTTGGCAAGTGGCAGGACCTGACCCCGCTCGCGCGGAACGAGTGGATCTGCTGGACCATCTCCGCCAAGCAGGAGGCCACGAGGCAAAAGCGCCGCGCGCGACTTCGCGAGGAAGTGCTGGAAGGCAAGAAGCGCCCCTGCTGCTGGCCGGGCTGCCCCCACCGCCGCGAATCCGCGCGCAAGTGGGTCGATGCATGACCGTGCCGTAAGGGATTTTGCCTCCGGCAAAGCTTGGGCTAGCACTCCTGCCGAGAGAGCAGGAGGAATCATGAGCGGCAATCCGGAACAGACTTTCGCAGAGGTGGTGCGCGGCCGTCGGTCGATCCGCGGATATCTCGACAAACCCGTCCCGCGTGCGCTGATCGAGGAAGTGCTCGAACTGGCGATGCGCTCGCCCTCCTCGATGAATACGCAGCCTTATCACTTCCACGTCATTACCGGCGATCCGCTCAACCGCATTCGCAAGGGCAATACCGAGAACATCCTAGCCGGCGTGCCCGACAGCCGTGAATTCCGCCGCGGTCATCCCTTCGAAGGCGTCCACCGCGAACGGCAGATCGGCTGCGCGATCCAGCTGTTCGAAGCGATGGGCATCGAGCGCGACGACAAGGAAAAGCGACAGGACTGGGTGCTGCGCGGGTTTCGCCAGTTCGATGCCCCCGTCTGCGTCATCGTGACCTACGACAAGGAACTTTCGGACAGCGACGACACGG